>DASXJB010000199.1:0-49506 GCA_036497645.1 Xanthobacteraceae bacterium
GCCGGCCGTGATCGCGACGCTTGAGGCTGGCTTAGGCCCGAGCGGGACCGCAATTAATCCCGATGGCACGCTGGCTTTGGTGGCCAATTACCGGGAAGGAACCGTGTCGGTGTTCACGATCTCCGGCAAGACATTGACCGCAACCGGCAAAATCGATTTCGGTGACCCGAAAGCGGGACCCGCCGCTATCGCTTTCACGCCCGACGGCAAGACAGCGCTGGTCACGCGCGATGGCGACCACCGCATTTCGATTTTGTCGGTGGACGGCACCAATGTCTCGGACACCAAGCGCGTCATGACCGGCGGTCACCGGCCCTATGCGGTGCACGTGAGTCCCAAAGGCGATATCGCGGTGATCGGCAATCAGGGCGCTAATTCCGGCGACATCATGCCGGTGAATATCGTCGATCTCAAAGGCAAGGCGCCCCGCATCGTCAACACAGTGGACGTGGGGCAGTATGTCGAAGGCTTGGCTTTTTCCGACGACGGCAACTATCTGGCGGTGATCCCGCAGAACGGATCAAATCTGGCGCAAAGCCACCCGTTCTACAATGATCACGGCCTGCTCGTCGTGTTCAGCGTAAACGGAACAACGCTGACGAAGGTGGGCGAAGTTAAAATCGGGCAATGGCCGCAGGGCGTCGTCTGGAGCCGTGACGGCAAGACCTTACTGGCGCAAAGCATGGTGGATAACGCGCTCGCGATCGTCAGCTTCGACGGCAAAAACCTGAAGGTCACCGGCCAAGTCAAAGTCACCGGCGGGCCGGACGGCATCCGCACGGCGGGGCGTTGAGCCATTCGTGAACGGCTCACACAGGTGACCTAAAAAAGCTATTTTGGTGGGGTCATGTTCGCGGTGAGCATCGCCGCGCGCCAAGCTTCGCCGTCACGAACGAGCACCCAGCCAAAGTGTCCGCCGCTTTGTTTGCCAGCTTGTTCTCCGGACCCGACCAAACCATATTCACCGGCGGCCCAAACGGCAGTGCCTGCTATCCCCGCGTCGGTCGTCGTTACGGTCTCCTTCGTCCAACCCGCCTTTATGCGGCCTGCCAGAGCTTTCTCGATCGCGTCGCGACCTTTGAGGACCGCTCCTGACGGCGCATTGAAGACGCCGTCCGGAGTGAACAAAGCTGCCAGGGCCGCAGCATCACCCGCATCGTAAGCCGTAACCCATTTGATCGCGAAATCGTCAGCAGTCTTCTTTGCGTCCTGGGCGTAGGCCGAGATCGATGAGACACTCACAAAGAGGACAACAAAAAGCCGGCGCAGACACATGGCGTCTCCCCACGTTCCGTGTTTGATGTTCGAAGACTAGTGTAGGTTGCGCGCGTGTCAACGCGACTTTGACACGCAAAGCCACTAAATGAAGTTTGCTTTCAGAGTGATAACAAACGGCTCGGCTAACTAGGGTTGCGATCGTGCGAGAGACGGCGCTCTAACTGGGGCCATCGAGCGATCCGATATTCACCAAGGATTGTGCTGTCGAAGCGAAATTGCCGCGAAGACCATTCCGGACGTGCTAAGGGTTTGCGATGTTTACACGCGCAGAGCTTGAAAAGGTCATCCCGCTGGTTCGCGCCAGCGTCCCGCCGACGCCACAATATGCTTGGCCGCTGCTTGAGGCACAAACCGGCGTGCAGGTCGTGGTCAAGCACGAGAACCACACGCCGATTGGCGCTTTCAAAGTGCGGGGCGGACTTGTTTATTTTGAGCGGCTCAAGCGCGAACGTCCGCAGGTCCAGGGCATAGTTACCGCGACGCGTGGTAACCACGGTCAGTCGCTGGCCTATGCGGGGGCGCGTGCCGGAGTGGCGGTGACAATCGTCGTGCCGCGCGGCAATTCGAGCGAAAAAAATGCAGCGATGCAGTCGTTTGGCGCCAAGCTGATCGAGCATGGTCGCGACTTCGACGAGGCGAAGGAGGCAGCGATACGGATTGCATCGGAGCACGGCGTCGAATACGCACCTTCGTTTCACCGCGACTTCGTCGTCGGAGTGGCAAGTTACGCCTACGAACTGTTTAGTGCGGCGGATGATCTCGAGACGGTTTATGTGCCGATCGGCCTCGGCTCCGGCATTTGCGGCGTGATCGGCACGCGTGATGCGTTGGGACTAAAGACCAAGATCGTAGGTGTCGTCTCAGCGGCTGCGAACGCCTATCATCTTTCGTTCGCCGCTGGCCGCCCGACTGCGACCAACTCTGCGCTGACCTTCGCCGATGGCATGGCGGTGCGCGTGCCGGATCCGACAGCGCTCGAGATTATTCGAAAGGGCGCTGAGCGTATCGTCGAGGTAAGCGATGACGATATCGCTGAAGCGATCCGCCTGATCTATAGCGCGACCCACAATTGCGCCGAGGGTGCCGGCGCGGCGGCGCTGGCGGCGCTCATAAAGGAGCGCGGTCGGCTGCAAGGCCGTCGCGCCGCCGTCGTGCTGACAGGACAGAACATCGATCGTGCATGGATGCAAACCGTACTGGCGGGGAGAACGCCCTACATTGGCGAAGAAACCGAGTCGCCCCCATAGCGCATTGGGTTCGTAATGACGTTGTAACGCCGCGTCATTTGCCGCGGTCGGCGGCGCCTTCGACGATGCGCACCAGATCGGCCATGATCCGGTTCAGGGCGAAATCTTTCGGCGTGTACACCTCGGCAACGCCGGCCTCTTTGAGCGCGCGGGCGTCCTGTGGCGGAATGATGCCGCCGACCACGACCGGCACCTCGGCCGCGCCGTTTTCCTTCAGCCGCCCCATCACCTCGTGCACCAAAGGCAAGTGCGAGCCCGACAGAATCGACAGCCCGACCACATGCACCTTCTTGTCCCGCGCGGCAGCGGCGATAGCGTCGGCGGTCAGGCGGATGCCGTCATAGACCACGTCCATGCCGGCATCGCGCGCGCGGGCGGCTATTTGTTCGGCGCCATTGGAATGGCCGTCGAGCCCCGGTTTGCCGACCAGCAGTTTCAGCCGGCGGCCGAGCTTTTTGGATACACGATCGACCTCGGCGCGAATCTCATCAAGACCTTCGGCATCGTTGCGCATCGCCGTGCCGACGCCGGTCGGCGCGCGATATTCGCCGAATGCGGCGCGCAACGCCGCGCCCCATTCGCCGGTGGTGACGCCGGCCTTCGCGCAGGCGATGGAGGGCGGCATGATATTGGCGCCGCCCTTGGCGGCTTTGCGTAACTGCTCGAGCGCCGCAGCGACCGCGCCCGCATCGCGGCTCTCTCGCCACGCGTTCAGCCGCACGATCTGGTCGGCTTCCGCCTCCGCCGTGACGGTGACCACCGCACCCGCCGCGGCAGCGAGCGGCGACGGCTCGGTCTCGGTAAAGCGATTGACGCCGATCACGGTCTGCTCGCCGCGCTCGATCGCCTCGACGCGGCGGGAATTCGATTCAACGAGCTGCTGCTTGAGATAACCGGACTCGACCGCCACCACCGTGCCGCCCAGCGCCTCAATGTGATCGAGTTCTTCGCGCGCGGCGGCTTTGAGTTCGGCGACCTTGGCGGCGATGACCGGCGAGCCGTCGAAAATGTCGCCATAGTCCAGCAGGTCGGTCTCATAGGCGAGAATTTGCTGCATGCGTAGCGACCATTGCTGATCCCATGGCCGCGGCAAGCCGAGCGCTTCGTTCCAGGCCGGCAGCTGCACCGCGCGCGCCCGCGCGTCCCTCGACAGCGTCACCGCCAGCATTTCGAGCAAGATCCGCGCGACATTGTTCTCCGGCTGCTGCTCAGTCAGCCCGAGCGAGTTGACTTGCACGCCGTAACGAAACAGCCGCTGCTTGGGGTCGCGCACGCCGTAACGCGTGCGGGTGATCTCGTCCCACAATTCGGTAAACGCGCGCATCTTGCAGATTTCGGTGACAAAGCGCAGCCCGGCATTGACGAAGAACGAGATGCGCCCGACCACGTCGCCGAATTCTGCCTCGGCGCATTGGGCCTTCACCGCATCGAGCACCCCGACCGCGGTCGCAAGCGCGAAGGCGACCTCCTGCACCGGCGTCGCACCGGCTTCTTGCAGGTGATAGGAGCAAACATTGATCGGATTCCACTTCGGCATGTCCTTGGTCGTGAACAGGATCACGTCCTTGGTCAGCCGCATCGACGGCGACGGCGGAAACACGTAGGTGCCGCGCGACAGATATTCCTTGATGATATCGTTTTGCGTCGTGCCTTGCAGCTTGCCGCGCGGCGCGCCTTGCTCGTCGGCAAGCGCGATGTAGAGCGCGAGCAGCCAGGCGGCGGTGGCGTTGATCGTCATCGACGTGTTCATCTCGCCGAGCGGGATGCCGTCGAACAGCGCGCGCATATCGCCGAGGTGACAGATCGGCACGCCGACTTTGCCGACTTCGCCCTTGGCGAGCGCGTGATCGCTGTCGTAGCCGGTCTGGGTTGGCAGATCGAAGGCGACCGACAATCCGGTCTGGCCCTTGCTCAGATTGGTGCGATAGAGCGCGTTCGAGGCCGCAGCGGTGGAATGTCCAGCATAGGTGCGGAATATCCATGGCTTGTCGCGCACGGGCTTGTCGCGCACGGGTTTGGCGCCAACGGCGTCCACAGCTTTCGCGCCCACAGCTTCCTCGCGGCTGGTGCCGCCCGCCGCTGAATCTTGTGCCCTTTCATTGCGCTGCATTGATCGCGCCATCGCCTGCAAACCTTGAGCGCTGTGGCAGTGTGACGCCGTTCTTGTTGCAATGCAACATAAACTGCGGCAGAGTGTTATTGTTGCGACCGCCGCCGCGCTCGTTGGTTGATTTAACGTCGGAGCCGGCCGTGCCGGTGCATGGGGAGAAGCCCCACCATGGCCGTTGCGCAGAAAAAACCATCAGCCGCGCCCCTTAAAGATCTCTATGAGATCGGCGAGGTTCCGCCGCTCGGCCATATCCCTGAGAAAATGTATGCCTGGGCGATCCGCAAGGAGCGCCACGGCCCGCCGGAAACGGCGATGCAATGCGAAGTGGTTCCGACCTGGCCGATCGCCGACGATGAGGTGCTGGTCTATGTCATGGCCGGCGGGGTCAACTACAACGGCGTCTGGGCCGGGCTCGGCGTTCCTGTGTCGCCGCTCGATGGACACAAGCACCCCTTCCACATTGCCGGCTCGGATGCTTCCGGCGTGGTGTGGGCGGTCGGCCCGAAAGTCAAACGCTGGAAGGTCGGCGATGAAGTGATCATCCACTGCAATCAGGACGACGGCGACGACGAAGAATGCAACGGCGGCGATCCGCTACTGTCCCCGTCACAGCGCATTTGGGGTTACGAGACGCCGGACGGCTCATTCGCGCAATTCTGCCGCGTGCAGTCACGGCAGCTGATGCCCAAGCCTGCGCACCTGACGTGGGAGGAAGCAGGCTGCTACACGCTCACGCTGGCGACCGCCTATCGCATGCTGTTCGGTCATCCGCCGCATATCCTCAAGCCTGGTGACAATGTGCTGGTTTGGGGCGCTTCCGGCGGGCTCGGCGTGTTCGGCGTGCAGCTCGTCGCCGCGTCCGGCGCCAACGCCATTGGCATCGTGTCGGATCCGGCAAAAATTCAATACGTGCTCGATCTCGGCGCCAAGGGCGTGATCAACCGCAGTGATTTCAAGTGCTGGGGCGCGATGCCGAAGGTCGGCACGCCCGACTACGACGCTTGGGTCAAAGAAGCTCGGCGCTTCGGCAAGGCGATCTGGGACATTACCGGCAAGCGCGATGTCGACATCATTTTCGAGCATCCGGGCGAAGCGACTTTTCCGGTGTCGTGCTTGGTGGTCAAGCGCGGCGGCATAGTCGTGTTCTGCGCTGGTACTTCCGGCTACAACATCACCTTCGATGCGCGCTATGTGTGGATGCGGCAAAAGCGCGTGCAGGGCTCGCATTTCGCCCATCTCAAGCAAGCGAGCGCCGCCAATCAGTTCGTCATCGATCGGCGCGTCGATCCGTGCATGAGCGACGTGTTTCCGTGGGAGAAGATTCCCTATGCGCACGAGCTGATGCGCACCAACCGCCACAAGCCCGGGAATATGGCGGTGCTGGTCAATACGCCGCGACAGGGCTTGCGTAATTTCGACGACGTGCTGGAGGCGCAGCGCGCCTGATAAACCGACACACGCTCAGCCGGCAGTATTTGCAGTCAAGTCAGGCGATCGGGCGCGCCGCGGCGGATCGCGCGTTCGCGCGCAATCGCGGCGTTGAGCTCGCCGCCATAAATGAAAATCCATGCGGTGAAATAGAGAAACACCAGCGCCACCATCGCCGACGCCAGGCCCGCATAGTAGCTGACGTAGGTGTAGCGAAAATCCGCAAGATAACGGCCGAATATGAAACCGCAGGCGAGCCACAGCGCGAGCGTGGCGGCGATGCCGGGCCACACGTCCTCGATCTGCCGGCGCCCGGCCGGCAGCCACATGTGCAGGATCAACAGCGCCACCGTGAGCACGAAGGTGGCGACGCTGAACCGCGCGATGTTGTAATGGCCTTCGAGCGGCGCGAGCCAGTCGACGTAAGCAAGCGCCGCGCGAAACACCAATGGACCAAGCACGACCAGAAAAGCGAGCGCGAGCAACCCGACCGCGGCGACCAGCACATAGCCGATCGATTCCAGCCGCAACAGCCACCACGGCCGCGTTTCCGTCAATCCGTAGGCGCGGTTGAGCCCAATGCGCAGGCTCTCGATGCCGCTCGAGGAGAAGTAAACCGCGAACACGGCGCCGATTGTGAGGATATCGCCGCGCGCTGTGGTCAGCACTTTGTGAATTTCGCCGCCGATACCGCCCGAAACTTCCGGCGGCCACGCCGCGACGATCAGGGCCGCCACTTCGGCGGCCAGGTTCTGCGAGCCGATGAAGCCGGCGAGCGCCGTCACCAGGATCAGAAACGGAAACATCGACATCAGGACCGACAGCGCGATGTGGCTTGCGATCGCCCAGCCGTCATCGGCGTTAAAGCGATTCAAGGCATCCCAAACGACGCGGCTGCACACGTGGATCGCGTTCAACGGCAGACAACCTCCGCACCAAATCGGCGATGGCTTTTCATAGCATCGTTTACGGAAGCTTCCGTAGCTCTGAACCGCGACCGCGCCTGCCGCGTCTTGATTGGCTTTTGTGCACTGCACGCATAAGGTCTTTGGGTGCCGTTGCCCCCGCAACGAAACTAACCGGTGAACCATGCCCGCTGCCGTGACCGAGAAACCGCCGCGCCGTGAGGTGATTGCCATGCTGGGCGAGGCGGTGGCCGCGATGGACGCGCTGTTGAGCGATGCGCGCCGAGCGGTGAGCGACCGCGTGACGGTCGACGGCCGGGTGGTGTCGCGCCGGTTCGACAGCGAGCAGCGCGCCACTCACGGGCTTGCCTGGCTTGCCACCTATGTCGAGGCCATTCGCCAGCTCGCACATTACGCTCAGCGCCTCGCCGACGGCGGCGGTTTCGGCGAGATCGAGGAATTGCTGGCACGGATCGGCGCCGGCGAATATTTGGCGCAAGTGCTCGGCGGCATTCCGATGAGCCAGAGCGAGATTGTGCGTCTCTCCGACCTCGGACTGGGCGCCGAGGCGGTTGCCGCGCGCGTCAATCCGGCTGTCGAGCATCTTATTGCCACCGGGAATACGCCGGCCCGCCGCGCGCGCTTGATGGAGCTGATGCGCGAGCGCCACGATGCGACGGTAGGCACCTGCGGGCTTGATGAGACGCTTGATTCGATCCGCGAGGAAATGCGCAAGTTTGCCGAGGATCGCGTCGCGCCGTTCGCGCAAGCCTGGCATCTGCGCAACGAATATATTCCGCTCGACGTCATCGCGCAGATGGCGGAACTCGGTGTTTTCAGCCTGACCATCCCCGAGGATTACGAGGGTATGGGCCTGGGCAAGGAGTCGATGTGCGTCGTCTCCGAGGAATTGTCGCGCGGCTATATCGGGGTCGGCAGCCTGGGTACGCGCTCGGAGATCGCGGCCGAACTTATTCTCGGCTCCGGCACCGAAGAACAGAAGCGCAAATGGCTGCCGAAAATCGCCTCCGGCGAAGTGCTGCCCACCGCGGTGTTCACCGAGCCAAATACCGGTTCGGATCTGGCATCGCTCAAGACCCGCGCGGTCCGCCAAGGCGACGTCTACAAGATCTACGGCAACAAGACCTGGATAACGCATCCAGTGCGCGCCGATCTGATGACGCTTCTGGTTCGCACTAATCCGGCTGAGACCGGCTATCGCGGGCTGTCCATGCTGCTTGCGGAAAAACCGCGCGGCACCGACGCTGATCCCTTCCCGGTGCCCGGCATGACCGGGACCGAGATCGAGGTGCTCGGCTATCGCGGCATGAAGGAATATGAGATCGCCTTCGACGGCTTTGCGGTCAAAGCGGAGAACCTGCTCGGCGGCATCGAGGGTCTCGGTTTTAAGCAATTAATGGCGACCTTCGAGGCAGCGCGCATCCAGACCGCGGCGCGGGCGATCGGCGTGGCGCAGGCCGCGATGGAGCAGGCGCTCGCCTATGCGACCAGCCGCGTGCAGTTCGGCGAGCCGATTGCGGCGTTCCCGCGCATCGCCGACAAGATCGCGATGATGGCGGCCGAGATCATGATCGCCCGCCAGCTCACCTATTACGCCGCGCGGCAGAAGGATTCCGAGCGGCGCTGCGACCTCGAGGCCGGCATGGCCAAGCTTTTGGCGGCGCGCGTCGCCTGGGCGGCGGCCGACAATGCGGTGCAGGTGCACGGCGGCAACGGTTTCGCCCTGGAATTTCCGGTGTCGCGGATATTATGCGATGCGCGCATTCTCAATATTTTCGAAGGCGCCGCCGAAATCCAGGCACAAGTCATCGCCCGGCGGTTGCTCGACGGCTCGAATTAATGCTGCGGAACGTTCGCCGCGCCCACCGAATTGACACATGTCAAGGCGAGCTCGGCTCAAGCCGTCACATTCCGGCAGCGTTCCAGCATGCATTTCAACAGGATTGGATCTGTCCGATGCTTAGAATTCCGCACAATGCCTTTGTCTTCGTCGGCGACGGCAGCAAGGCTTTGTTCCTGCGAAACGAGGGCGATGCGCAGGTTTTGAATCTGAAGACCGAGCGGGTATTCACCGACGCAAATCCGCCAACCCATGAGCAGGGGACGGATCGTCCGGGCCGGGCATATTCGTCAGTTGGCGCGGGTCGTTCCAGCGTCGGCCAGACCGACTGGCACAAGCTCGAGGAGCACCGGTTCGCCGAGCAGGTCGCGGCCATGCTGGAGCGGATCGTGCGCGAGCGCGGCGTCGAGGCTCTGGTCGTGGTGGCGCCGCCGCGCACGCTTGCCGATCTGCGCAAGGCCTTTCATCCCGACGTAAAACGAAAAATCATCGCCGAGATCGACAAGGACCTCACCAAACATCCGGTCGATCAGATCGAGAAGCATCTGGCGAAAGCCTAGACGGTGAAGTTTGGCTCGTGAGCCCACTTCCGCCCATTTGGCGCAGTGCAGGTTTCGGGTGTCAGATCGGTTATTTTGACAATATGTATCGTTCGCAGTCGCATTCTAGCAACGACACGCTCAGAGTCAGTCCATGGTGGGAATGGTTCAAACACGACGATCAATCGCACAGCCAAAATCGTCGTCGATCGGCGAGCGGGTTAGCGGACTGGATTGGCCGGTGATCATCTCCAATCTGGACGACCATGGCTGCGCGACCACCGAACCGTTGCTCACGCCAAAAGAATGCACGGTTTTGGCGGAGAGCTACGACTCTGATCAACTGTTTCGCAGTCGGATAGTCATGGCGCGGCACGGTTTTGGGCGTGGCTAATACAAATATTTCGCATACCCCTTGCCGCAGATCGTCGCCACGCTGCGCGATTCTCTTTATCCGGCCCTGGCGCAGGTTGCGAATCGCTGGAATAAGGCGCTTGGCATCGATTTAACATATCCCTCAACGCACGCCGCTTATTTAAGGCGCTGCCACGCAGACGGACAAAGCAAGCCTACGCCGCTGCTTCTCCGCTATGGTCCCGGTGACTTCAATTGCTTGCATCAGGACATTTACGGCGAAAACATCTTTCCGCTTCAAGTGGCTTTTCTCTTGTCCGAGCCGGAACGAGATTTTACCGGCGGCGAATTCTTACTTACGGAGCAACGACCGCGAATGCAATCGCGCGCCGAAGTCGTGCCGCTCAGGCAGGGCGAGGGCGTGATCTTTCCGGTCCATCATCGTCCGGTTCGCGGCGCCCGCGGAACCTATCGAGTCAACATGCGGCACGGAGTAAGCCGCCTGCGCTCCGGCTGCCGGCACACACTCGGTGTCATTTTCCACGATGCCGCGTGACGACCGGATCGCGCCGGCACCTACAGCATCCGCTCTTCTATTTTTGTTCGCTCCGGCGCCGGCGGTTCCTTGAGCAAAAGCCCGACATTGCCAGACAGGATCCGCTCGCCGTCGGCGCCGAGCGCGCGCAGTTCATGGACGAAATCCCGCACCGCTTCGCGCTTCCTGATTTCCTGCGGATAGTCGGTCGCGAACACGATGCGCGAAGCCGGAAGTTCGCACAAACCCGCCTTGATGGCGCCGATGCCGCCGGCAAAGCCTGCCGTGTCAAATACCAGATTGTGCCGGATGTAATGGTCGAAATCTTTTTTGGCTTTGGCCCCGTGACGCTTATTGCCCGCGGTGCCCCAAAATTCCTTGTCCTGAAAGCTGCGGATGCGCGCCATCATCGAGGCGATGCCGCCGGCGAGATGCGCCGTATGCACGGTAAGTGCGGGATGGCGGTCGAATATACCGGAATTGATCAGCCGGATCGTCGCCATGATCAGTGAAAATTCGCGTCCCACCGCGCGCGCGGTGTCGTAAGCGTCGAACTGCTGGGCGTGATTGAGCTTGAGCGCCGGATGCACGAACACGAACATGTCGAGTTTGGCGATTTCGTTCCAGAACGGCTCCAGCTCTAGATCGTCGATGAATTTTCCGTCGAATTCGGAGGTGATCACGACGCCCTGAAAGCCGAGCTCATGACGGCAGCGGGCGAGCTCTTTGAAAGCCGCGGCACCGCCGCGCGGATGCGCGTGCGCGGCGCCGATGAAGCGCCCCGGATAGTCGCGCTCGGCTTGAGCGGCTTTGTCATTGACGAGCCGCGAGGTTTCAAGATCGGCGCACATGCCGGCGGCGCTGGTGAGCCAGGCCGCGTCGATGCCGGCCACGTCCATCATCCGCACGTGCTCATCGAGGTCGTAGAGCAGAGAATGCACCGTGTAGCTTGGCGCACCGAGCGCATCATAATGCAGGACAAGCCGGTCGCCCGGGTCGTCCTTGATCAATTCGCGCGGCGTGAAATGGTGCTGGAAATCGACGATCATTGCGGACATTCCTCCTGGAACGAGGCTCGATGTATCCGCGCTTTCGCAAGCGCTCAAGCCCGGCTACATATACCTGCATGGCCAATTTCATGTCCCATATCGGGGTTCCGATCGCGATCGGCGCAGTCGCCGTCGTGTTGCTGCTCGGCCTCGTCAACATGATGCGCGGGGGCTCGCCCAACCGATCGCAGCAATTGATGCGGCTGCGCGTCTTGCTGCAATTCATCGCCATCGTCGTTATCATGTTCACGGTCTGGCTTATGGCGAAATAGCAATGGGCGAAAAAGTAATAGCGAAATAGCCGCGATGGTCGTTCTGAACAAAATTTACACGCGCACCGGCGACGATGGCACCACCGCGCTCGGCACCGGGGGGCGGCGCAAGAAATACGATCTGCGGATCGCCGCCTATGGCACGCTCGATGAAACCAATGCCGCGATCGGCGTGGCGCGGCTGCACACGGCCGGCGATGCCGCGCTCGATGCCGCTCTCGGGCGCATCCAGAACGATCTGTTCGATGTCGGCGCCGACCTTTGCACGCCGGGGCACGGAAAAGGACCCGGCGGGGCGCGTTTGACCGTCACCGAAAATCAGGTGGCCTGGCTCGAGACCGAGATCGACCGGCTTAATGCCGAACTTGCCCCGCTGCGCTCGTTCGTCCTGCCGGGCGGCAGCCCCGCCGCGGCCTATCTGCACCTGGCGCGGACCGTCTGCCGGCGCGCCGAGCGGTTGACCGCCGAGCTCAAGGACAAGGCCGGGGAGAGCGTCACCCCCGAAGTGCTCAAATACCTCAATCGCCTGTCGGATTACCTTTTCGTTGCCAGCCGTTACGCCAACGGCAAAGGCTCGGGCGACGTGCTCTGGAAGCCCGGCGAGAACCGCTAGTGTCCCGATTCCGAAGGGCACGAGGCGGCGTTGACCGGCAGGGTGAGGGCCGGTAGTTTGCCGCACCGCAGCAGCGCCCAAATTCCTCACCGGCGCGAGCGCGTCAACAAACAATAGCAGTAGTCCTTCTCATGAAAATCCTGGTGCCCGTGAAGCGGGCGATCGACAAAGACGTGAAGATCCGCGTCAAGCCGGACGGCTCCGGCGTCGAGCTTGGCAACGTGAAAATGTCGATGAACCCGTTTGACGAAATTGCCGTCGAGGAGGCGATCCGGCTGAAAGAGGCCGGCAAGGCGACCGAGATTGTCTGTGCCTCGATCGGATCGGCGCAGGCGGCCGAAACGATTCGCACCGCGCTCGCCATGGGCGCTGACCGCGGCATCCTGGTGAAGGCCGACGGCGCGGTCGAGCCGCTTGCGGTCGCCAAAATCCTCAAAGCGATAGCCGAAGCCGAGAAGCCCGGCCTGATCATCATGGGCAAGCAGGCCATCGACGACGATTGCAATCAAACCGGACAGATGCTGGCCGCGCTGCTCGGTTGGCCGCAAGGCACTTTCGCGTCCAAGGTGACGTTGGACGGCGATGCGGTCACGGTCACGCGCGAGGTCGACGGCGGTTTGCAGACCGTGAAGCTGAAAACCCCTGCGATCATCACCACCGATCTGCGGCTCAACGAGCCGCGCTACGCGTCCTTGCCCAATATCATGAAGGCGAAAAAGAAACCGATCGACGAAAAGACCGCCGCAGATTACGGCGTCGACATCAAGCCGCGGCTTGAAGTGATCAAGACCGCCGAGCCGCCGGTGCGCAAGGCCGGAGTGAAGGTCAAGAGCGTCGCCGAGCTGGTCGAGAAGCTCAAAGCCGCGGGAGCGGTTTAATATGCCCACGCTTCTCCTTGCCGAGCACGACAACGCCACACTCAAGGATGCGACCAATAAAGCCCTGACGGCGGCGAAACAGGTCGGCAGCGAAGTACACATTCTGGTCGCCGGTCAAAATTGCAGGCCGGTCGCGGAGGCAGCAGCCAAGCTTGACGGCGTTGGCAAAGTGCTGCTCGCCGATGCGCCCGCTTACCAGCACATTCTGGCCGAGCCGACCGCGGCATTGATCGTCGCGCTTGCTGGCCCGTACGACACGCTGATGGCGCCAGCGACCACCACCGGCAAGAACATCATGCCGCGGGTCGCGGCCTTGCTCGACGTGATGCAGATTTCCGACGTCACCAAAGTGGTGGCGCCAGACACGTTCGAGCGCCCGATCTATGCCGGCAATGCACTGCAGACGGTGCGCTCGGGCGAACAAAAGCGGGTGATCACCGTGCGAACGGCGGCATTCCAGGCGACCGGCGCCGGCGGGTCCGCCCCGATCGAGCCGGTTACCGCGGCGGCCGATCCGGGCCTCTCCGGCTTTGTGGGTGAAGAACTCTCAAAGTCCGAGCGTCCAGAACTAACCTCGGCCAAAATCATCATTTCCGGCGGCCGCGCGATGCAAAACCGCGAGAACTTCACCAAATATATCGAACCGGTGGCGGACAAGCTTGGCGCCGCAATCGGCGCCTCGCGCGCCGCCGTCGATGCCGGCTACGCGCCGAACGATTGGCAGGTCGGGCAAACCGGCAAGGTCGTGGCGCCGGACCTTTACATCGCGGTCGGCATTTCAGGCGCTATTCAGCATCTCGCCGGCATGAAGGATTCGAAGATCATCGTGGCGATCAACAAAGACGAGGAAGCGCCGATCTTTCAAGTCGCCGATTATGGGTTAGTTGCCGACCTTTATCAGGCCCTGCCGGAGCTCGCGGCGGAGCTCGACAAGGTTAAGCACTGAGAAATCTGGCGCCGGGGCCGAGATCGTCGTAAAACTGCGTAAGGTGAATCGAAAATGGTCGAGGTCAAGGAACGCCCCAAAGAACGAACCAGCCCGCGTGCGCAACCCGTGCGCGCGGGCGAGGCGAACGACACGGTCCCTTCATTTCGCAAGATCGGCGTGATCGGCGCCGGGCAAATGGGCAACGGCATCGCCCATGTCTGCGCACTGTCCGGCTTTCACGTTTTGTTGAATGACGTGGTCGCCGACCGCATCACCGAGGGTCTCGCCACCATTAGCGGCAATTTGGCGCGGCAAGTCAGCCGGCAGCGCATCAGCGACGAGCAGCGCCAGGCAGCGATCAAGCGTATTTCACCGGCCACGACACTCGATGAGCTTGCCGACTGCGACCTTGTGATCGAGTCGGCGACCGAACAGGAAGAAATCAAACGGAGGATTTTTAGCGCGCTGTGTCCGGCGCTCAAGCCCGAAGCCATTGTCGGCAGCAACACCTCATCGATCTCGATCACGCGCCTGGCCGCGGCCACCGACCGGCCGGAACGCTTCATCGGCATTCATTTCATGAATCCGGTGCCGCTGATGGAACTGGTCGAGGTCATCCGCGGCATTGCCACTGACGACGCTACCTTCGAAGCGACGAAGCAATTTATCGTCAAACTAGGCAAACAGATCGCGGTGGCGGAAGATTTTCCCGCTTTCATCGTCAACCGCATCCTGTTGCCGATGATCAACGAGGCGATCTACACGCTCTATGAAGGGGTCGGCAATGTCGAGTCGATCGACGCCGCGATGCGGCTCGGCGCCCATCATCCGATGGGGCCGCTGGAACTGGCTGACTTCATCGGTCTCGACACCTGCCTCTCGGTGATGCAGGTGCTGCACGAGGGCTTGGCCGATTCCAAATATCGGCCGTGCCCGCTGTTGGTGAAATATGTCGAAGCTGGCTGGCTCGGCCGCAAGACCCAGCGCGGCTTCTACGATTATCGCGGCGACAAGCCGGTACCCACCAGGTAATCAGGTATCACGCATTAGGAATCAGGTCAGGCACCAGCAAACGTTGTTGATGCCTGATTCCTGATTCCTGTTCACGCTGCCGCCGCTATTTGCGGCGCGGTATCGCGCCAGCATGGCAGCGCCGAGACGCGCTCGAACCAGCCGCGGATGTGCGAATAGGGCGCGAGCGGCAATTCGGCTTCTTTGGCGTAGAACAGCGGCGAAGCGACGGCGAAGTCCGCGATCGTGAGCGCATCACCGACCAGATATTTTTGTTTGGTCAGATGCGTGTCGAGCATCTTTGCCTCTTTCTCATAAGCGGCGACGCCCTTGGCGACGGCGGCCGGGTCGGGCGCCCCGAGGTTCAGAAATTTCTTGACCAGCCGCTCGAACAGCACTGGCGCCCAGGCCTCGCGATTCCAGTGCGCCAGATTCCAGCTCTGCCAGCGCGTGATGTCAGCGCGCGTGCGCGCGTCGTTCGGCCATGCCGCATTCGGCTTTTTGCAGGCGATGTATTGCATGATCGCCATCGTCTCCCACAGTTTGAAGTCGCCATCGGCCAAAGCCGGCGTGCGGGCGGTCGGGTTGATGGCAAGAAAAGCGGGCGTCTGCGCGCCGCCTTTGCTGAGATCGACGAATTCGAATTCGAGCGGCACGCCGAGATAACTGGCGAGCGCGCGAATCTGCCAGGTATTCGGCGACGGCGGGAAGCCATAGAGTTTCATGGACTACTCCTTGTTTGAGACAACAGACGAGAGACGGCGTTTGCCAGTTTAGAAAACTCCCTAGTCGCAGCATGAGGCGGATTTTGGTTCTCGGTATGACGCTTTTGTATCGACCACCGCGCCTTCATAGCGATCGTGATGGCGGACCCAAGCCATCGACCATGCGAGCCCTTCCTCGTCGCGGCCCTTGGGCGCGAGATCGAGGAAGTGATAGGTACCGATCAGCATGTCGAGGCCGCGGCCATAGGTCGAATAGGTGTGAAAGATCTCGCCCGCGGCATTCTTGTAGAACACGCTGGCGCCCGGACGCTCCTCGCTCGGGAAGCTGTCGATGAATTCGTAATTGTACATCACCTTGCCGCCGGCCTTCTCCTGCGGCGTGAACGACACCTGATAATCGGGATTGAATTCGCTGCCGAACGACGACACCCATTTGAAACGCCAGCCCATGCGGCGTTTGAATGCTTCAATCTCGGACAGGGGCGCTCGCGACACGACGACGAACGACACATCGCGCTGCGCCAGATGGACGACCGCGCCGTCGAAATGGTCGGCAAGGTATGAGCAGCTCGGGCAGCCGGCCTCCCAGCCGGGGCCGAGCATGAAGTGATAGATAATGAGTTGACTCTTGCCGCCGAATAGATCGGCAAGCGATTGCTTGCCGGCCGGCGTATCGAAGATGTAATTCTTCTCGACTTTCTCCCATGGCAATTCGCGGCGTTTGCGGCTGAGCGCATCGCGGGCGCGGCTGAAGGCTTTTTCCTCGGCCAGATAGGCCTTGCGCGCAGCGATCCATTCATTGTGGGAAACGACTTTGTGCGATTCCATCTGCGCCTCCTCTCGATTTGTGGCCGATTACTTTAAATGGCGCTCAATCGGTCGGCGTCATCCAGCCTATCCCGGCGCCGCCGGGTTCTTGCAGAATGACGATGCGGCCGACATCCGGCACGTCAAAAGCGGGCTTCACGATCTTGGCGCCGGCGGCGACGGCTTTCTTGACGCGAGCGTCGACGTCGTCCACGGCGATGTAGGGCATCCAGCCCTCGGGGACGCCCCTATAATCCGGCCCACTGATGTCGAAAATGCCGCCGACTGGTTCGTCACCCATTTTCGCGAGCCAATAGGTGCCGCCGCCCGGCATCGGCATGGCGTCGAAGCTCCAGCCCAGAGTGTCGGCATAGAATTTCTTTGCTTTGGCGACGTCTCGCGCCATCAACTCGTTCCAGTGAAATTTCCCGTGCCAATCGTTCATCACTAACTCCCCGGTAAGTCCTCGCGGATATCGCGAGAGGATCGGTCGCGTAACATAAGCTCGTCCTGTTACAAAACAGCGATCATGCGCGCGACCAATCCAACTCCATGTTCACGCGACGAATTTCTCGAGCTTGTCGAGCGCGCGCGTCCAGCCGCCCTGATGACGATCGCGCGCCTCTTCGTCGAAAAATTGCTCGTGGGTGAGGGTGAGCAGCGAGCCGTCGCCGTCCGGCCTGATGTCGACCGTGACCAGCGATTCGCGCTCCGGCGTCGATTTCCAGGCCCAGGTGAAGACTAGCTTCTGGTTCGGCACGAATTCGCGATAGACGCCGCTGACGTCGTGCTGTTCGCCGTCTGGGGTTTGCATCAGCCAGCGATAGCGGCCGCCGACGCGGGGATCGCACTCGACCTTGAGCACCTTGACTTCGCCGGGACCCATCCAGCCTTTCACTTTTTCCGGGTCGGTCCAGGCCGCGAAGACTTTGGCCGGTGGCGCCTTGAGCCGCCGCTTGAGCGTGAGATTCGGTTTCGTGGTTGTTTGGACTGCCATGACTCTTCCTCCAAGAATGCGGCAAGGCTGGAAAGACGGTCGGACCAGAATTTTTCGTAAGCGTTGAGCCATTCGAACGCGTCGCGCATCGGCTCGGCATCGAGCCGGCAGGCGACGGTGCGCCCGGCCTTGTTGCGCTTGACCAGGCCGGCATCGGACAACACATCGAGATGTTTCATCACCGCCGGCAGTGACATTGAAAACGGCACGGCGAGTTCGCTCACCGACAGGCCGGGCTGGTGCGCCAGCCGCATCACCAGCGCGCGCCGCGTGGCATCGGAAAGCGCGGCAAAGGTGCGATCGAGCGGGGCGGCATTAAACTTTACCATGTGGTTAAGTATAGGGCGGCGCGCGACGGTGTCAACGGTTTTTATGTTCATCAGATGAGATGGAACAAAATCGACCAAGCGTGGAACTGCCCAGCCGATTTACCGCCGAGCGAGCGCCGCGCTCACCAGTTTGACGCCGTCGTCGCTCGCCCACTCGGCCGGGCCCGCCATATTGCCGATCTCGCAGCCGGACGGGTCGACGATCACCGTGGTCGGCATGCCGAACGCCTTGCCCGCGGTTTTAAGCTCCTCGAACACCCGCGCGCTCGGGTCGGAATAATAAGCGAGGTGCGCGATCGCGACCTCCTTGAGAAAAGCGAGCGGTTTTTGTGGATCGCGGGTGTCAACGTTCACCGCGACCACTTCGAAATCGGCGCCGCCGAGGAGTGCCTGCAAGGCGTCCAGCGCCGGCATTTCGCGGCGGCACGGCACGCACCAGGCCGCCCAAAGGTTGAGAAGAACGGTGCGGCCACGCCAATCGGCTAGCCTCAGATCGCGCCCCTTGGCGTCCTTGAACGCAAGATCGGGCACGCGGAACGGGGTTTGTGCCGCCGCCAGCGCGGCAACTTCGCCACGCACCAGCGGGGCAATCCGTTTGGCGGTATTAACCGCGCCGGCACAGGCGGCGTCGGCCGGATTGCTTGGCCGATGGGCAATCCCGTATATCCCCGCCAAGACAATCAGGATGACGAGCGCCGCGGCGGCCGAAACCAGGCGCAAGCGGCCGATTTTCTGCAGTAATGGCACGGGCGGCTCGGTTGCGGCCGTGGTATTAGGCTTGGGCTTATTAGACTCGGGCGCGGGCTTCATGAGAATTTCGTTATGAGCAACACGTTATGAGCAACACAATGTGGGGCGGACGTTTCGGCTCGGGCCCAGATCCGATCATGGAGGACATCAACGCTTCCATCGATTTCGACCGCCAGTTTTATCGGCAAGACATTGCCGCCAGCAAGGCGCATGCGGCGATGCTTGCCAAAAAAGGCATCATCGCGGCGCAAGATGCAAAACGCATCGCTCACGGTCTAGACACGATCCTGTCAGAAATCGAGGCCGGCAAGTTCGTCTTCAAACGCGCGCTCGAGGACATTCACATGAATGTCGAGGGCCGGCTGGCCGAATTGATCGGGCCGGCGGCGGGGCGGCTGCACACCGCGCGCTCGCGCAACGATCAGGTCGCGACCGATTTCCGGCTGTGGGTGCGCGACGCGATTGACGAGATCGATGCCGCGCTGGCCGGCTATCAGCGCGCGCTGGCGCGCAAGGCGCTCGACCACGCCGCGACGGTGATGCCGGGCTTGACGCATCTGCAGCCGGCGCAGCCGGTGACGTTCGGGCATCATCTCCTCGCTTATGTGGAAATGGCGGCCCGCGACCGCGGCCGCTTTGCCGACGCGCGGGCGCGGCTCAATGAGTGCCCGCTTGGCTCCGGCGCGCTCGCCGGCACGTCGTTTCCGATCGATCGCGCCATGACCGCGAAGGCGCTCGGTTTCGCGCGGCCGACCGCGAACTCGCTCGATGCCGTCGCCGACCGCGATTTCGTGCTGGAGACGCTGGCGGCTTGCGCGATCACGGCGATTCATCTGTCGCGGCTCGCCGAAGAGATCGTGATATGGTCGTCGCCGCTGACGGGTCTCGTTCGCCTGTCCGACAAGTTCACGACCGGCTCGTCGATGATGCCACAGAAGCGTAATCCGGACGCGGCCGAACTCGTGCGCGGTAAAACCGGCCGCATCGTCGGCGCGCTGGTCGGGCTCTTGATGGTGATCAAGGCGCTGCCGCTCGCCTATCAAAAGGATCTGCAGGAGGACAAAGAGGGGGCGATCGACGCGATCGGCGCGCTCGCCCTCTCGCTCACCGCGATGACAGGAATGGTCCGCGACATGCAGCCGGACGGTGCGCGGATGGCGGCTGCGGCGGCCGAAGGCTATTCGACCGCGACCGATCTTGCTGATTGGCTCGTGCGCACGCTCAAGCTGCCGTTCCGCGAGGCGCATCACATCACCGGGCGGATCGTCGCCGAGGCAGCCGAGCAGGGCGTCGCCCTCGACCGGCTTCCGCTCAAAGTGATGCAGGCGATCGAACCGCGGATCACCAAATCCGTGTTTGATGTTCTTTCGGTCGCCAATTCGGTCAAAACCCGCACAGTCTATGGCGGCACGGCGCCGAAGAATGTGCGCAAAGAAGCCCAGCGCTGGCTCAAGCGGCTCGGCAAGAAACCGTAACGCGCCGGCAAGCATTGATCCGACACAATGTCGCCGCGCCGCTGCGATGTGATAGCCTCGGTCGGAAAGGTCTGGGGGTTGGTTTTGACCTGTAATCGTTTATCGCCGTTGATCGGCCGTCATCCTGAGGTGCCCGCGCGAAGCGCGGGCCTCGAAGGATGCCGGCTCGGCGGTTTGGGCCGTCGCCCTTCGAGGCTCGCTGCGCTCGCACCTCAGGGTGACGGGTACAAAGCGCGCCTATCGTGGGCAATCATATTTGCCGCTCTGACATTGTCAGCCTGCGGCCGCGTCGGACCGCTTGAACCGCCCCCGGGGCCGGTCGCCGTCCCGGCGTCGCGGGTGCAACTGACGCAGCCTGACGGCTCGCCCGCGCCAGGCTCGGCGCAGGATACGGCGGCAAAGAGCGGCTTCGATGCCCAGGGCAATCCGGTCGCCACGCCCAGTCAGAAAAGAACCTTCATCCTCGATCCCCTGCTGCGATAGCCACCACGGCGCCTGGAATTGCGCCCTCTCTCCCCCCCGCGGGAGAGGGCAACGCTGACCATACAGTCGGCACGATCGCGTGAGGGGCCGACCCCTCACCCATTCTTATTGCTGAAATGTCGAACAGCCCTCTCCCGCGAGGGGAGAGGGCAGGCTATGCAGGTCTCGGTTTTCCGACGCAGTCGTACTAAACACGTCCCATGCATCATTTCGCCTATCGCGACCGCGTGCTGCATGCCGAAGCGGTCAATCTCGCTGAGCTTGCCGACATCGTCGGCACGCCGTTCTATTGCTATTCCAGCGCCACGATCGAGCGGCACTACAATGTCTTCTCCGCCGCCTTCGCCGATGTCGACGCGCTTGTTTGTTACGCGCTCAAAGCGAACTCCAACCAGGCGGTAGTCACCACGCTCGCTCGGCTCGGTGCCGGCGCCGATGTCGTGTCTGAAGGCGAACTTCACCGCGCCCGCGCCGCCGGCATTCCGCCGCAACGGATTGTGTTCTCTGGGGTCGGCAAGACCGCGCGTGAACTCAACCTCGCGGTCGAGCACGGCATCCTCTGCGTCAACGTCGAATCCGAATCCGAACTCGAACTTCTTTCCTCGATCGCCGCCGCCAAGGTGCGCACCGCCGACATTTCGATCCGCGTCAATCCGGATGTCGATCCGAAGACGCATGCCAAGATCGCGACCGGCAAAGCCGAGAACAAGTTCGGCATTCCGATCAGCCGCGCCCGCGAAGTCTATGCGCGCGCCGCCAAGCTCAAGGGCGTGCGCGCTATCGGCGTCGACATGCATATCGGCAGCCAGATCATCGATCTGCAGCCGTTCCGCGATGCATTTGCGTTGCTGGCGGAATTTGTCGGCGTGCTGCGCGCCGATGGCCATGCCATCTCGCACATCGATGTCGGCGGCGGGCTCGGCGTGCCTTATCGCGAGGACAACGAGCCGCCGCCCGATCCGAACGCCTATGCCGGGATCGTCAAGGCCGCGACGCAAAATCTCGGCTGCCGCCTGATCCTCGAACCTGGCCGGCTCATCGTCGGCAATGCCGGCATCCTGGTGACGCAGGTGCTGCATGTGAAGCACGGCGACGCCAAGGCATTCATTGTCGTCGATGCCGGCATGAACGATCTGATCCGGCCGACCCTTTACGATGCGCATCACGACATCCGTCCGGTGCGCGAGCCGGCGGCCGGCCGACGGCGAATCGTCGCTGACGTTGTCGGTCCGGTTTGCGAATCAGGCGACTATTTCGCGCTCCAGCGCGAACTCGCCGCGCCAGAGGCGGGCGACTATCTGGCGCTGATGACCGCCGGCGCCTATGGCGCGACCCAGTCTGGCACCTATAACAGCCGGCCACTGGTGCCCGAAGTCCTTGTTCGCAAAGACGAATGGGCAATGGTTCGACCGCGCCAGGGGGTCGAGGACTTGATTGCGCTCGACCGGTTGCCGCCGTGGTTGTGAACCTTGGCTGTGTCCCCTGGCTGCGACCCTGACTGTGATTTGGTTATGGCTGGCCTGCGACTTTGAACCGATACCAGCTCTGATCTTGCTTGCCGGGCGTTGTTTAACGGCAAACGTCGCCTAATCGGCCCAAGGCAGAGGCAAAAGCCAAGGCAAAGTCGCGCCAAAGCCAAGCCGAATCCAAGCCGAATCCAGGGAAAAGGCCCGCCGCTGGTGCGCGCTAAAGTGTCATCGCGCGGCCCTCATGCTACCCTGTTGTTGCGCGATGTTCGGCCGGAGAAATTTGTGACGGAACAGCCTGTGGTCCAACCTGCCGAGGCAAAGCCGGCCGAAGTGCCGTCGCGGCTTGCACTCACGGCGCGCCGCGCGCGCTTCGCGATTCTGTGGGAACGAGTGTGGCCGCCGCTCGCGGCGCTCGCCACCGCGGCGGGATTATTCTTCGCATTGTCATGGCTTGGTCTTTGGCTGTGGCTGCCGCCGCTTGGCCGCGCCGCCGGTCTCGTTTTGTTTGGCGTGCTCGCGCTCTGGGCGGCGTTTCCATTTTTGTTTTTGCGCCTGCCGGGCTTCGGCGACGCTCTGCACCGGATCGACCGCGTCAGCGGGCTGCGGCATCGGCCGGCGACGACACTCGCTGACCGGCTCGCGGTCAATGCGCAGGACCCCTATGCGCTGGCGCTGTGGAATGCGCATGTCGCGCGTTCGCTGCAAAACGCCAATGCGCTGCGCGCCGGCATGCCGGCGCCGCGCGTCGCCGGACGCGATCCGTATGCCTTGCGCGGACTGGTGCTCGTCGCTGTGATCGCGACCTTTATCGCGGCTGGCGGCGAACGCTGGCACCGCGTCGCGGCGGCATTCGATTGGCGCGGCGTCGTCGTGCCGGCGAATTTCCGCGTCGACGCCTGGGTGGCGCCGCCGGCTTATACGGGGCGGCCCCCGATCATCCTGCCCGGCATCCATCCGGGCGAGACCGGTGCGGCCGCGGTGCAGACCGACGGGCCGATCAGCGTGCCGGTCAATTCGACGCTCGTGGTGCGCGCCACCGGCAAGCTCAAGCTCGAACTGTCGACCAGCGGTGGCCTCGTCCCCGCCAACGAAGAGGGTCGGCCGCCGGCCGGCGCGGAAGAGCATCGCTTCACCGTCACCGCGACCGGCGCGGCGACGCTTCGCGGGGCCGGCGAGACTCTGGTCTGGCCGTTGAACGCCGTTCCCGATAAGCCGCCGACCATCGCGCTGATCAAGGATCCCGAGCAGCAAAGCCGCGGCTCGCTATTATTGTCGTACCGGCTGGAAGACGATTACGGAGTGGCCGAGGCGCAGGCGACTTTCGCCCGCAAAGACGATCCCGGCGGCCATCCGGGTGTCCAGGCCGCGCGCCCCCTGTTTGGTCCGCCCGATTTCGCGCTGGTGCTGCCGCAAGCGCGCACCAAGGACGGTACCGGCCAGACGATCAAGGACCTCACCGATCATCCCTGGGCCGGCGCCGAAGTCACCCTGACGCTCGTCGCCCGCGACGATGCCGGCAACGAGGGCCGCAGCGAGCCGTTCGCCTTTCGCCTGCCGGAGCGGGTTTTCACCAAACCGCTGGCGCGCGCTCTGATCGAGCAGCGCCGCAATCTCGCGCTCGATGCCAATACGCGGCAGGTCGTCACCACTGCGCTCGATGCGCTGGCGATCGCGCCGGAACGCTTTACCAAAGAAGCCGGCATCTATCTCGGTCTGCGCTCGGTGTACTGGTCGCTCGAGCGCGCCAAGAGCGACGACGATTTGCGCGATGTCGTCAAACGGCTGTGGCAGACGGCGGTCGGCATCGAGGACGGCGACATTGCCAATGCCGAGGAAGCGTTGCGGAACGCCGAGAATGCGCTGCAGCAGGCGCTCGACCGCGGCGCCAGCGATCAGGAACTCAAGGCGCTGATGGAGCAGTTGCGCACGGCGATGGACCGTTTTCTGCAGGCGATGGCGGAACAGCTGAAAAACAGCCGCGAGCTTGCCCGCCCGCTTAGCCCCAATACCCGCGTGCTCTCTTCGCGCGATCTGCAGAACATGCTCGACCGGTTGGAAAATCTCGCCCGCAGCGGCGCCAAGGACGCCGCGCGCCAGCTTTTGCAGCAGCTCCAGGAGATGATGGAAAACCTGCAGGCCGGCATGCCGGACATGAACGAGGGCGACGAGGACATGATGTCGGCGCTCGATGAGCTCGGCGACATGATCCACCAGCAGCAGCAATTGCGCGACCGCACCTTCCAGCAGGGCCAGCAACAGCGCGACCGCCAGCGCGGCGCCGCGCGCGAGAGCAAACCGGGCCAGCAACAGCCCAACGGCAATGCGTTTGGCGAGCTGCGGCAGGACCAGCAGGCGCTGCGCGACCGCCTCAACAAATTGCTCGAGGACTTAAAGAGCCGCGGCTTCGGCCAGAACGATCAGAACCAGCAAGGGCAGGGCACTCCGGGCCAGGGCCAAAATCAGGGTGAAGACCAGCTCGATCAGCTCGGCCGCGCCGGCGATGCCATGGGCGACGCCGCCGGTGATCTCGGCCAAAGCGATGCCGACAGCGCGGTGGAATCGCAAGGCCGCGCGCTCGATGCTTTGCGCAAGGGCGCGCAAGGTCTGGCGCAATCGATGCAGCAGCAGATGGGGCGCGGTCCCGGACCTGGCCGGCCGGGCCGCTTCGGCCAATCGCGCGCGCAGCAGGACACCGACCCGCTCGGCCGGCCCATGCGCGGGCGCGAATACGGCGACGACGCCACGGTAAAAGTGCCGGGCGAGATCGACGTGCAACGCGCGCGGCGCATCATCGAGGAATTGCGCAAGCGCTTCGGCGACTTCGCCCGGCCGCAGGAAGAGCTCGATTACATCGAGCGGCTTTTGAAGAATTATTGAAATATATTCCGTCACCCTGAGGCGCGAGCCAACGGGTCCGGCCCGAAGTGGCCGGCCCGATGACAAGCTCCGCGAGCCTCGAAGGCCGACGGCCGCATCCTTCGAGGCGCGCCATCGCAGCCAAGTGCACGCCGGCTGCGCCTGCTATGGGCGCGCACCTCAGGATGACGGCAGATCCACTGACCCCGCGTTGCGCAACCCTTCCGTTCCGCTTACATTAACAGTGTTCCGAGGGGAGCTCCGGGAGGAGCTGAGAGACCGCCGATCTCGCTTGCGAGACCACCGCGGTGACCCTTTGAACCTGATCCGGGTCATGCCGGCGAAGGGACAGGACATCATGGCCACCTCAGTGTTTCTGGCGAGACTGCTCGGGCCGCTGTTGCTGGCGGTCGCGGCCGGTATCCTGATCAATCCGAAACCGTTCCACACCATGGCCGGCGAGGTCGTGCGTAGCGTGACGCTGGTCTATCTGTTCGGCCTTTTCGATTTCGCCGCCGGCCTTGCCATCGTGCTCACCCACAATGTGTGGGCGGCGAACTGGCGCGTGCTGATCACGCTCCTCGGCTGGCTGATGCTCATTCGTGGCGCGGTGCGCATCCTCGCGCCGGAAATAATCATGGGCTATGCGAAGAATCTGCTGCGCAACAAACAGATCATGCCGATCGCCGGCGGCGTCACCGGCGTGCTCGGGCTGGTGCTCTGCTATTTCGGCTATGTCGCTTAGCGATCCGCCCCGCTCAAAGGATGATGAAGAATTAAACGGAGACTTCCGATGAATAAACCGCTCGCAGAATCCGATTTCGCCACGCCGAAGGTCACGACCGGGCCGATCGCCGGCTCGCGCAAGGTCTATTCGGCGCCAGAGGCCGCGCCGGATCTGCGCGTGCCCTATCGCGAGATCGCGCTTTCGGAGGGCGCTGGCGAGGAGCCGGTGCGCGTCTACGATCCGTCCGGCGTCTACACCGACAGCGACGCCGCAATCGACGTCGAGAAGGGGCTCAAGCGCGCGCGGGTCGAATGGGTGAAGGAGCGCGGCGGCGTTGAGGAATACAACGGCCGGCCGCTCAAGCCGGTCGATAACGGCAATGCCAGCGGCAAGCATCTGGCGCGCAGTTTCCCCAACACGCCGCGGCCGATGAAGGCAATTCCAGTTCCCTCCCCACAAGGGGGAGGGGAACGCGTCGCGCAGCCCCTCACGCAACTCGAATGGGCGCGCGCCGGAATCATCACCAAGGAAATGATCTACATCGCCGAGCGCGAAAATCTCGGCCGAAAGACAGTGCTCGATTGCGCACAAGCCGCGCGCGAGGACGGCGAGAGCTTCGGCGCTTCCGTGCCGCTCTTCGTCACGCCGGAATTCGTGCGCGACGAGGTGGCGCGCGGCCGAGCCATCATCCCGTCCAACATCAATCACGGCGAACTCGAGCCGATGATCATTGGGCGCAACTTCCTCACCAAGATCAACGCCAATATCGGCAATTCCGCCGTCACGTCTTCGGTCGAAGAGGAAGTGGAGAAGATGGTGTGGGCGATCCGCTGGGGCGCCGACACGGTGATGGACCTCTCCACCGGGCGCAACATTCACAACACCCGCGAATGGATCATCCGCAATGCGCCGATCCCGATCGGCACGGTGCCGATCTACCAGGCGCTGGAAAAGGTCAACGGCGACCCGGTGAAGCTCGACTGGGAGTGCTACAAGGACACGCTGATCGAGCAGTGCGAGCAGGGCGTCGATTATTTCACCATCCATGCCGGCGTGCGGCTCGGCTACATCCATCTCACCGCCAACCGCGTCACCGGCATCGTCTCGCGCGGCGGCTCGATCATGGCGAAGTGGTGCCTGGCGCATCACAAGGAGAGCTTCCTCTATGAGCGGTTCGACGAGATTTGCGACATCATGCGCAAATACGACGTGTCGTTCTCGCTCGGCGACGGCTTGCGGCCCGGCTCGATCCGCGATGCCAACGACCGCGCGCAATTCGCCGAGCTGGAAACACTTGGGGAGCTGACCAAGATCGCCTGGGACAAGGGCTGCCAGGTGATGATCGAAGGCCCCGGCCACGTTCCGCTGCACAAGATCAAGATCAATGTCGACAAGCAGCTCAAGGAATGCGGCGAGGCGCCGTTCTACACGCTCGGGCCGCTAATCACGGACGTGGCGCCGGCCTACGACCACATCACGAGCGCCATCGGCGCGGCGATGATCGGCTGGTTCGGCACCGCCATGCTCTGCTACGTCACGCCGAAGGAGCATCTCGGCCTGCCGAACCGCGACGACGTCAAGGCCGGCGTGATTGCGTACAAGATCGCGGCGCACGCCGCCGATCTCGCCAAAGGCCATCCGGCGGCGCAATTGCGCGACGATGCGCTCTCCCGCGCGCGGTTCGAATTCCGCTGGGTCGATCAGTTCAACCTGTCGCTCGATCCGGACACCGCGCGCAGCTACCACGACGAGACGCTGCCCAAGGAAGCGCACAAGGTGGCGCATTTCTGCTCGATGTGCGGGCCGAAATTCTGCTCGATGAAGATCACCCAGGACGTGCGCGACTACGCGGCGACGCTGAACGACAAGCAGCAGGGCATGGCCCAGATGTCGAAGAAGTTCCTCGACATGGGCGCCGAGGTCTATGTCGACGCGGAGAAGGTGCGGGACAGCAACAAGGCGTTGTAAAATCACGTCATCCTGAGGTGCCCCGCCGAAGAGGTTTCGCAAAGGCGGGGCCTCGAAGGATGACCTTACGCCGCCGCCCTTCGAGGCTCCTCCCGACTAAATCGGGGGTCGCACCTCAGGACGACGGCCTTATAATTGCCGGGAGACACGGACGCCCGCCGACTCGCGCGGCGAGGGGGAGGACACGATGAGCAACGGCAGTTCGCTTTCGCTTCCTGAGATCGAGCGGCGCATGGCCATCGTGCGCGACAATATCCGCCAGCTGATCGAACAGGCCGCGGCGAATTCCGGCGCCGGCGACGAGAGCCGCAACGCCGACCGCATCGCCGCCCAGCAGGAGGAGCTCGATCGGCTCTCCAAGCAGCGCGACGAACTGTTGAAGCAGAAATGATGATCCGCCCCGCGATAGCGGGGAAAGAACTACGCGCCGTCACGCGGGCTTCGTGCTTTGCTGCTGTGATACATTGGCCGAAACCAAAGGAGCCGGAAGTGAGCGAGCGCGCATTGGCCTTCGTCGAAGAATGGATCGCCGACCACGTCACCGCTAAAGACGCCGAAGGCGACATCAAGGCGCGCGCGAAAGCGCTCGCCGATCAGTGCCTCGCCGATGCGAACAAAGGGGGTGTCCCCGCTTCGGAGATTGGCGAAGCGATCGACGACCTGCCCGATCTCATGATCGGCGCCATCGACGAGGCGCAGGAGCGCGACGAGCATGCCGATCGATTTGAAACGGACAAAGAGGCCGCGGAACTGGTCGACCCGCAGGCCATCGAAGACGCCGAGGAAGACGCGCTCGAAGATGAGGACGACGACGAGAAGCAGTGAGGGTTTATCGGCGGATCACCATGGCGACTCCGGCGCCGGCGACGAGAGCCGCATCGCCCTTATCGCGATGGACCAATCCGCGATCTACTTGATTTTAATCTGCTCTGCGTCATTCAAAATTATCTCAGGCCTTTTCTTGTAAAGCGTAATTGTGCCAGTGATATCGACAGTTTTGCCTTGCAATAAATCAATACCCGGGAACTTCGGCGCGTCGTCCACAAAAATAACTGCCGTGAAAACGTTGTTTGGATAGCGCCCACCCATGTTGAGGAATGTTGCGCGCCCTGACGCAGCGTGATGAACTTCCATGACGATCCCTTCGACAGTTACATGTTCACCAATGTGAGATGGTGCGTCGGAGGGCATGATAGTTTCGGCGAGCGCTTGGGTGATCAGTAGCGCAAGATAGGAAGCGAGGACGAGCGTCCGCATTCTATAACTCAGAAACCACCGAATAACTTTGGTCCAGAGTGGGTAGCCCTAATAAGGGAGCCCACAAGCGCGGCCCACCTGAGTATTGTCCATCTTCCGACGATATTCAGCTGAAAGTTACCCCAGCAGAATTTCAGCTCGTACTTCGGTCTTCTTGCCACGGTCGCACCTCGCCATTGAAACGCGAATCAACGGCAAGGCAGCAAAGAATCTGAGACACTGATTTTTGAAATTGGCAACGCACCGCTGGCGCTCCCGCTAGCGACTTGTTAGCGGCAAGTTATTGAATAACAATGCGGTCGACAGTCATTCAAACGGCATTTGGCTGCACAGTTTTCCACATATATCTGATTTGCTGCATGGATTGCCGGATCAAGTCCGGCAATGACGCGGCGATCTATTCCTGAAACTTTACAACCCACCTACAACCCCAAATCATCACTCCCGCCAGCGCCGCGACGCTGGCGACGAGGAGAAAAAATTCCGGCTTGGGCATGCGGCTCCAGAAGCTGCCGATATAGCCGGAGAGAAAACCGCCGGTGAAACTCGTGGCGAGCCACACGCCCATCATCAGCGAGATGAGCCGCGCCGGCGCGACTTTAGTCACGAACGACAAGCCGACCGGCGAAAGATAAAGCTCGCCGAGCGTGATGACGACGAAATAGGCGAACAGCCATATCCAGCTCGCTTTGCCGGCCGCTACGGTTGCGCCGCTGTCCGCGCCGGCATGGAATGCTGCCGCGACCATGATCAGATAGGCCGCACATACGCCGAAACAGCCATAGGCCATTTTGGTGATGGTCGGCGGCTCGGCGCCGCGCACCGCCTGCCGCGCCCATAGAGCGACGACGAACGGCGTAAAGGCAAAGATCATGAACGGATTGACCGCGAGGAACCACGTCGTCGGGATCTGCGCGTCTCCCCCGAACAGATGCAGCGGGTCGAGGCTGCGGTCGGTATAGGCGTCGGCCCAGAGAATGATGGTGTTGCCCATCTGCTCGTATGCCGCCCAGAACAAAGTGTTCGGCACGAACAATGCGAGCAGCGCCAGCACGCCGCGCCGCTCGCTCGCGTCCATTGGCTTGCGCGCAGCGTGTGCCGCCTGCGCCTTATGCATTTCGTCGGTCGGAAGAAGCGGCAGCGCATAGAGATATATGCATAGCCCGATCACCATGCCGACGCCGGCGGTGGCGAAGCCGTAATGCCAGCCGACGCCTTCGCCGAGCGTGCCGCAGACGAGCGGCGCCAGGAAGGCGCCGAGATTGATGCCGACATAAAAGATCGAATAGGCGCGGTCGCGGCGCGGATCGCCCGGCGCGTAAAGTCCGCCGACTTGCGTCGAAATATTCGGCTTGAAGCAGCCGCTGCCGAGAATGAGCGCCAGCAGCGCGAACAGAAACAGCTGCTCGCTCGCCATCATGAAATGGCCGAACGCCATCAGCACGGCGCCGATGACGACGGTGCGGCGCTGGCCGAGCACGCGGTCGGCGAGAAGCCCGCCGAAGATCGGGGTGAAATAGACGAGCCCGGTATAGAGGCCCCAGATCTGCGAGGAGAGCGGCTGCACGTCGAGCGGGCCGAATACGCCTTCCAGCGCGCGTTTGAGCGAACCGAGCCCGATCACATTGCCGGAATGATCCTCGAGCAGAAGATATTTGGTCATGTAGAGCACGAGCAGCGAGCGCATGCCGTAATAAGAGAAGCGCTCCCACATCTCGGTCGTGAACAGGAACGTCAACCCGCGCGGATGGCCGAATAATTGCTCCCCCTCCCCGGTGGGGAGAGGGTCGGGATGAGGGGAGGCGGGCCAAGCGGTCATTGATTGAATGCGATCAGCTAGACGTCTTCTCCTTCCCTCCCCTGAAAGAGGAGGGTCGGATCGCCGTAAGCGATCCGGGGAGGGGTCAACTTACTTCAACTTGGCGCATGATCGGCGCGATAGTGACCCCCACCCGGCGGCCTGCGGCCGCCGTCCTCCCCCTTTCAGGGGCAAACGCCAGGGAAATGGAGCATGAGCATGCCCGCCGCCTATCCCGAAGAAGCGAAGAACTTCCGCCTCCTTGGCCACGATCCGTCGGCGGCGTGGGGCGGCGGCAGTCTGGTGCAGGTGCACAAGGGTCATGCCTATGTCGGGGCGGTCGGCGGCTCGAGCTATAACGGTCCGGAAGGCTTCACCGTGCATGACGTGCGCGATCCGAAGAAGCCGCAGAAGGTCGGTGAATTCCGCGCGCCGCCCGGCGTGCATTGCCATAAGCTCCGCATCGTCGGCGACGATCTTCTCTACGTGAATTCGGAACGGCTCGCCGGCGATAAGGGCAAGAATGCCCGCGCCGGATTTTTCATCTTCGACGTGGCGAGGCCGGCGACGCCGAAGCCGGTCGGCTTCTACGACATGCCGGGCTCCGGGCCGCACCGTTTCGGCGTCGATCTTGAGCGCAAGCTCGCGTTCCTGCCGAACGACGCGCCGGGTTGGGATCGCCGCGTGATCTGGACGCTTGATATTCGTGACCCATTGCGCCCGGAAGTGATCTCGATCTGGGGCCTGCCGTGGATGAAGACCGACTCAAGCGACGTCGGCAACGATCCGCATCCGCATGAGCAGGCGACGACGCTGCACGGCCCGCCGACGATCCGCGGCAACCGCATGTATTGCGCCTGGTGGGGCGGCGGCATTTCCATCATCGACTGTAGCGATTTGCGCGCGATGAAGCTCGTCGGCCACATCAAATGGTCGCCGCCGTTTCCCGGCTCGACCCATACCTGCTGGCCGCTCGGCGAGCGGCCCTATCTCATCGTCACCGACGAGGCGCGGGCCAAGGAAAAATACCGGGATGCGCAATTCATGTGGATCGTCGATGCGCGCGAGGAGAGTAATCCGCTGCCGGTCGCGACCTTCATGCCGGAGCGGGAGAAATATTTCGATCGGCCCGGCCGCTTCGGCGCGCATAATATTTTGGAATATCTGCCGGCCGACGGCCCGTGGCAGGACGTCGTCTTTCTCACCTATTTCAATGCGGGCTTGCGCGCGGTCGATGTGCGCGATCCGCTGCATCCCAAAGAGATCGGCTGCTACGTGCCGGAGAGGGCCGCCGGCGCGCCCGGCATCCAGTCAAACGATATCGGCGCTGACGAGCACGGCCGGCTTTATCTGATCGACCGCTGGGGCCAGGGCATGCACATCCTGGAATATACGGGTTAATTAACGCCGATGCGAGGCATCGGCTATGCGCCCGCGCCCCGGAATGACACACGCAGCGGAGAGATGAGGCTACCGTGTCGCATCCACCGTCTGCGCGGTGGAATATTTCCTTTTTACATATTCTTTCATATCTGAAATCGTCAGCGTTCGCTGAACAAATGAATTATCCGCAGTCGCGGAACTCGACAGCGCCTCAGCAAAAATTGGCTGCGGCTTCGGCACATCGGCAAAGACGGGTTGCGGCTTCGGCGCGTCGGCAAAAACCGGCTGCGCCTTTTGCTCGTGTTTTGTCTGATCGTGTCTGATCTGCTCGTGTTTTGTTTGGTCGCGTTTTGACGTTTCCTCGCTGGCGAATGCCAAGTGGGATGATTTGGCTTCCTTCGGTGGAGCTAGCTTGGCCAGCAGAGAAGGTTTGGTCGGCTTCGCCTGCGCGGTCTGCAAACTATCCAGTGCAACCAGCCGCGCGAGTTCGTTTTTCACCACGGTGTGAAATTGAGCATTGAACTGCGCACCCGGATGCGTGTCGTTATTGACGATGTATTCAATATTGGGAGCTTCGAGCTTCTGTGAACCCATCCCGCCAAAAGTCATCCACGGATTTGGATTATAAATTTCAATTATTTTGCCCACCTTGCCAGTCAGACTGTCTTGCGTCGTGAGCATGGACGGCTGCAGCGCGATAATCGTATCAACGTAACCGGTATTGTTCGCTACCAAAATTGCATTGTTCGCGCCGAGGCTATAGCCGACGATCAGGATGTGCGTTCCTTTGGGTTGACGATTGATGTCGTCAACCAGGGCCTTCCATGACTGATGCAGATATGTCGCCACCTCGACATCCGGCATCGCTTTCAGTTCGCCGGCCAATTCCACGAGTCCAATCGCCGCCATGGGCCCAAGGAACGGGTACAGCACGCCCACGAACGTCTTCGCCCATACCGGCGAGGCGACCAGCGAGCAGCACAAAGCAAGGGCGATTGAGCGTTTCTTCACCTGCGCCATCCCCCAGCGCTGGCAGGTCGGAATTAACCCGGTCGGACCCGAGCCCTGGGCGATCATAGCCCGTTTCCCCGATCCAGGCGAGCATTCACACCCGCAAATGTGGCGCACTTGCGACGCCAAGGAGGAGGTTAACGAGGCGAGGAGGCGCAATTTGGGTTGAAACGGATCGGCGCCGGGGCTGATTGTGGAAATCGTGTCAAAGTGACGGCACGCGCGACGCCGGCCGCGAAGCCGTCACATTCAAAGCCGCGTATGCGCTGTGGTGGAGAATCGGTATCGGGGACGCAAACATGAACATAGCCAGGCCGCTCGGTTCAGCCGAGATTGAGAAATCGCTGGAAGTCGAGATTAGTGGAAATATTCACGAATTGGCGCGTGGTAGCACCGCTGTGTTTCGGCAGGGCGAGGCGAGCGACGCCGAAACATCGACCGACAACCTTGCAGGGCTATTGCGCCGGGTGGCGGAAGCATCGACGCGCGAAGTCGACAGCCTGATCGGCGACCTGCAGGCGCTGCGAAGAAAGCTGAACACCGACGGCAATCGCATTCAACGCGAGATTGCGGAATATGCGGAGCTCAGTCAGCAGGTCATGCAGCTGGCCAACATCATCTCCGAAAGCGTGAAAAAGCTCCCGACAGTTCCGGGACTCAATCGCTAGCGTTCAGCTGCTGGGGTGGTTCACCGCCTCGGCGCGAATCCGAATGCGCGCTCGAAGCGCTCGGCGTAAGCCGGCCAGGCTTGCGGATTGACGATGCGCGTCACCGGCTTGCCGTCGAGCGCATCAAGCATCTGCTCGGCGGCGATGCGGCCCATATTGGCGCGGGCTTCGCGGGTGAGGCCCGCGGTATGCGCCGTGACAATGACGTTGTCGAATTTCAATAACGGATGCGCGGACGGTGGCGGCTCCTTGCCCCAGACGTCGAGCCCGGCGCCGGCGATTTTCTTTTCCCGCAACGCCGTTTCGAGCGCCGCCTCGTCGTGAATGAAACCGCGCGCGGTGGTAATGAAATAAGCGGTCGGCTTCATCAGTGCATATTGGCGCGCACCGATCATGCCGCGCGTTTCTTCGGTCAGCGGGCAATTGATCGAGACGAAGTCGGCGCTGCGCAGTAGTTCGCCGAGTTCGACCTTGCGCGCGCCGCGCTTGCGCGTTTCCTCGGCGTCGACGTAGGGGTCGTAGGCGAGGACCTCCATGCGGAACAGGCCGCGGCAGAGTTCGGCGACGCGCCGGCCGACATTGCCGATGCCAATAATGCCGATGGTCTTGCCATGCGCCTCGCGGCCGATGAAGTCGCCGCGGTCGGTCAGCGTGCCGGCGCGCAGCGCGCGGTCACATTCGACCACGCGCTTGACCAGCGAAAGCAGCATGCCGAGCACGTGTTCGGCAACCGATTCCGCGTTGCCGCCGGCCTGATTGACGACCAGGACGCCGCGCTCGGTACAGGCCTTCACATCGACAGTGTCGTAACCGGCGCCGTTGGTCGAGACGATGAGCAAGTTCGGCGTGTGCTGGAGGAGCTCGGCGCCGGTATGGTAGTGCCGCACGAGCTCGTCGCGGGTCGAGCTGGTCTGATAAGCGTGCGCGGCCGCCAGAACGGATTTTGCCGTCTCGGACGGATTGCCGTTCTCGAGCGTGTCGAGCCGCACGTCGTCCCGCTTGCCGACGATGTCGAGATAGCCGGCCGGCACATGCGGTACGACCAGAAACACGCGCTTGTTGTTGACGGCATTGTTCATGGCTAATGTTCAGACCCTTCAATTTGCTTGCGGCACCGTCAGCGCTGGCAGGCTCGCAATATCGGGGCAAGCGTCGAGTGTCCAGATCGCCTCGATCAGAGCCGCAACGTCGTTGCGCGGAATGACGTGCGCGGCCGCCTCGCGCAGCTTGTCTTCGAGATCGCGGTCCGTCATCGGATTGTCCTCGCTGCCGCGCGCGGCGCGTTGATGCAGCTTGTGAAGCTTGCCGTCGGCGGTTGCGATCTCGACCGCGGCGGCGGTGGTGGCGAAGCTCTCGTCGCGCTTGACCGCGACTTTGCCACGCAGCGCGACGACGCGCGGATCGTTCACACAAGCCTCGCCGAACTGTTCGACACCCGCTTTGCCGGTGACAAGTGCAGCGGCGACCGCATGCTGCACGCTCACTTGCGATTGACCGCTCGTCGAGATCTTCGGCCGGTCGGTGCGCGCGGCAAGGAGCGGATTGCCGGTCACCGTGACCTTTTCCACGATCGCGTCGGGATGCGCCCGCCGCCAGTCGATGACGCAGTCGAGCACCGGATGAACCACAAAGCCGCACGGATAAGGCTTGAATGCGGTCTTCATGATTTCCCAGCCGTCGCCGAGTCCGTCGGTGAGAACCGAAAGTTGCGGCGTCTCGGCAAGCGCATGAAAGTAGCCTTGGCCGCCGGTGAGCGGCTCGGCGGGGCCGGCAAGGCCTTCCCCCGCCAACAGCGCCGACCACAGACCGTGGCGCGCGGCATTACCGACGTGAACGCTTTTGGCCGGCGTGCCGAGGCATTCGCACAGGCCCGCGGCTTGGGTCGCCGCGAGGCCAAGGGCGGAGACCATCGGCTCGGCTTTGAGCGCAAGAATTTTGCCGCTTCCTGCGGCGGCGCCGAATACGCCGCAGGTCGCGGTGATGTGCCAGCCGCGCCGATAATGGCTCGGCGACATTGCAAGCCCGATCCGGCATTCAATCTCGGCGCCGAGCACGAAAGCGAGAATGAGGTCGCGGCCGCTCACGCGTGCGAGTTCACCAAGCGCGAACAGGGAAGGGGCCACGGGCGCGGTCGGATGAATCACGGTCGGCACGTGGGTGTCACAGAAGTCGAGCACATTGGCGCTCGCGGCATTGAGAAATGCGGTGGAGAGCGCGTCGAGGCGTTCGCCGCGTCCGATCATCGTCGCCTGCCGGCCGCCGGAAAAAGCGGTAAGCGATTGCAGCGCTGTTTCGATCGCCGGTTCGCGGCAGCCGGTGAGCGCCACGGCGAAGAAATTAACGAGCGCACGCTTGGCTTGATGCACGACCGGCGGACTGAGCGCATCCCATCGCGTCTCGGCGATGAATTGCGCCAGGTGTCTGGTCACTTCCAAATTGTCCGGCATCGCAGCCCTCATGAAGGGCCGGAAGCATCGACCGCCGCGAACAAAAGTGCAAGGATGGCGAGGCGACGAGAGGAATTGCGAATTCTGTTCGAGTCTTGGAGTGAATGATGCAAAACGTTCTCATCACCGGCGCGGCCGGCGATATCGGCACGCGATTGCGCAAGATTTTGCGCGGCGTCTATCCGCGGCTTCGGGCGAGCGACATCCGCAAACCCGCGGACCTCGCCGTCGGCGATGACTTTGTCGCCGCCGATCTCACCGATCTCGCGCAGGTCGAGAAGGCTGTCGCCGGCATGGAGGGCATTATTCATCTCGGCGGCCATGCCGTCGAAGGATCGTGGGAGACGATCCTCAACGCCAATATCATCGGCTGCTACAATCTGTTCGAGGCAGCGCGCCGCGCCGGCGTCAAGCGCATGGTGTTCGCGTCGTCCAATCACGCCATCGGCTTTTATCCGCGCTCGCAGCGCATCGGCGTCGACGTGCGGGTCCGGCCCGACAGCCGCTACGGCGTGAGCAAGGCGTTCGGCGAAGCGCTCGGCTCGCTCTATGCCGACAAACACGGCTTGCGCGTGACGTGCCTGCGCATCGGCAATATCGCCGATGCGCCGGTCGACGAGCGCCGGCTTTCGATCTGGGTGAAACCGGAAGATCTAGCGCAGCTCATGCGCATCGGGCTTGAGCATCCCGATATCCATTTCGAGGTCTTCTACGGCGTGTCCGATAATGCGGCGAGTTTTTGGGACAATAGCCGCGCGGCGCATTTCGGCTATCGGCCGCAAGGCCGCGCCGAGGATTATCGGCAACAGGCGCTGGCGGCGCAGGCCAAGCTGCCGCCCGATCCAATCGGCGCGCGTTATCAGGGCGGTCCGTTTTGCAGCGCCGAATACGATGCGGATAAGAGGGGGTGATGACGTCACTTCTCCCCGCATGCGGCGAGAGGGAGAGGTCGCTACACCCGCTCCTCGGCGCGGACTGGCAACTTTGCGGTTCGCCCGCTTTGCTCTGCGAGCCGCTGATAGCGCTGGCGGCTGCCAAGCAGGTGGCGCCGCATGGCGCGTCGCGCGCCGGCAACGTTCGCACCCTCGATCGCGGTCGCAATAGCGCGGTGCTCGGTCTGGATGCGCTCCAAATAGGACCGCAACTCCTTGCCGGGCTTGAGCCCGATGCGGACGCTCTGCCGCGGAATGAGAAAGCGGCCGAGGAATTCGAGAAAGCGCATGAAATGCGGATTTTCGGTCGCGGCGGCAATCGCCTGATGGAAAGCAAAATCTTCGTCGATCGCGCTCTCGCCGCGTTGGAGCGCCGCGTCGATAGCCGAAAGCGCGCTGGCAATGCGCCGGCGCGATCCGACACTTGCGCGTTCGGCCGCGAGACTTGCCGCTTCGACCTCGACGCCGGTGCGCAGCTCGATGACTTGCACGACCTCCGCGATCGAGCGCAGGCCGTCGGGATCGATGCGAAACGGGCGGCGCTGGACATCGCGCACCACAAAAGCGCCGACGCCTTGGCGGGTTTCGACCAAGCCTTCGGCGCGCAGTGCCGCCACCGCCTCGCGCACCACCGTGCGGCTCACCCCGAGCGCCGCCGTCAATTCCTGCTCGGTCGGCAACCGCGCGCCAGGCGCGAGCCGGCCGCCGGCGATTTCCGCCGCCAGCCGCTCGGCCACCTCACCGGTCCGATTCTTGGCCGGACCGAGCGGGAGGAAGAAATCGGCGGGAAGTCTTGACAGGGGCAAATCCGTCTGGTCAGGTCATCATATGACCTGATGACTATGCCAGATACGGCACCTGCGTCAACCTAGTGCCGTCGCTTCAGGGAAGACTTCAGGGAGGAAATAATGCGCCGACGTGATGTTCTTCGCGGCAGTGCAGCTTTGGCCGGCTCGCTGGCACTCACCGGTAGTCCGCAAATTCCCGCTTTCGCGCAGGCGAGCACAACACTCAAAGTGTCGGACGTCCATGCTCCCGGCTATCCGACCGTCGCCGCGGTGGAAAGCCTCGGCAGGAAACTTCAACAGGCGACCAATGGCCGGCTCACCGTGCAGGTCTTCGCCTCGATGCAGCTTGGCGGCGAGAAGGAAGCGATCGAGCAGGCGCAGGTCGGCGCCTTGCAAATGGCGCGCGTGAGCGTTGGCGCGATCGGTCCGGTGATCGACGATCTCAACGTGTTCAATCTGCCGTTTTTGTTCCGCAACACCGCGCATATGCAGAAGGTGATTGACGGCGCCATCGGCACCGAGCTTCTCGACAAAGTGACCGCGAACGAAAAAGCCGGCCTGGTCGGGCTGTGCTGGATGGATGCGGGCGCGCGCAGCTTCTACAACACCAAGCATCCGATCAAATCGATTGCTGACCTGAAAGGCTTGAAGGTTCGCGTCATCGGCAATCCGATGTTTGTCGATATGGCCAATGCGCTCGGCGCCAATGGCGTCGCCATGGGCTACGATCAGGTGTTCAGCGCCTTGCAAACCGGCGTGATCGACGGCGCCGAGAACAATCCGCCGAGTTTCGTCTTCGACAACCACTATCAGGTGGCGAAGAATTATACGCTGACCGAACACCTGATTGTGCCGGAAGTCCTGGTATTCTCGCGCAAAAGCTGGGATTCGCTGTCGAAGGACGATCAGACGCTGATCGGCAACTTCTCCCGCGAAGCGCAGGCCGAGGAACGCGTATTCTGGGCGGACTACGAAAAGCAGGCCATGGACAAGGCGCGCGCCGGCGGCGTGCAGATCGTCGAGAGCATCGACAAGCAACCCTTCCAGGACGCGGTCAAGCCGGTCTGGGACAAATACGGTCCGCGTTTTTCCGAACTAGTCAAACGCATCCAAGCCGTCAGTTGAATCTGGCGGTCAGCGGTCCAGTGAGTCGTTCATGAATGCGCAATCCCTCGCGGCGGCGCTGCGCAGGCTGATGGACGTGCTCTACGACGCGTGCGTCATCGTCGCCGGCATCGCCCTGGTGTTGATCTCGGCCGTGATCCCGTGGGCGGTCTATACCCGCTACGCGCTCAACCGCGCCGCGTCGTGGCCCGAGCCGCTGGCGGTGCTGCTCATGATCGTGCTGACATTCTTCGGCGCGGCCGCCTGCTACCGCGTCGGCCTGCATATGCGGGTGGGGTTCTTCGTCTCATTGTTGCCGGGGCGCCTGCAGCGCGCTATTGCGCTCCTCGTCGAATTATTGATGGCCGCCATCGCGCTATTCATGGTCGATTGGGGCATCAAGCTCGTCGCCGCGACCTGGCAGAATTCGATCGCCGATTTTCCGTCGCTGTCGGTCGGGGTGACCTATTTGCCGATCCCGATCGGCGGCGCGATTTTGTTGCTGTTCGTGTTGGAGCGGCTCACGATCGGCCCCTTGCCGACGCCAGCGCGGCCCGAACACGCGGCCGCGGCGTTCGAGTAGCGACCGGAAGCAAGCGCGATGGACATCTTTATCCTCCTCGCCACCATGCTCGCCTGCTTCGTCATCGGCATGCCGATCGCCTATTCGCTTGCTTTGGCGGCGATCGCCGGCGCGTTCTGGATGGGCATTCCGCTCGAAGCGGTGATGCTGAAAATCTCCGACGGGGTGAGCAAAGTGGCGATGTTGACCATCCCGTTCTTCGTGCTCGCCGGCGCGATCATGGCCGAGGGCGGCATGGCCAAGCGGCTTGTCGCTTTCGCCGACGTTTTGGTCGGCTTCACCCGCGTGCGCGGCGGCCTCTCGGTCGTCAATGTGGTGGCGACCACGTTTCTCAGCGGCATTTCCGGCTCTGCCGTCGCCGATACTTCCGCGATCGGCTCGGTGATGATTCCGCAAATGGAGAAGAGCGGCTTTCCGCGCGTCTTCGCCACCAATGTGACGATCTCGGCTTCGGTGCAGGCTCTATTGGTGCCGCCGAGCCACAATGCGGTTATCTATTCGCTCGCGACCGGCGGCACGATTTCGATCATCAGCCTGTTCATGGCCGGGGTGGTGCCCGGTCTGTTACTCGGCTTCGCGCTCGTGGTCCTTTGTCTGGTGATTGCTTACCGCGACGGCCATCCGCGCGGTATCGCGGTCCCGGCGCGCGAAGCGGTCCGAATCAGCATCGACGCGCTCTGGGGCTTGATCACGCTCATGATCATTCTTGGCGGCATCCTTGCCGGCGTGTTCACCGCGATCGAAGCTGGCGCGGTCGCCTGCGTCTGGGCTTTTTTCGTCACCATGTTCGTCTATCGCGATTACCGCTGGCGCGATCTACCGGCACTGGTGCACCGAACCCTGCGCACGGTGGCGATGGTGCTGACCTTGATCGCCTGCGCCTCGAGCGTCGGTTACATCATGGCGCTCACCCAGATGCCGGCCAAGATCACGGCATTCTTTCTCGCCATCTCCAGCAACAAATACGTCATCCTCATGCTGGTGAATTTGCTGCTGCTCTTGCTCGGCACGCTGGTCGACATGGCGCCGTCGATCCTGATTTCGACGCCGATCCTGCTGCCGGTGATGCTCAAGCTCGGCGTTGATCCGGTTCACTTCGGCATGATCATGATGCTCAACTTGGGCATCGGACTGTGCCATCCGCCGGTCGGCGCGATTCTGTTCGTCGGCTGCGCGGTCGGCGACGTCACCATCGAACAGGTGCTGCGGCGGATCTGGCCGTTCTACGGCGTGATGTTCGGCGTCTTGATGCTGGTGACCTATTTGCCGCAGCTGTCGCTGTGGCTGCCGCGGCTGCTCGGACTGTGATGCTGCGCCGGGTTACTCCGCCGGCGCGGGGCTGGCGGCGGCATCGGCTTCCATCACCGGGCGCGCGAAGTAGAGGAACACCAAAAACAGCGCACCGATGAAGCAGGGCACGGCGGCGGCGTAGAAAATGCCGCCGACCTTGTATCCGAGCCCGACGATCACGCCGGCCAGAATCGGGCCAAATACCTGCCCGACGCGGCCCATGCCCATGGCCCAGCCGATGCCGGTGGAGCGGATCGAGGTCGGATACATGCCGGCCGCGACCGCGATCAGCCCGGTGCCGGTGCCGCCGACAAAGAAGCCGGCGAAGAAAGACGCAATGCTCAGCATTGCCACCGAGGTGGTGGCTTGGCCGAACCAGGCGAGCGACAACCCGCCGAGGAGAAAACCCGGGATCAGCATTCGGAATGCGCCGCCGCGATGCACCGCCCATCCGGACGTCGCGCTGGCGATGACACTGCCGAGATTGTTCAAGCCAATGATCAGCGCCGCTGCCGAGAGCGAGAAACCCACGGAGTTGAGCACCGCCGGCGTCCAGAACGTCACGGTGACGAGAATCATGAACACCATGAAGAACGGCACCCACAGAAGCACGGTCGGAATGGCGCGGCTTTCCGTGAACAGATGCTTGACCGGCACGCCTTCGCGCGCCGGATCGGGCGGCGCGACCAACTCGGCGCCGGCGGGCACTTCGCCCGGCATAATGCGCTCGAGCGTGCGGCGCACTTCTTCTTGGCGCATGTTGCGCGCGAGCAGGAATCGGATCGATTCCGGCAGCCAGATCGCAAGCACCACCGCGATGAAGAGCGGCGCCACCGCGCCGATATAAAACACCGATTGCCAGCCGAAAGTCGGAATCACCCAGGCGCTGGTGAGCGAGCCGATCAGCCCGCCGCCGGGAAACGAAGCGAACAGCACGGTGACGAACACGTCCCGCAGGCGCTTGGGCGCAAGCTCCGCGCCCATCGCCAGAAAAGCGGGCGTGACGCCGCCAAGGCCGAGGCCGGTGCAAAAGCGGTATGCCAGCAATTGGTCGAGCGACGTCGAGGTCGAGGTCAGATAACTGAAAATCGCAAACACCACGACGGCGATGATCATGAACCATTTGCGGCCGAAAATGTCGGCGAGCGGTCCGAACGACAGCGCGCCAATCGCCGCGCCGACCAATCCCGCTGAGCCGACCTGGCCGAATTGCGGCATTGGCAGATGGATGACCGCGGCGATGGCCGGCGCGGTATAGCCGATGGCCTGGGTGTCGAAGCCGTCGAGCGCGGCGACAAGCATGCACAGGATCAAAACGCCGATCTGAAATCGCGTCACCGGATGCCGGTCGATCAATGCGATAGCGTCGACTTTGGTTGCGGCCATGGTTGTTCCCCTCTGACGATCCCCCGCGGCCAGCCTGCCGCTTAATTTTCAGTTCTTGCTTCGATTAAGACGGATGACTGTCGTTTCCGCAAGGCCGCGGCTAAGCGGCCGCAAAACCAAGGGCCTTGCTGGCCAAGGCCGCGCCTTCGACCATGGCGCGCAATTTGGCCCAGGCGATCTGCGGATGCGAGCGGCCACCAAAGCCGCAATCGGCGCCGGCAATCAGATTTTCCTTGCCAATGCGACGCGCATAGCGCTGCAGCCGCTGGGAGACGAGCTCGGGATGCTCGACGACGTCGGTCGAATGGGTAACCACACCCGGTATGAGGATTTTGCCGTCCGGCAGCTTGACCTTGTCCCAGACCGCGACTTCGTGCTCGTGCCGGGCATTGGCGCCTTCGATCAGAAACGCCTGCGCTTTGACCTTGAGCACGAGATCGACAATCCGCTCGAGTTCGAGATCGTAGGCGTGCGGGCCGTGCCAACTGCCCCAACACAAATGATAGCGCACGCGATCTTCCGGAATGTTGGGCAGCGCATGATTGAGCGCTTCGATCCGGAGCTCGCAGCGAGCGCGGAAGGCGGGGAGTCCCATATCCATGCCGATGCGGTCCCATAGTGCCGGCAGCCAGGCGTCGTCGACTTGGAGAATGAGACCGGTCGCGGCGATCGCCTCGTATTCGACGCGCATCGCCTCGGCGAGCGCGAACGCATAGTCCTCGTCGCTCTTGTAGTAGCGGTTGCGCCGATAAACTTCGAGGCTGCCCGGCGCGGTCGAAGTGAGAAATACATTATCTGTGCCGGCGACCGCGCGCGTGACATCGATTTCTTTTTTGAGCTCGGCCTGGCCAACATAGGTGACGGGGCCGGTGCAGGCCTGCACCGGGCGCTTCTTGGCAATCTGTGCGCCCGGCGAATAGAACAGGGTGCCGCGCTCGGTCGCGTATTTGTAAAACTCGGCGAATTGTTCGCGATCCTTGCCGCGCTCGATCAGCGGCTTTTCATCGGCGACCGATATTTCGGTGAAGCCACCGAACCGGTTCTGCATATAGCGCAGCCAGTCACCGCCTTTGGCATATTCGCCTTCGTTGACGATATCGATGCCGATCTCGCGCTGCCGCGCGACGATCGAAGCAACATCATCGGCGAGTTGCGACTGGTCGCCGACGGCGACGCCCTTATCGAGCGACAAGAACGGAAGACTGCCGACGTGGGTCGTCAGGATCTTCGCGACGCTCCGCTGCATTGCACTTGCGCGTTTATTCCGCCGCCAGCACCGCACTCTCGCGTCCGGCGCGCACCAGGCGGCCGGGCATGGCGCCGGTATGCTCGCCGCGCTCGAAGATCGGCGTGCCGGCGACCATCGTCGTTTCATAGCCCTCGACGCGCTGCACGAAGCGCCGGCCGCCGGCCGGCATGTCGTGCACGAGTTCGGGTTTGCGCACTTTGAGATTGTCGAAATCGATCAAGTTGATGTCGGCACGCAGTCCCGGCGCGAGCCGCCCGCGATCGGGAAAGCCGAAGAAGTCGGCGGTCTCGCTGGTCTGGCGCTTGACCAGATGCTCGAGCGGCAGCCGCGGTCCGCGGCTGCGGTCGCGACCCCAGTGCATCAGCATGAAAGTCGGCACGCCGGCATCCACGATCGAAGTGCAATGCGCGCCGCCGTCGCTCAAGCCCAGAAGGCAGGCCGGATCGTTGAGCATTTCAAAGATCGGCGCATGATCGCCGGACACATAATTCACCACCGGGAAATAGAGATACTGGCCGTCGCCGCCGGTGATGTAGTCATAAGCGACCTCGTCGGGCGGCCGGCCCTCGCGCGCGGCAATGGCGGCGACGCTCTTCTCCGGCGCCGGCTCGTAATCCGGTGGGTCGCCCATGACATAGAAGCGGTCCCACTTGCGCGTCACCGCCTGACGGAATTGCGCGAGCTTGGCGACGTCGGCGTCCGACGGCGCCTCGGCGAGAATCTGCCGCCGCATTTGCGGATCGCGCAAGCGCTTGCGCTGCTCGTCGATCGGCAGCGATTCGATTTTCTTATAGCTCGGCCGCACGGTGAACGGATTGAGCGCGGTGCCGACCCCCATCATCACGCCGATGGGGCGACCAGCGATCTGTGCCGTGAACGAGATACCTTGCGCGCGCGCCGCGCGGGTGGCGTCGAGCAGCCGCCGCCAGCGCTGCGGATCCTCGTAGCGGTCGGTCAGCAAAAACCAGACCGGTCGCCCGGTCTGGCGCGCAAGCTTGGTCATCCAGTTCAGTTCGTAATCCTCGTCATCGAAATCGCTGTTCATGCCGAACGCGCCCATGCGGACCGCGCCGAGCGCCGAACCAATGCCGACCAGCTCGTCGGCGTCGGCATCGCGCGACGGCACCAGTTCGCCATCGGGGGTCTTGTGCGAGTCGGTGCGTGAGGTGGTGAAGCCGAACGCGCCGCATTGCAGCGCCTCGATGGTGAGCCGGCGCATCTCGGCGATGTCGTCGGCCGTCGCCGCTTCACGGCGCACCGCGCGATCGCCCATGACATAGACGCGCAGCGGCAGATGCGCGGCTTGCGCGCCGATATCGATGGCGTGCGGCCGCCGCTCCAGCGCGTCCATGAATTGCGGAAAAGTCTCCCATTCCCAGTTCAGTCCGGCGGCGAGCACCGGATTGGGAATTTCTTCGACGCCTTCCATCAAATCCATCAGCGCACCGCGATGGTGCTTCTTGACCGGAGCGAAGCCGACGCCGCAATTGCCGAATAGCACCGTGGTCACGCCATGCCAGCACGAGGGCGCCAATAGCGGGTCCCACATCGCCTGGCCGTCGTAATGCGTATGCGCGTCAACCCACCCTGGCGTGACCAGAAGCCCGTCGGCATCGATGGCGCGCTTGGCGGGACCCTGTTTGCCACCGACCGCGGCGATGCGGCCGTTGGTGACGGCGACATCGCCGGTAAAAGCGGACTTCCCGGTGCCGTCGATGATGGTACCGCCGCGAATGACGATGTCGTGCATGGCCGCCGCTCCTTAAGATCCGCTTTTGGAATCCGCTTTTGGTCGGTAGGTCCGGATTCTAAATCCACACGGACTCTGCGCGTATGATGCACCCGGCTCGATAGGTGCGCAACGCGGTTATTGCGCAATGCAGATCTTTCCTAATGCAGGTCTTTGCTAATGCAAGGTCTTTGCGGCGCGATGGACAAGCCCGGCAAAGAGCCGGCATATAGCGCCGCTTTTGTTATCAGATCCTTCTCGGCGGTCCGCCCGTGGCATCCTCTCCGGCAATCCGGCTTGGCGTCGATATCGGTGGCACGTTTACCGACGTGGCGCTCGAAGTCGGCGATCGCCGTTATACCGCCAAGGGTCTGACCACGATGCGTACTCCGGAAACGGGGGTGCTCGCGATCGTGCGCGCGATCATTGGCGAAGCCGGCATCAAGCCCGGCGACGTGCAATTGATCATTCATGGCACGACGCTTGCGACCAATGCGCTGATCGAACGCAAGGGCGCCAAGACCGCGCTTCTGACCACCGAAGGTTTTCGCGACGTCCTCGAAATCCGCCACGAGAATCGGTTCGAGCAGTACGACGTCAATATTGACCTGCCGCCGCCTTTGGTGCCGCGCCGGCTGCGCCTGCCGGTCCGCGAACGCATCGATGCGCAGGGCAACGTGCTCGTTCCGCTCGACGAGGCGAGCGTGACGCAAGCGCTCGATAGTCTCGCGCAGCAAAAGATCGAAGCAGTGGCGATCGGATTTTTGCACAGCTTTTCCAATCCGGATCACGAGCGCCGCGTCGGCGAAGCGGTCGCGCGCCGACTGCCGCAAGTCGCGGTAAGCCTGTCGTCGGATGTGTCGCCGGAAATGCGCGAATATGAACGTTTCTCCACCGCGTGTGCCAATGCCTATCTCCAGCCGCTGATCGGCAGCTATCTGGGCAAGCTCGCGCGCGAGCTTGAGCAATCGGGCTTCCGCTGCCCGATGCTGTTGATGACCTCGGGCGGCGGCATCACCACGACCGAGACCGCGATCCGCTTTCCGGTGCGTCTAGTCGAATCCGGACCCGCCGGCGGCGCGATCTTTGCCGCGTGCATTGCCCGCCAGCATGGGCTCGATCAGGTAGTGTCGTTCGACATGGGCGGAACGACGGCGAAAATCTGTTTCATCGATCACGGCCGGCCGCAAACCGCGCGTGCCTTCGAAGTCGCGCGCGTCTATCGCTTCACCAAGGGCAGCGGCTTGCCGCTGCGGATTCCGGTGATCGAAATGGTCGAGATTGGCGCCGGTGGCGGCTCGATCGCGGCGATCGATTCGCTCGGACGGATTGCGGTCGGCCCGCAAAGCGCGGGCTCGGAACCCGGCCCCGTCTGTTACGGCCGCGGCGGCGGCGAGCCGACCGTGACCGACGCCGATCTTTTGCTGGGCCGCATCGACCCGGCGACGTTTTCCGGCGGCAAGATGCGGCTCGATGCGAACGCCGCCCAGCGCTCCGTCGCCGAACGAATCGGCGCCAAGCTCAATCTCGCCGCCGAACATGCGGCGCTCGGGATCAGCGAAATGGTCGACGAGAACATGGCCAATGCGGCGCGCGTGCATGCGATCGAAAGCGGCAAGGATTTGCGGCCGCGGACCTTGATCGCGTTCGGCGGCGCGGCGCCGCTGCATGCCGCGCGCGTTGCCGAGAAGCTCGGCATCAGCCGCATTCTCATTCCAGCCAATGCCGGCGTCGGCTCTGCGGTGGGACTATTGCGCGCGCCGGTTGCCTATGAGGTGGTGCGCGGCCGGCTGATGCGGCTGTCGAGCTTCGAGCCTGAGAACGCCAACAGGCTCCTTGCAGACATGCGCGCCGAAGCCGAAGCGATTGTGCGGCGCGGCGCTCCCGATGCGCCGCTTGCCGAGCGCCGCTCGGCCTTCATGCGTTACCGCGGTCAAGGCCACGAGATCGCGGTCGAGCTTCCGGTGCGTGAATTTAATAGTGCCAATCGCGCGGCAATCACCGCATTGTTCGAGGACGCCTATCGCCGTCTCTATAGCCGGCCGATTCCCGGCGTCGACATTGAAATTCTGAGCTGGGTGGTCACGATCAGCGCGCCGGCGCAAGGCGAGCTCGCAAGCGCCGTGTCGACCCGGCCGAGCGAACCGAAAGCGCGGGCGCGGCGTCCGCTGTTCGATCCGCAGGCCGGCGAATTCCAGCACGTGCCGATCTATTGGCGTCGCGATCTCGCGCCGGGCGCAAAGATCACCGGCCCGGCGGTGATTGCCGAGGATGATACGTCCACCGTGGTCAGTCCCTTGTTCGAGGCACAGGTCGACAAGTTCGGCTATATTGCGCTTAACCGCCGCGAGGTTTGAGGTTCTGTTTCATGGTCGCCCGCCCCAACGCCGCGCTCGCGCAGATCCATACCCAGATCATGTGGAACCGGCTGATCGCCGTCGTCGAAGAGCAGGCGCAGACCATGCTGCGCACGGCGTTTTCAACGTCCGTGCGCGAGGCCGGCGATCTCTCGGCCGGCGTGTTCGACCGGCACGGCCGCATGCTCGCTCAGGCAGTGACCGGCACGCCGGGTCACGTCAATTCGATGGCGAACGCAGTGCGGTATTTTCTCGACGTGTATCCGCTCGCGACGATGAAGCCGGGCGACCATTACATCACCAACGATCCATGGCTCACCTCCGGCCATTTGCACGACATCACCGTGGTGACGCCGAGCTTTTATCGCGGGCAAGCGGTCGGCTTGTTCGCCAATACCATTCACGTGGTCGATATCGGCGGGCTCGGCATGGGACCAGACGGCCGCCAGGTGTTCGAGGAGGGTCTCGCGATTCCGATCATGCCGCTCGCGCGCGAAGGCCGCATGAGCGAAGACTTGCTGCGGCTTGTGCGCGCCAATGTACGCGAGCCGCTCCAGGTCGAAGGCGACATTTATGCCTGCGCGGCGTGCAACGACGAAGGCAGCCGCCGGCTGATCGAGATGATGGACGAGTTCGAGATCGCCAATCTCGATCGCCTAGGCGACACCATCGTTGAAGCCTCGCGCGACGCCACGCTCGAACGCATCCGCGCACTCCCGAAGGGTACCTATCGCAACAGCATGACCATGGACGGCTATGACAAGCCGCTCACGCTCAATGCCGCGCTGACCATTTCAGATGACGGCATCCACGTCGACTACGAGGGGACCTCGCCGGCCTCGGCCTACGGCATCAACGTCGTGTTCAATTATTGCCTCGCCTATACCGCGTTCGGCGTGAAGTGTTTGGTTGCGCCGGACGTGCCGAACAATGCCGGCTCGCTCGAGCCGATCACGGTAAGCGCGCCGGAAGGCTGCGTGCTCAACGTCAAGCGGCCGTGGCCGGTCGCCGCGCGCCACACCGTCGGACAGATGCTGCCGGATGTTGTGGCCGGCTGTTTGCAACAGGCGATCGCCGGCGGCGTGCCGGCGGAGGGCGCTTCGTCTTTGTGGAATCCGCAGATCTTCGGCGGCGGTTCGCTGGTCGATGAAGTTGAGGCCGGCACCGATGCCAACACGCTGCCGGAATTCTCCACTGTGATCTTCCACTGCGGCGGCGCCGGCGCGCGGCCGCAAAAAGACGGCTTGAGCGCCACCGCTTTTCCCTCCGGCGTGCGCACGATCCCGATCGAGGCGACCGAAAGCGTCGCGCCAGTCGTGTTCTATCGCCGCGAATTTCGCGACGGCTCGGGCGGTCCCGGCCAATTCCGCGGCGGCCTCGGCCAGGTGATCGAGCTCGGCGGCGCCGGCGCCAATCCGCTGGCGCTTTTGTGCAATTTCGAGCGCGTGCGCCATCCGGCGCGCGGGCGCAGCGGTGGGCAATCCGGCGCCGCCGGCGTGGTCACGCTGCGCTCGGGACGGCCGATCCGGCCCAAGGGACGGCAAACCGTGCCGCCGCGTGACGCCATCTGCCTGCAACTGCCGGGCGGCGGCGGCTTCGGCGATCCGCGCGCGCGCAATCCAGAGTACGTGCGCGAAGACGTGCTCGACGGCTTGATCACGTCGGAACAAGCGCATCGCGATTACGGTGTCGCGATCGATGCGAGTGGCGCAATCGATGTCGCGGAAACTGAGCGCTTAAGAGCGTCGAAAAAGTCCACGGCCGCGTAGATTCAAGGAGGCGGCAATGCCCATGCGCGTGATCGGCATGATCGGAGTGACGCCGCCGACCAGTGCGGCGACTTTGCATGTCATCGAGGGCGGATTGTCGCCGAACTACGTCGCCGAAGCGGCGCGCGCGCACGAGACTTCCGGCTTCGACCTGGTGCTGG
>DASXJB010000200.1:0-3231 GCA_036497645.1 Xanthobacteraceae bacterium
CGCCAGCAGGATGCCCCAGCGGTAGTCCGGCATGCGCACGTAATCGAATTTGGCCCAGCCTTTCGGATCGACCGAGACCGCGGTGCGCAGATAGACGAGCGCCTCCTGAAATCCTTGGGGGCCCATATCCATCCACCAGTCGATATAGCCGGGATGCCAGCTCTCCAGCGCGCGCAGCACCTGGCGATCGTCGGTCAGATTGACGTTGTTTGGAATTTTGGTGGTGTAATCGACGTTCTCGATGGTCATGGTCAGGTCCTCTTATACCCTGCGCGTGTCGAAGACCGGCTTATGGCCGGTGCCATAGCGCTTGAGGGCGCCGTCTTCGCCGATTGCGTTCGGGCGTTGGAAAATCCAGTTCTGCCACGCGGTCAGCCGCGCGAAGATTTTTGATTCCATGGTCTCCGGACCGGCGAAGCGCAAATTCGCTTCCAGGCCGGTGAGCGCGTCGGGCGAGAAGCTTGAGCGCTCCTCAAGGAACACGCGCACTTCGTCCCAATCGATGTCGTCGAGCGCGAAAGTCACAAGCCCGAGCCGTTGCGCCGTTTCGGCATCGATCATCTTGCCACGTTCGGCTTTGACGCGCTCGAGGTCGCCAGGCGCCGCCAGGAACCGGCTGGCAAGGCGCGTCAATCCATTCGCCATCGGATAGGGACCGAAATTGGCGTCGTCGAGCGCGATATTCGCCGGCGGCTTGTTGTCGCCGTCGCGGCTGCCGATCAGCATGTAGGAGCGATCGCTGGCGAGCGGCAATTCGGCGAGCGTGCCGGCAAAGCACGAACCGGGCTCGATTAGCGCCACCAGCGAGCGCGAGGTGAGGTCGACGCGCTTGAGCACGCGCTTCCACAGAAGGCGGATCTCGCGGACCAACCAATGCTGGTGGTTGGCATCGAGGAAGCGATCATAGGCGAGCACATCGCCGGGTTCGCCGGACGATTTGAAGACAATCGCGGCAACGTCGAGCTCGTTGAGCCGAATATGCAAAATCGCGTCGTCGAGCTCGCGCGCGAGCTTGAGCGGCCAGAACTCGGCGCCCTGCGCCACCATCGCGTCCCCTGACGCGGGTGGAGGCGCCGCGGGGCCGCGCACCAGGATGGTCGCGATCCGCGCCGCGCGGTCGAATTCGACAGACAGGGTTCCGTATTCGATCGCGGCGTCGGCAAACTTCCGCGCCAGCGGCGTCAGCTTGATGCCGGCTCCGGATGCCATGCGGCCCGACTGGGCCGCGAATTCCTTGGCGCGGGCTTCGATGGTCTCGTCGAATTTCGAGCCCGGCACGACGACATCGACCAGCCGCCATTCGACGGCGCGTTTGCCTTTGACGCCTTCCTCGGTGGTGCAGAAGACGTCGGCATGGTCGCGGCGGACCCGGCGTTTGTCGGAGACGCGAGTGAGTCCGCCGGTGCCGGGCAGCACTGCCAACAGCGGCAATTCCGGCAGCGACACCGCCGCCGAACCGTCATCGATGAGCATGATGTAATCGGTCGCCAGCGCCAATTCGTAACCGCCGCCGGCCGCGGTACCATTGATCGCGCAGATCGATTTGATACCTGAGTTCTCGCTGAGATCCTCGATGCCGTTGCGGGTCTCATTGGTGAACTTGCAGAAATTCACCTTATGCGCGTGGCTCGCGCCGGCGAGCATGCGAATATTGGCGCCCGCCGAAAACACCCGCGGTTTGGCCGAGCGCAGCACCAGCACCCGCACGCCGGGATGCTCGAAGCGCAGCCGCTCGATTGCATCGGCCAGTTCAATGTCGACGCCAAGATCGTAGGAATTGAGCTTGAGGTCGTAGCCTTCGAACAGCGCTGATTTTTCGTCGACGTCCATCACCAGCGTTGCAATTTCGCCGTCGACTTTCAGTTTCCAGTGCCGATAGCGCGCCGGCTCGGTCTGAAAATCGATCCGCACGCGCTTGTCGGTTTGCGCATTGTCGCTTCGCTCGCGCGTCATGGTTCGATCTGTTTGGGCTCGATCTGTTTGGGTTCGGTCTGCTTGGCCAATCATGGTCTCGGTCCTCGCGCTTCGACCGCCTCCGCTGAATTCTAGGTTTGGATCGGGCTCACCTCATATGCAATATAATTCATGAGAGGGCAATCCCAGGCTTGGCCCCAGTTTTGTCTGCCGGTTCCGCCTCATGGTGGTCGCGCAACAGCCGATTGATGAATGCGGCAATCGCATCGACTGTGAGTTCAGGCGCTTCGCGATAGGGAATATGACGAATGCCCGGCAGCACCACGGCTTCGACCGGGCAAAAGCATTCCTGCCGCGCCACCTCGATCTGCTTGAGCGTGCCGTACTGATCGTTCTCGCCTTGCACGATCAGAACGGGGACGCGGATGTAACCCAACGCTTCAGTGATGTCCCATTTTTGGAAATCCGGATGCAGCCAAGGTCCGTTCCAGCTGCGGAACGCGGTATCAACGTCCGCGTGGTACGACTTCAACCTTTCTCGCAAAGCGCCGGAGTCGAACGATTTGCGCGCGCGCCGGATTTCGACGAGCCCCATCTCCTCGGTGAAGAAATGCGGCGCGATCAGAACGACCCCGCGCACGCGATGATCCTGCACGCTGCCGGCATAGATCGTGGCGATCGAGGCGCCGTCGCTGTGCCCGAGCAGAAATCCGCGCCGGAAACCGATTGCCGCAAGGACGCGCGGCAGCACTTCGCGCGCTTCCTCATCCATAAAAGACGTGCTGCGCGGCAGCTTGGCTCCGGTCGAGTTGCCATAGCCGGCCCGCGAATAGGCGAAGACGCCGGCGCCGGTCGCTGCCGCAATTTTGTCCGGGAACTCTCCCCAAAGCCCAACGCTGCCGAGGCCTTCATGCAGCATTACGATGGTGGGCGCGGCTTCCGGCCGCGGCCCGATCATGCGGTATTCCAGCCGCAGCGGCGGCAAATCGAGAAAGCCGGTATCTGCAAGTGTCACAGCCGCGCGCCTCCTGCGGTTTCGCGGCGATCGACCGCTGGCGGCCCCAGCAAGTCGGTGGCGATGCGCTGAAGCTTGGCGAAGCTTTGCTCCACCGTCTCGCCCGAGGTGTCGAGCTGCACCTGCGCGCGAGCATAATCGGGCCCGCGCGCGTCAAGAATCGCCACCAGATCCGCCATGGCTTCGCGGTTCTGCGCCATCGGTCGAAAATCGCCCTGCGCCATAACCCGGCTCATATGGTCCTCCGGGCCCGTCTTGATCCAGATCGTGTGGCTGCGCCGCAGCAATAACGCATAGCTTTC
>DASXJB010000201.1:0-3512 GCA_036497645.1 Xanthobacteraceae bacterium
GCCCTGTGTTTCGCGATGAAAATCATCGAAGAAATTATAGCGGCCGGGCTGTTGCGGCCGCACGCGAACCACGGCCTCCTTGCCAACGGGCACGATCTTCTCGAAATGCAGATCGCTGCTCTCGAATTCCGAGGGGATGGTATTGAGATTGGTAACGTGAATTTCGAGCGCCCGTCCGGCCGGTGCATGCAGCTCGGCGGGTTCGAATTTGCCGTCCTTAATGGTCAGCGACAGCGAAACGGCATCCTCAGCCCGTGCGCCGCGCGTAGCGAGCTGTGCCACCGATGCCAGCAGAACCACGGCAAGGAGATGCCGCCGATTCAACGCCCCACTGCAATTGTTTCTAACCGTCAAGCCAGCTCTCTGCCGCGAATGGTAAACCCAAGGATGTGAACAAGGAGTTGGGGAACAGCGGACTTTTTGTCAATCTAAAAGCCCAATTTTAGAATTGTTATAACTTCGCCGGACTGCTACCCAGCGCCGAAGTTTAACTGAAAGCGCGCGCCTAGGCGCCGCCAGCCTTAATGCAGATACGATGGCCGTCCGCCTTGATATGAATTCCGGCGATTTTGCGAAAGACTTTCGCGCTCTGCTGGACTCCAAGCGTGAAGCCTCCGCCGATGTCGAAGCGGCGGTGCGCGCCATCGTCGCCGACGTTGCGGCACGCGGCGACGACGCCATCAAGGACTACACGCGCAAATTCGACCGCTGCGATCTTGGCCGTACCGGTTTGAAGGTCACGGCCGACGAGATCGCGGCAGCCGTGAAATCATGCAGCCCCGCCGCGCTCGAAGCGCTTGAACTCGCGCGCGCGCGCATCGAAGCCTATCACCGCCGCCAGGTGCCGGCCGACGACCGCTATGTCGATTCGCTTGGCGTCGAACTCGGCTCGCGCTGGACCGCAATCGAGGCGGTCGGGCTTTACGTGCCGGGGGGCAGCGCCGCCTATCCATCGTCCGTGCTCATGAACGCGGTGCCGGCAAAGGTCGCCGGCGTGCCACGGCTCGTGATGGCGGTGCCGGCGCCCGGCGGCGAACTCAACCCGCTGGTCCTGGCGGCGGCCAAACTCGCCGGCATCGACGAGATCTTTCGCATCGGCGGCGCCCAGGCCATTGCCGCTTTGGCCTACGGAACAAAAACGATTGCGCCGGTCGCCAAAATCGTCGGGCCAGGCAACGCCTATGTCGCCGCCGCCAAGCGCATGGTGTTCGGCAAAGTCGGCATCGACACCATCGCCGGCCCCTCGGAAGTCCTCATTCTCGCCGACCGGCACGGCAATCCGGACTGGATCGCCGCCGACCTTCTGGCCCAGGCGGAGCATGACGCGAGCGCGCAGGCTATCCTGATCACCGACAGCGCCGCGCTTGCCGGGCAAGTCGAGCGCGCGGTGGTGGTGCAGCTCGCCGCCTTGCCGCGCGGCAAGGTCGCGGATGCGTCGTGGCGCGATTACGGCGCGGTCATCGTCGTGCCGACGCTCGAACAAGCGCTGCCGCTGGTCGACGCGCTTGCGCCCGAACATATCGAGATCATCGCCGCTGACGGCGAGCGGCTGGCGACAGGCATCCGTAATGCCGGGGCAATTTTCCTCGGCCCGCACACGCCGGAGGTGATCGGCGATTACGTCGCCGGCTCCAATCACGTGCTGCCGACCGCACGCGCGGCGCGATTCTCCTCAGGCCTCGGCGTGCTCGATTTCGTCAAACGCACTTCGATTCTCAAGTGCGGGCCGGAGCAGCTGCGCGCGCTCGCCGATGCCGCCATCACGCTCGCCAGCGCCGAAGGGCTCGATGCCCACGCGCGTTCGGTCGCGATCCGGCTCAATCGCTAGCGCACGATCCCAAAAATGAAGATCATGCGCAAACAAATCTTCGAGATGCACAGTGATTCAGGTTAATTGGATCGGCCTCTGATGCCGCGGCGAGGCGCCAGCAAAGACAATACCGGCCGGCTTGCGGCCGTGACCCTCGACGAAGCTTCGCTCGGCCGCACCAACGACGATGTCGAGCATGAGCGGCGGGTCGCGATCTACGATCTCCTCGAAGACAACAAGTTCAGGCCGGTCGGACACGCCGGGGGTCCCTACGCGCTGCAACTCGGCATTTCCGGCAGCCGGCTCGTGTTCGACATTCGTCTCACCGACAACTCGCCGGTGATCGCGCATATGCTCTCGCTGGCGCCGTTCCGCCGCGTGGTGAAGGATTATTTCGTAGTCTGCGACAGCTACTACGCGGCAATCCGCACGGCGACGCCCGACCGCATCGAGGCCCTCGATATGGCGCGGCGTGGCCTGCACGACGAGGGTTCGCACCTGGTGATGGAGCGGCTCAAGCGCAAGGTGGACATCGATTTCGACACCGCGCGCCGCCTGTTCACTTTGATCTCGGTCTTGCACTGGAAGGGTTAGGGTCAAAACTCATTAATGCCGCGGCCGCGACGCTGGGCATTTCGGCCGCTGGCTAAGCGCGAGAAGCGATGTGATCTATACGATCATGAGCGACGAGGAACGACGCCAGCGGCCGAAAGGCCCGCGTCCCTTCGGGTTGCAGCGAAAATCGCCGCCGTGTTCGTCGAAGGGCTCGACCGTATTGCCGATACGCTCTTCGCCCTTCTCCTGCCCGGCGAGCGATTTTGGCCGCAAAGCGGCTCGCGGAATTAATGAGTCTTGACCCTCAGCGGGCGATGCCGCCGCAATCGCGCCCTCCGCTGGCGCTGCTGTTCGCCTGCGGGCTCAATTCGGTGCGCTCGCCGATCGCGGCGGCTTTGTTCGGGCAGATCTTCGGACGCGGCGTCTATGTCGGCTCGGCCGGTGTGCGCAAGGGCGAACTCGATCCCTTTGCCGTAGCAGTGATGGCCGAAATCGGCCTCGACATTTCGCGTCACAAGCCGCTGACCTTCGAGGAATTGGATGAATGGGAGGGTCTTAATTTCGATCTCATCGTCTCGCTCGCGCCGGAGGCGCATCACCGGGCGCTGGAACTGACCCGCACCAGCGCGGTGGAGGTGGAATATTGGCCGACCACCGATCCGACCGCGGTGGAAGGCAGCCGCGAGCAACGGCTTGAGGCCTATCGGCAAGTGCGCGACCAGATTTTGGCGCGCATTCGCCAGCGGTTCATTCCACGCGGTCCCGGCAACGAATGAGGAAGGGATTGGACACACTGATATCGTACGCTGAAATCGGACCGCGCATCGGCACTGTTGTGATAGAGCGCGCCATCCGGTACTGTCCGCGCAAATTTCGGCGGGGTTGGCAACGAACCCGCTTAGAGGCAACGTTTTTCGGAAAGCGAATGGCGAAGGAAGAACTGTTGGAATTTCCCGGCGTGGTGACGGAACTGCTTCCGAACGCCACCTTTCGGGTCAAGCTCGAGAACGATCATGAGATCATTGCGCACACCGCGGGACGCATGCGCAAGAACCGCATCCGCGTACTCGCCGGCGACAAGGTGCTGGTCGAAATGACGCCGTATGATCTGACCAAGGGCCGGATTACCTACCGGTTCAAATGATCG
>DASXJB010000202.1:0-22760 GCA_036497645.1 Xanthobacteraceae bacterium
GCTGCAAGGCAGCGCCGCCGATATCATTCGCCGCGCCATGATCCGCATGGACGACGCGCTCACGGCAAAAAAGCTATCCGCGCAGATGTTGTTGCAGGTCCACGACGAACTGGTCTTCGAAGTGCCGGATGGCGAAGTCGAAAAGACCCTGCCGGTCGTTACCAAGGTGATGATCGATGCGCCGCTGCCAGCGGTATCGCTGTCGGTGCCGCTGCATGTCGAGGCGCATGCCGCCGACAATTGGGACGACGCGCATTAAATTTGCACGCTTTTAGCTGCGGAACTCAAGGTAGCCGATTGCAAGGTTCACGACCGAGTTCGATTGTCCGCAAACGCCACATTGGCGACGTGATGCAAATGACGATTGCCATCGTCTTTGCCGCCACATTCACGATATCGGTCGCCGCGCAGGAATTTCTGGCGGGATCCGGCGCGCCAGCGGCCGCATTTCCAAAGCCCGATCGCCCGGTCGCGGACATTATCAGCCCAATCTGGCACGACGAAAAGGAGCGCGACGCTGCCGGCGAACCAGGCCAGCTCGTGCGCCTGCTCGGCATCAAATCCGGGATGACTGTCGCCGACATTGGCGCGGGCAGCGGTTACTACGTGGTGCGGCTGTCGCCAATCGTCGGTCCCCGCGGTCGCATCATCGCGGAAGACGTCGTGCCCGAATATTTGCAGAGCCTGCGCAGCCGCGTGCGCGACCGCGGATTGCAAAACGTCGTCGTCAGCCGCGGTGAGCCGCACGATCCGAGGTTGCCGGCCGATTCGCTCGATATTGCAATTCTGGTGCACATGTATCACGAGATCGCCCAGCCCTACGGCCTGCTCTACAATCTCGTTCCGGCGCTTAAGCCCGGCGCGCGTGTTGGCATTGTCGACGCCTACGGGCCGACGTCCGAGCACGGTACCCCGCCAGATCTTCTACGGTGTGAGCTTACCGCCGTGGGATATCGCCAGATCAGCTTCGATCGGCTCGCGGGTAGCGACACCTATCTGGCAGTCTTTGCGCCGCCATCTGTTGCGAGCCGGACACGGCCGGAAGCCATGGTCGCCTGCAAGGCGTCTTAAAGCATGATCCCGAAAAGTGGACGCCGGTTTTCGGAAAAGATCATGCTCAAACAAAAGCGTCGACTCAATCAGCGCCAGAACGGCTTGACCTTCGCCAAGTCAGCATAGGCTTCCGTCGCCGCGGTCATCGCCGCGTCCGTGCGTGCGTCCTCGCGCCCGGTGAGCAGCCCGGCGGCAAAGACGCGGCTCGGATTTGATCTCCGACGGCGCGCGCCCACTGCCGCGATGCGTTTTTCATGCACGGCGATGTCGTTAAGATCGCCGAGCCCATTCTGCAGGCGCTCGAGCGCAGGGAGAAATTGCTTGCGCCGTTTGAGCGCCCGCTTGGTCGTGAACAGCGTGGCGAAGAACTCCGCCGCATAACGCAGCTTCTTGGTTTGAATGCGAAGCTTATGGCGGCGGCGTTCATCGAGCCGCGCTAGCATTCTGCCTTTCTTGCGAACCTTGCGCCAGCGCCGCGCCAGTTGCTCGAACGCGAACGTCTCGATCGGTTGATCGCCGCGGTCGCGGACGAGGTCGTCCGGCGGGTTCGTCCACAGGCCGGCCTCGAGCCACACCGCCACGTCCAGCGTGAGGGCGCGAAAGCGCGCCGACTGCACCGCTGCTTGCGCGCGTGATAGAGCGGCATCGCGCCGTTCCGCGAATTCGTGCGAAAGCGACGGCATGCCGCGCCAGCGCCGGCGTCGTCGTTTCATCGGCGCAACGACGCGGTTCACCAGCACTTCGAGCTCGCGCGCCGGGCCGAGCTCTCCGGCCAGCCATTTGAGTTCGCTCTTGATGGCGGTTGTCTGCGGGTCGCGCAGAAGCGCGGCAAACAACGACATCGCCGCGCGCAGCCGGCGCAGTCCGACGCGCATTTGGTGCACGCCTTCGGGATCACCCCTGAGCAGGGCCGGCTCGTTGTCAATCGCTTGTTTCAGGCAGGCGAGACCGACTGTCTTGAAAGCCTCGCGCGCGCTCACGCCGGCGCGCAGATCGATGGCAGCGGCCTTGACCGGCACTTCTTGCTGGCCATCGAGAATCTCGTAGCCGCGTTCCGATTTGCTCTTGACTGCAAGTCGAGCCGGCAGCGCGTGCGTGAGCTCACGCGCAACGTCAAACAGGTCGGCGGTGCTGCCGCGCTTAAGCTCAAGCTCGATGTCGCACAGAGATTGTGAGCGGGTGCCGGTGTCGATCGTGCCCTGATCCAGGGTCAACGCGATCGCGTGGGCATCGTCGACCAGCGGATAGACCGTTCGCCGCACCCGCGTCTCGAACACTGGCTTGAGGCGTCGGCGGAGCTTCTTGGTCAGAAGCGGTTCAAGCGCAGTCCCGCTGACCTGATCGAGATCCGGCTCATTCCCCGCGATTTCGGCTTCCCACTCGTCGCGCTCAAAGTCCCCGGCGTGGGCGGTCGCCTTGATGGTTTGCGTATGGCGGCGGCCCTCGCGCCGGACCCGGAGGATCAGGCCTTTTTTGCGAAGCTTTTGACTGTCGGTATCGAAATAGACCGACACTTGGGTTGCGCTCTTGGGCGCCGGCTTGACCGCCCGCAAGAAGGGAATCTTTTTAAGATCTGGCACGTTAGCCGGCGCAAGCTCGAGCTTGATCTCTATTTCCTGGTGCGGGACCGGCGCGGTTCCGTGCATGGGGTAACCTCGCGGAATGATCGGTAAACAACACAAAGGCGTGGGGGTTCGATGATGAACCGCAATTGCGCATCAGCTTTGCGCTGGATCAAAGCCTGCCGTTGGATTGCTTCGCCGAGCGTGGCTCACAGAAATCGGGGTCAATAGGTGAGGCGCTAGCATCGACGCCTCGCGTTATATTGGCCACCCCCTCCCGCGGTCATCCAGCGCTCGCACAGCGGGATGATCGCCACCCTCCCTCTCAAGGGGCCTATTACATCGCGCGAGTCGGGGCGGATGGGCGATAAAGTTCTACGGCGCCTTGCGCGGCGACCAGCCGTAGATACGAGCGAGCGAGCCGCCCATCAGGTTGACCTTGTCGCTTTCGGAGATGCGGTCGGTCGCGCGGAACGCATCCACACCTTGCGCATAGGTGAGAAATTTCACCGCGCGGGTCCAGTCGGTACCCCATAGGCAACGGTCGATCCCGAATGCGTCGATGATGCGGCAGACCGGATCCCAGATGTCCTTATAGGGAAACGGTTGGTGCGACAGTGTGCAGGCGCCACTGATCTTGATCGCAACGTTTGGCAGTTTTGCCAGCGTCAGCACTTTCGGCAGTTCCGCCCAAGGCTCCTTCGGCACCGGCGGCTCGTGCGGCTGAACGAGGCCGAGATGATCGATGACAATTTGCACGTCCGGATGGCGGCGAATGAGTGCGATCCCCTGATCGAGCCGCCCGGCAATGTGCAGGTTGAGCGGGAGCGACAACCGTGCGGCCTCCGCCAGCACGCGATTGAGCCCGGGATCGGCGGCATCCTCGGTCAGGCCGCCGCGGACCAGCAACATGCGCGCGGCGACCGCGCCGGGCGTGCGCTTCCAGTCGGCGATGATCTCCGCGACCGCCAGATTGGCGGGATCGACCGGCTTGACCACGGCAAAGCGGTTGGGATGGCGCTTTTGCACCGCGATCGCGTAGCTCGCGTCATAGCGGTACATCGTGAAGGCCGACACCAGGATCGCGCCGTCGACACCGACCGCATCCATCGCCGCCACCATCTGGTCGCCGGTGACCTCGGGCGGTCCTGTCAATACCGCGTGCCAGGGGCGTCCGGGATGGTTCCGCTCATAGGCGTGCACCTGCGCATCAATGGTCAGCATGTTTGCGCCCTCAGTTTCCTCCCCCGTGAAACGGGGGAGGGTGATGTTTACTCTGGCACCACGGCGATGGCCTCGATCTCAAACAAAGCGCCGTCGCGCGCGAGCTTTGAAATCTCCACCGCGGTCGAGGCCGGCGGCGCCTTGGTATTCACATAGCGGTCGCGCACCTCGAAATAGGTCTGCAGGTGCGCCATGTCGGTGAAATAGACCGTGACCTTAACGACGTGATCGAAGCTCGCGCCGGCCGCGGCGAGCCCGAGCTTGAGATTTTCGAAGGCCTGCGCCGCCTGGGCGCGGAAATCGCCCGGGCTGCCGGCGAATTTGCCGTCCGGCGTCATGCCAAGCTGGCCGGCAAGGTAGATCGTGCGCGCTGGCGCGCGCGTCTCCACCACATGGGTGTACCCGCGCGTCGCGGGCATGGTTGGCGGATTGAGAAATTTATGACCAGGCACTGGTGAGATCCTCCCGGCGTTCGCTTGTTTGGCATGCGCATAATGCCGATCTCGATAGCGACCGCAATTCGAACGTTCCCAGACGCGGCGCGGCGGCCTCATTCGTCGTACCTACCTGTCCCATCGAGAGGGCTTTATCCGGGGGCCGGCCAGTTCGGGCCGGGCCCGTTGGTGGACCGACCTCCCCCCTCTAGGGGCAGGTGAATATGATGGTCACCGCGCCACTGGGAGGAAACGCATGCCGGAGCCGCAGCTCAAACCGCGCGAAGTGAAAATCCGCGTCCATGACGGCGTCGACATCGCGGTCGCGCTCTATACGCCGGAGGGCGATGGCCGATTTCCCGTCGTGCTTGGCGCCTCGCCCTATCGTTATGACAACAATGCGCTGCCGGCGACGCCGCAATTTCTCTGGCGCGAGACCGGTCCGATCGGCCTCTATGTCGAACGCGGCTACGTCTATGCGCAGATGGACGTGCGCGGCTGCGGCAAATCGGGCGGTGAATTCCGTTTTCTCGACCGCAACGAGCAGAAAGACCTTTACGACGTCATCGAATGGCTCGGCCATCGGCCGTGGTCGAACGGCAAAGTTGGCGGCATCGGTCAATCCTATTTCTGCATGCTGCAATGGTGGATGGCGATTGCGAAGCCGCCGTCGCTCGCCTGCATCGCCGCCTTCGACGGCTTGAACGATCCGTATCGCGCGTCGGTCTATCAGGGCGGCATGCTTGGTGATTTCTTCGGCAGCTATTGGTGGAATCAGAACCGAATCATCAATCGCCACCCGGCCAATGGCGAATATCCGCGCGAACAGACCTGTGATTTGAATCTTCTGCTGCAGCAGCATCCGACCTACGACGCATTCTGGCGCGAGCGCTGCGCCGCCGAGCACCTGCACGAGATCGAAGTGCCGCTTTATTCGATCGGCGTCTGGGGCAAGGTCGATCTGCATACCCGCGGCAATATCGACGGCTTCCGACGCGCCCGCGGACCTAAAAAGCTGAAAATGATCGGGCCGGTGAATGCGTTTGTGGCCAATCGCGAGTTCAACAGCCGCGAATTGCACGAAACACTGCTGTTGCCGTTCTACGATCACTACATGAAGGAGTTGAAGACCGAATACCAGGAGCGCCCGGCCGTCGAATATTTCGTGCGCGGCGCGGATGCAGTCCGCACGGCGGAGACCTGGCCTCCGCAAGGCGTCCGCTATGTCAGCTGGCATCTCGACGCCGCCAAATCCGGCAGTGTGAATTCGCTCAATGATGGCTCGCTCGGCCGGGAGCAGCCGTCGGGCGAAACGCAGACCTCCTACAGCTATCCCAATCCCGGCTGGATGATGGGCGTGGTCGGCTTCGGGCCGAACAATGCGCCGGATCCAGCGCGGCGCGTGCTCACCTTCACCACGGCGCCGCTGCCGGCGGACCTCGAAATCGCCGGCCCGATCAAGCTCACGCTTTACGCCTCATCGACGCGCGCCGACATGGATTTTTTCGTCAAGCTCTCCGAGCAGATGCCGCAATCGGCGGAGGATCGCGGCAAGAGTCTCAATCCGGCGTCGTATTGGATCACCAAAGGCTGGCTGCGCGCCTCGCACCGCGCGCTCGATCCGGACAAATCGACAGAGGTGGAGCCTTATCACAGCTACGCCGATCCGCAGCCGATCGAGCCCGGAAAGATCTACCGCTTCGATATTTCGATCGAGCCGATGGCGCATCGCTTCAAAAAGGGCAATCGCGTCCGGCTGGAAATCGTCAACGGAGACTCGGTGATTACCGACATGCTGTGGACGCATTACTATGTGCCGGGCAAGATCGGCATCGACACGATCCATCACTCGGCGGAACATCCTTCGGCGCTCACTTTACCGGTGATAGAACGCGCGTAAGGCTATTATCCGGAAAACAACAAATAGCGGCGCCAGACTTAAATGCCGCTGAACGAGACGGTCGGGAGAAAACACGATGCCAGCGAGCACAGATACTGCTGCGACCGGAATGCCACGCGCTGAAGTCCGCCCGATCAACTGGCCGGTGACGGTGATTGTGTTCTTTGCCGGGAGTGTTCTGCTTTGGGCCGACCGCAGCAATTTCAGCGTCGCCGCCGCTGCTTGGGCGAAAGATCTGAATTGGACGCCTTCAACCATCGGCTTGATGTTGAGCGCGTTCTCGCTCGGCTATCTCGTGATTCAGCCGATCGGCGGCTGGATCGCGGATCGGATCGGCCCGCGGCGGACGCTCGCTGGCACGATGGCAGGCTGGTCGCTCTGGGTCTTGCTCACGCCGGTCGCGCCTACGGTGCTGTGGCTGACAGCGATGTTCCGGGTCCTGCTTGGCGCGTTCGAGGCGCCTTACATTCCGGCAAGCGTCGCGGCGGTGTCACGCGCGATCCCGTCGCGGGCGCGGCGCGGCAGATTCGCGGCCTTCATGCAGTCGGGCGCGCAGCTCGGGCCGGCAACGGGTGTGTTCTTCGCCGGGCTTATTCTGCAAGCGACCGGCTCGCCGGTTTACATCTTCGTGGTGTTCGGCGTTATCGGCCTCGCCGGTGCCGCGCTGTGGTGGATTTTCGCCAGGAACTTTGCCGATCCGGTGCCCACGGGCGCGCATGCGGAAACCGAGGAGGCCAAGGAGCGCGCCGCGCAGGCGCCGGTTCCGCCGCGCCTTCTCGTAACAAGCCCGGCGCTGTGGCCGTTCTATATCGGCTATTTCGCGCTGCCTTACTGCCAATACATCTTCCTGACTTGGCTGCCGCAATATCTGACCCACTACCGGCACATTCCGCTGGTGACGGCGAGCACGCTGAGCGCGCTGCCGTTCGTGGTCGCGTTCCTCAGCGCGAACCTTGTCGGCTGGGCGATGGACTGGTTCGCCGCGAAGGGCTGGACCGCCGGCGGCTTGCATCGAAAATTCTTCATCGCCCTTGGCGCGCTGACCTATTCGGTAACCACGCTCATCGCCGCGACGACCGAGTCCACGAGTTTGGCGGTGACGATGATTGTCATCGCCAATGCCGGTTTGGCGTTCTATGTCGTGCCGTACTGGCTCATTTGCACCGACGTTGCGCCGAACCAGACCGGCACGTTGGGCGGCGTGATGAATTTCTTCGGCATCGTCGGTGCAACCGTGTCGCCCTATTTGAGCGGCGTCATCGCGCAGGCGACCGATGCTTTCGTCGCGCCGCTGTTGCTCGCGGTGGCGATCATGCTGGTCGCGGCGACGACCATGATCGCGCTGTTCCATATCAGGCCGCTGAGCAGCCTTTTGGCGGCGCAGCACGGCCGCGCGAAATTGGCGGCGTGAGGCTGAAGCGCCGTACTCCTTCCCCGGCGCATTTTCCTGCCCATATAGGGCTCGAGGGGCGTCACTGGAGACGTCATGTCGGCGCCGTTTATCGTTTCGATTCCGCACCGCTTGGGCAAAGACGAGGCGGTGCGCCGCCTGAAAGCCGGGCTCGGCAATGCGAGTTCAAACTACGCGCATGTGTTCGCGGTTGAGGAGGAGATCTGGACCGGCGAGCACTTGCAGTTCCGCGTCCGTGCGCTTGGCCAGGTGGCGAGCGGCACGATCGACGTCGCGGAGGAATACGTCACGTTGCAAGTGTTTCTGCCGTGGCTGTTGGCAAAAGTCGCCGCCGCGATCCAGCCGCTTGTTCGCAAGGAAGGCACGCTGCTGTTGGAGAAGAAGTGAGGTAGCCCGGACGGAGCGCAGCGCAGTCCGGGAGCAAAATCCCGATTTCGCTTCGCTTCATCCGGCTACGGGCTAGAACCACTTACAGCTTCTCCGCCAGAAACCGCATCAGCCGCGGCGCCAGAAATCCGGACAGGCTTCCGGGCTCCTCGATCGGATCGTTCATCCAATAATGCGGCGCGCCGGGCACGATGCAGGGCCGCACGAAAAAGCCGGCCTGTTTGAGCGCAAGCTGGAACGGTTCGGTTTGCGTTTTGGGATCGACGAGATCGTCATTGGTGCCGGTCGCGAGCAGCACGCCGATCGCATTGTTGCCGTAAGTCGAGTAGCTGACCGGCGAAGCGTCGAAATAAGTCTGGCGGTTCGCCATCGGCGGTGCGCCGATGAATTTCTCGACTTTGTTATCGCTGTTGCGCCCGTCTTGGACCTGAAGCGAGCACCACATCGCGTAGAGGTCGTAGACACCGTAGACGCCAACCAGCGCTTTGACGGAAGTGTCCGTCGCGGCGAACGGATCATGCGGATAGGCGCCGAGAAATTTCTTGCCGCTTAGCGCCGCCAGTGCCGCAAGATGCGCGCCGGCCGAGGCGCCGAGTAGGCCGATGCGCGCCGGATCGACGCCAAAGGCGACCGCTTTGCCGCGGATGAATTGCACCGCGGCAAGCACGTCCTGGACCGCTTCGGGAAAGGTCTTGGTTTTGGTCGCGAGCCGGTAGGAGATGGTAAAGACCGCTATGCCGCGCGCGGCGAGATAGGGCCCCCAATATTGAAACGCGCCACGCACGCCCGCGACCCAGCCGCCGCCATGGACCGCGACCAGCGCCGGCGCCGCTTTGGCGTCTTTCGGCAGGTAGAGGTCGCCGAGAAGCTCGACGCCATCGTGATTGGCATAGGCGATGCCGTTATGGACCGTAACGCCGTCCGTCATTTCTTGGTCTCCTGGCTTGAACCGCGTGCAATGGTAAAACGCCTTTGACGTGGTAGAACAAGATCAAAAGCGTCGGAGAGGAAATGCTGCAGAAGACCGATACCGCATCCGACTCGCTCACTGTCGAAGGCACGCGCATCGATCTGATCGAGCGCGGCAAGGGCCGGCCGGTTCTGCTTCTGCACGCCGAAAACGGCATCGAACCCGCCACCGCCGCGATCGACGAGCTCGCGAAATCTGCTCACGTCATCGCGCCGACGCATCCTGGGTTCGGCCGCTCGGATGTGCCCCAGGGCATGCACACGGTCGACGACCTGTCCTATTTCTATCTCGACCTTCTCGATCAACTTGATCTTCATGACGTCACGCTGGTCGGCGTGGCATTCGGCGCCTGGATCGCTGCCGAGATCGCGGTGAAAGCGACGGCGCGGCTTACGCGCCTGGTCATGGCCAATGCGGTCGGCATCAAGGTCGGCGATCGCGAGACCCGCGACATCGCCGACATCTTCGCGCTCACCGAACCGGAATATCTGGAGCTGACCTATTGCGACCCAAATGCCGGGCGGCGCGATTACAAATCGCTGCCGCCGGCCGAGGTCGTCGCCGCGGCGCGCGGCCGCGAAGCCACCGCGCGATTTGCGTGGAGCCCATATTTCCACAATCCGCGGCTGAAAAGCCGGCTGCACCGCATTCGCATTCCGACGCTGTTCCTCTGGGGTGCGCACGACCGCATGGTCGGTGAAGCTTACGGCCGCGCCTATTGCGCGATGATCCCCGGGGCCCGCTTCGAGACCATCGAGGGCGCCGGCCATTTCCCGCATCAGGAGCAGCCGCAAATTTTTGCTAGCCGTATTCTGAAATTCATGGATGGACAATGAAGATGGTCGTCATTCCGGGCTCCTCGCTTCGCTCGGCCGCGGAATGACCCGCAAGGGCAGGAAAGCTCATCATGCGAGTCTATCAGTTCAGCGAGCAGCCCTATTACCCGACCTGGAATGACCATTCCGGGTCGCTGCGCGTCATTCTGCCCAACCACAAATGCGACCCGCGCGTTGCCGCCGATCTGTTTCATCGCTACTACGACGAATATCAGGCGTGTGACGATATTGGCCTCGACATCATGCTCAACGAGCATCACCAGAGCGCCACCTGCATGTCATCGGCGGTCGTGGTCGGCTTGTCGGTGCTCGCGCGCGCCACCACCAAAGCGCGCCTCCTCGTGCTCGGCTATCCGATCGGGCACCGGCCCGATCCGCTGCGCGTCGCCGAGGAACTCGCGACCATTGACGTGATTTCCCGCGGCCGGCTCGACATGGGGTTCATCAAGGGCATTCCCTACGAAATCGCCGCCTCCAACCGCAATCCGGTCGAACTGATGGAAAGATTTTGGGAGGCGCATGATTTCATTCTCAAGGCGATGACCACCCATGACGGGACGTTCAATTGGGAAGGCGAATATTTCCACTATCGGCAGGTGAACATCTGGCCGCGGCCGTGGCAGGAGCCGCATCCGCCGGTCTGGTCGACGACCGGCAGCACCACGCAAGCGCGCGTGCTCGGCGAGCGCGGCTATGTGATGGCGACGCTCGGCACCGGCTACGGTACGCGCAAGATCTTCGACGCCTACCGCAAGAGCTATCTGGCGAAGTTCGGGCGGGCGCCGACCGCCGACCGTTTCGCTTATCTGGGCTTGGTCGCTGTCGCAAAGGACAAAGAGGAAGCGCGCCGACGCGGCCACGTGATCGCCGGCTATCTGCGCACCAGCTCGATCGTGCATCTGCCGTTTCGCAACCCGCCCGGTTATCTCCCGGCCGAAGACAATGCGCGGCTCATGCGCGGCGAGACGCCACCGCGCAGCTTCACCAAGGACGGCCGCGCGATCAACATGCATGCCGCCACCGTGGAGGATCTGATCGCTGCCGGCATCCTGTACTGCGGCACGCCCGATGAGGTTTACGCCCAGATCGTCGACTTCTGCGAACATTGCGGCGGCATGGGCAATCTCTTGATGATGGCCCACGGTGGCGAACTCACGCATGCGCAGACGATCGACAATCTGACGCTGTTCGCCTCTGACGTACTGCCGCGGCTCAAGGCCTACCGGCAGCCGGACGCCGAGGCTGCCGCCGCGGTCGTGGCGGCCTAATTTTCCAGCGGGCCCTTTCGGAAAATCAGGCAACAACCTGAGAACGCAGTCATATCTGAATTGTTCAAAATTTGGAATAAATCTTGATTTTGGTACTAGCCCGGTCCATTTCTGTCTTAGACGACCTCGGCAATGAGGCTCGACCCGAGGATTTCGACGCATGAACGGTGAACCGTTTGCCGCTGCGCCCAACGTCGTTGGCAAGAACGCCGTCGCCGGTAGCGGCGTGACCGCTGCGGCGCACATTCCGGCCGAGGAATCGCTGTGTCCGGTTCTGTCGCACGACTGGGTGAACGGCGAATACAAGCACCTCGTGGTCGAGGCTTCGCCCAAGGCGCTGTCAGTCACGCCCGGCCAGTTCTTCAATCTGTTGTGCCCGTCGCCCGATGTCGGCGAACTGTTCTTCCGCCGCCCGCAGAGCGTCTACCGCGTCGACCGCGTGCGCGGCCGGATCGAATTTTTGTACAAATGCGTCGGCCGCGGCACCCGCGGCCTGGCGACGCTGCGGCAAGGCGACGACCTAAACATGGTCGGCCCGCTCGGCGTCGGCTTTACGCTCGATCCGGCCTGGCGAAACATCGTCGTGCTCGGCCGCGGCGTCGGCATCGCGACGCTCGGGCCGATTTCGCAATTGGCGCGCGAACGCCATGTCGGCGTCACCGCCATCCTCTCCGCCCGCAATCCGGACTTCGTCATGGCAGATGCTTTGTTCCGCGAGGCCGGCGAGGTGGTGAGCGTGCTTGATACCGATGGAACGAGCGCGGTCGAGAATGTCGAGCGCATTCTGCAAAACCTGATCGCCGAAAAGCACGCCGATGCTTTCTTCACCTGCGGCTCAAACCGGCTGTTCCAGTTGATGAAGCGGCTCGGCAGGGCGCACAATATTCCCGGCCAGGTGGCGATGGAGCAGGTGATGGCTTGCGGGCTTGGTCCCTGTTACGTCTGTGTGCGCACTTTCGAAGTGAACGGCAGACAGGAGCTGCGCCGGGTCTGCATCGACGGGCCGGTCTTCGATCTGCAGGAGGCGGTCGGATGGTAGATATGAGCGTCAAGATCGGCGCGGTGACGCTGAAGAATCCGGTCATGCCGGCGTCGGGTTGCTTTTCGACCGATCTCGCGCAAGTGATGGATCTGAACCGGCTCGGTGCGCTGGTGGCAAAAACCGTGTCGCGGGAATTTCGCGCCGGCAATCCGCCGCCGCGCGCTGCTGAAGTCGAAGGCGGCATGATCAATTCGATCGGCCTGCCGACCAAGGGCATCGATTATTTCCTGGAGCACCAGGTCCCGGACTACAAACGCTTCACGCCGCCGCTCGTTGGCTCGATCTCGGCAACCACAATCGAGGATTTTGAAGCGATGGCGCGCGATGTGGCGAAGTCGGCGATCGACGTGCTCGAAGTCAATATTTCCTGTCCGACACGCGATCCCAAAGGCGGCAACTTCGCCCTGCACGAAGAGCATACGTATAATGTCGTCAAGCTCATCCGCGCTACGACCGACAAGCCGATGTGGGTGAAATTGTCCCCGAATGCCGGCGATGTCGTCGCCGTCGCCAAGGCCGCCGAGCGCGCCGGCGCCAATGCGCTGGTGGTGTCGAACACAATTCTGGGGCTGAAGATCAATACCGACACGTTCCGGCCCGCGATCGGCAATAAATTCGGCGGGCTCTCCGGCCCAGGCATAAAGCCGATCATCGTCCGCATGGTCTATCAGTGCGCCAAGGCGGTAAAAATCCCGATCATGGGCTGCGGCGGCATCGTCAAAGTCGAAGACGTTGTCGAATACATGCTGGCCGGCGCCACCGCCGTGATGATCGGCTACCTGACTTTCCGCAATCCCACCGGAATGATCGCGATCATCGAGGGCCTTGAGCAATGGTGCGCCAAGCGCGGCTTTGCCCGCGTCGCCGATCTCACCGGTGCGATGATCGATGAGCCGCCGATGGAGACATTCGCTGCCGCGGCGGCGCCGATCGGATAGGCTTCCTTGCCATGACCACGCACATAACGATCCGCAAGCCGGATGACTGGCACTTGCATCTTCGCGACGGCGAAATGCTCAAAGCGGTGTTGCCGTTCACGGCCAAGAATTTCGGTCGAGCGATCTTGATGCCGAATCTGGTGCCGCCGGTGCGCACCACGACGGACGCCAAAGCCTATCGCGAGCGCGTCATGTCGGCCCTGCCGCCGGGCTCGAAGTTCAAGCCGCTGATCACCTGCTATTTGACCGACGACACCGATCCCGACGATGTCGAACGCGGCTTTTGCGACGGATTATTCGCTGCCGTCAAGCTTTATCCCGCGCATGCCACGACCAATTCGGCGTTCGGCGTCACCGACTATGCCAAGATCCCGCGCGTGCTGGAACGCATGGAAAAGATCGGCATGCCGTTCCTCATGCACGGCGAATATGTCGCGCCGGACGTCGACATATTCGACCGCGAGGCGGTCTTTATCGACCGGTTGTTGTCGAAATGGCTTAAGCAATTTCCGGGCCTGCGAATGACGCTTGAGCACCTGTCGTCGAAGGAAGGGGTCGATTTCGTCGCCAGCGCGGCGCCGCAGCTCGGCGGCACGATCACGCCGTACCATATGATGCTCACGCGCACCGACTGGCTCGGCCACGGTTTGAAGCCGTACATGTATGTAATGCCGGTGATCAAAACCGCCCGCGACAAGACGGCACTGCGGCAAGCAGCGACTTCGGGCAAGCCGTGCTATTTCCTCGGTACCGACTCGGCGCCGCATCCTTACGCCAAAAAGGTTTCGGTCAGCGGCATCCCCGGCATGTTCAACGCGCCGGTCGCGATCGAGACCTATGCGCAAGTCTTCGAGGAGGAAGGCGCGCTCGACAAACTGGAAGCGTTTGCCTCGCTCAACGGCGCCAAGCATTATCGGATGCCGCCCAATGACGAGACCACCACTTTGGAAAAGACGCCATGGACGGCGCCGGAGGAGGTCAAGGTCGCCGGGCCTGACGAGCGCGCACTGATCTATCGCGGCGGCGAGACCATAGCCTGGAAGATAGTGAGTTGATCGAGCGTCACTAAATCGTCATCCTGAGGCGCCCGCGCGTAGTATGGGCCTCTCGTAGGATGCCCGCCGAAGCCAGATGAGCCCACCATGACGTGCTTTGCCGACAAAGCGGTCGTCGCCGAGCTGACGGCCAAGATGCTGCTCGAAGTGGACGCAGTTCGCTTTATGGCCGACAAGCCTTTTATCTATACGTCCGGCTGGGCGAGCCCGGTCTATACCGACTGCCGGCGCCTGATCTCCTTTCCGCGCGTGCGCCAGCAGCTGATCGATTTCGGCGTGGCGACATTAATGCGCGAAGTCGGCTTCGAGCAGTTCGATGCGGTGGCCGGCGGCGAGACCGCGGGAATTCCGTTCGCGGCCTGGATGGCGGACCGCCTGATGCTGCCGATGCAATATGTGCGCAAGAAGCCGAAAGGCTTCGGCCGCAACGCGCAGATCGAAGGCCATATCGAGCCCGGCGACCGCGTACTTTTGGTCGAGGACATGACCACCGACGGCCGCAGCAAGGTGAACTTCTGCAAGGCGCTGCGCGAGGCCGGCGCGGTCGTCGAGCACGTCTTCGTATTTTTCTTCTACGATATCTTTCCTGAGGGAAAACAAATCATGCGCGAGCTTGGCGTGACGCTGCACGCGCTCGCCACCTGGTGGGACGTTTTGGAGACGGCCAAGAAGAGCGGCACATTCGATAAAGGCAAGCTTCGCGAAGTCGAAAAATTCATGAAAGACCCTGCGGCCTGGTCGAAAGCGCATGGCGGCGCCGCGCAGGCGGCGGAGTAATCGCGATGGCAGCGCAAGATGCGGACGTGATCGTCGTCGGCGCCGGCAATGCCGCGTTTTGCGCGGCTTTGGCTGCGCAGGAACAGGGCGCCAAAGTGCTGATGCTGGAAGCGGCGCCGGAAGAGGAATCCGGCGGCAATAGCCGTTTCACCGCCGGCTCGATCCGCGTCGTCTATAACGGCGTCGAGGATATCAAAACGCTGGTTCCCGATCTCACGCCCGCCGAAATCGAAACCACCGACTTCGGCACCTACACCGCCGATCAGTTCTTCGACGACATGGCGCGCGTGACGCAACATCATGCCGATCCCGATCTGGTCGAGGTTCTGGTCACAAAAAGTTTCGAGTCGCTCAACTGGATGCGCAACAAAGGTGTGCGGCTCATTCCGATTTACGGTCGGCAAGCATTCAAGATCGAGGGCAAGTTCAAGTTTTGGGGCGGCCTGACGGTTGAATCGGTCGGCGGCGGCCCGGGCCTGATCGCGATGCTCACCGAAGCGGCGAAAAAGCGCGGCATCGAAATTCGGTACGCCACCCGTGGCCTCAATCTCTTGTTCGACGGCAATCGCGTCGAAGGAATCCGCGCCCGCGAGCACGGCGAAGTGCGCGAGTTGCGCGCCAGATCGGTCGTGCTTGCCTGCGGCGGCTTCGAAGCCAATCCGGAATGGCGCACGCGCTATCTGGGACCCGGCTGGGACCTCGCGAAAGTGCGCGGTTCCCGTTACAACACCGGCGACGGCATTCGCATGGCGCTTGACATCGGCGCCGCGCCGCGCGGCAACTGGTCAGGCTGCCATGCCGTACAATGGGAGATGAATGCGCCGGAGTTCGGCGACCTTGCGGTGGGCGATCAATTTCAGAAACACTCTTATCCGTTTTCGATCTTGATCAATGCCAACGGCAAGCGCTTTGTCGATGAAGGCGCTGATTTCCGCAACTACACTTACGCCAAATACGGCCGCGTGGTCCTGGAACAGCCCGGCCAGTTCGCCTGGCAGATCTTCGATCAGAAAGTAAAGCACCTGCAGCGCGACGAATATCGCATCCGGCAGATCACGAAAGTCACGGCCAACACAATCGAGGAATTCGCGCGTAAGCTGGAAGGGGTAAACGCCCCGGAATTCTTAAAGACGATCAAAGAATGGAATGCTTCGGTAAAGACCGACGTGCCGTTCAATCCCAACATCAAGGATGGACGTTGCACGCAGGGCCTCGCCATCAATAAGAGCAATTGGGCGAACACCATCGATGCGCCGCCGTTCGAAGGCTATGCCGTGACGTGCGGCATCACCTTCACCTTCGGCGGGTTGCGCATCAACACCGATGGCGAAGTACTCAATACCGATTATCAGCCGATCCGCGGCCTTTACGCCGCCGGCGAACTGGTCGGCGGTTTGTTCTATTTCAATTATCCGGGCGGATCCGGCCTGATGTCCGGCACCGTCTTCGGCAAGATCGCCGGCTCCTCCGCCGGCCACGCCGGCAAGAATTGAGCGTCACGAAATGGATGTGAAAGTCGGGCGCGGCCTCAACGAATTAGGCGCCGCCGAAATCGTGGCGAAGATCGCGGCGAGCGAGATCACGTGCGAAGCCGTCACGCGCGATTGCATCGAGCGGATCGCCGCGCGCGAGCCCGTCGTCAAAGCCTGGGTGAATTTCAATCCGGAATTGGTGCTCGCCCAGGCGCATGCGCTTGATCGCGAACCGCGCCGCGGTCCGCTGCACGGCGTGCCGATCGGGGTCAAGGATGTCATCGACACGTTCGATATGCCGACCGAAATGGGTTCGCCGATCTATCGCGGTTATCGGCCGACCGTGGACGCCGCTTGTGTTGCGCTGTTGCGCCGCGCCGGCGCCGTGATCCTCGGCAAGACCGCGACCTGCGAACTCGCCGGCATGGCGCCGGCCGCAACCACCAACCCGCATAGTGCCGCGCATACGCCAGGCGGCTCGTCGAGCGGATCGGCGGCGGCCGTGGCCGATTTCATGGTGCCGGCCGCGCTCGGCACCCAGACCGGCGGTTCGGTGCTGCGGCCGTCCTCGTTTTGCGGCGTGTTCGGCTATAAGCCGACCTACAACACGTTCAACAAAGCGGGGTTGAAGCCTGCGGCCGAAAGCATCGACACGATCGGATGGGTCGCCCGCTCGATCGAGGATATCGCGATGCTCTCGGCCGTATTGCGCATGGACGAGCCGCAGTCGCTGCGCAGCGTGAGTGCGGCGCCGCGGATCGGGATGTGCCGCACCGAGATTTGGGACAGGGCGCAACCGGAAACCAAGAGTGCGGTGGAAAATGCGGCAACGGCGTTGAGCAAGGCCGGCGCCATCGTTCGCGACGTCACTTTGCCCGACGCTTTCGCTGGCCTGCACGCGCTGGCGCGCGGCGCCATTAATCACGTCGAGCGCGCCGCTTGCATGGCATTCGAGTGGGACAATCATCGCGCGGCACTGTCGCCGCAGATGCGGCGCTATATCGAAAGCGGGCTTAAGACATCGCGTGCGGATTATGTCGCCGCCTGGCGGCGCGTTGAACAATGCCGCGCACTGCTAGCAAGCGTATTTGAAAGACTCGATATACTGCTGGCGCCCTGTGTGCCCGGCGAAGCGCCGAGGGGCCTCGGTTCAACCGGCGATCCAAGCATGCAAGCGATGTGGACCGCCTTGCATACCCCGACCATGACATTGCCGACCCACCGCGGGCCGAACAATCTGCCAGTCGGCATTCAATTGATTGCGCAGCGCTATGACGACGATCGCCTGCTCGCCTGCGCGCACTGGATTTGGGACAAGATCGGCGCGCCGCACATGATCGGGGTCAGTCGGTTATAGCGTTCGGGATAGCAGCCCACCTCTATGCACAAGCTCGGCATTAGTGGAAAATCGCTCCTGATCGTCGCTGCGCTTGCGGCGTTGGCGAGCGTCGCGCGGGCAGACAGCGTGGCCGACTTTTACAAGAGCCGCAGCATTTCGATGATCGTCGGCTACAGCGTCGGCGGCGGCTACGATGCTTATGCACGACTTTTGGCACACTATATTGGCAGGCACATTCCAGGTGAGCCTTCGATCGTACCGCAGCAGATGACCGGCGCGGGCAGCTTGCGCGCCGCCAATTACATTTTTTCGGTCGCCCCGAAGGACGGCTCGGTGCTGGGCACGTTCTCGCGCAGCATGGGAATTGCGCCGCTCCTTGGCCAGGCCGAGTTCGACAGCCGGAAATTCGCTTGGCTCGGCAGCATGACCGACGACGACTCCACTTGCGTCACCTGGAATTCTTCGCCGATCAAGACCTGGAACGATTTTCTCAGCAAACCATCGAAGCTCGGCGGTCTCGGCGCCGACGCTGATCCCGATATTTGGGCGCTGCTGTACAAGAACGTGTTCGGCGCCAAGGTACAACTTGTCAGCGGATATCCTGGAACCAATGACGTCGTCCTGGCCATGGAGCGCGGCGAAGTGGACGGCCTGTGCGGACTGTCGTGGAGCACGATCAAGACGCGGCATGCGGAATGGTTGACCAGTCACTCGGCCAATATCATCGTGCAAGCAGCGCTTAGAAAAGAGCCCGAGATAGCTGCGGTGCCGCTCGCGACCGATCTTGTGACCAAGCCCGAGCAGCTGCAGATTATCAGGTTGTTGTTGACTAGCCAGGCCATGGCGCGGCCGTTCGCGGCGCCGCCGGAGCTTGCCGCAGACCGCAAATCGGCGCTGATCGCGGCTTTCGATGCCACGATGCGTGACGCCGATTTTCTGACCGAGGCGCAGAAGCTGAACTTTGAAATCCATCCGGTGAGCGCGGCGACAATCGATGGCTTGCTCGCCGAAGTCTACGCTACGCCCAAAGACGTCCTTGCCAGGGCGGCCAAGGCGATATCGAGCGCCGGCCAGTGACTACGCTCTTTGCCCTTCTCGTGCCCGGCGAGCGATTTTGGCCGCAATGCGGCTCGTGGAAATAATGAGTTCCGGCCCTGCAATCGGAGCTCGCGTTCTTCGCCTCGAAGACCATGCGCTGGTGACGGGCAGGGGACGCTTTGTCGATGACATTCCGACGGCAGACGTTTCGGTCGCGGCTTTCGCGCGCAGCCCGCATCCGCATGCCTTGATTCGTAGCATTGATCTGAACGCCGCGCGCGCGGTGCCAGGCGTCATCGCGGTGCTCACGCTCGACGATCTCGCATCGGTGATGAAGCAGCGACGCATGAATCGCGTTTCCAATTCCGGCACCAATCTGGCGCAGAGTTGGCCGTTCGCGCTGGCCGACGGCGAAGTCTCCTTTGTCGGCGAGCCGGTGGTTATTGTGATCGCCACCGACCGCTATGCGGCCGAAGACGCCGCCGCGCTGATCGAAGTCGATTATGAGGTGCTTGCCGCGGCGATCGATTGCCGCGCCGAAGGAGCGCCCCCGGTGCGCCGCGAACTACGCTCGAACCGCGTGATTTCATACAAGGTCGGCTACGGCGACATCGAGACCGCCTTCGCGAAAGCAGCGCATGTCGTGCGCGAAGACCTATGGGTGCATCGCGGTGCGGCGCATTCCATGGAAGGCCGCGGTATTCTCGCCGAGATTTCCGATTGCGCAACGCTGGTTTGGGCTTCGACCCAGAAGCCGCACGATCTGCGCACCGCTTTGGCCGACTATATTGCGCTTGATGAAAGCCGCCTGCGCGTGGCGACGCCCGATGTCGGTGGCGGTTTCGGACCGAAGCTCTGCGTCTATCCCGAGGATATCGCGGTCGTCGCCGCTGCGACCTTGCTGCGCCGGTCGATCAAATGGATCGAGGACCGCCGCGAGCATTTCACCAACGCGGCGCAAGAGCGCGACCAATATTGGACGATCGCGCTTGCTGCCGACGGTGACGGGCGCGTGCGCGGCGTCCGCGGCCGGCTCATTCACGACGTTGGGGCCTATGCGCTCCAAGACGTGAATATTCCCTACAATTCGGCGACCACTTTGACCGGCCCGTATGTCGTCCCGGCCTTGGCGATCGACGTTGCCGCTGTGCACACCAACAAAGCGCCGGTGTCTTCGGTGCGCGGCGCCGGCTACCCGCAAGCGGCCTTTGCGATGGAACGCATGTTGGATCGCCTGGCGCAGGCGTTGCGGCTCGATCGCGCGGAGTTGCGCGGACGTAATTTGATCCCAGCGGAAAAGATGCCCTATCTGAAACCGTTCAAATCGCGTGCTGGCGAGCAGGTACAATATGACAGCGGCGATTATCCCGGCTGCCAAGCCGAGCTTGTTCGCGCCGCGCAGTGGCAAGAATTCCCGCGCCGGCAAGCTGCCGTGCGCGCGCAAGGCCGTTACATCGGGATCGGCCTGGCGCATGGCATGAAGGGTACCGGTCGTGGCCCGTTCGAGTTCGGCAATGTCCGCATCTCGCCGACCGGGCAGATCACGGTCTCAACCGGCGCCGCGCCGATGGGGCAGGGGCTTTGCACGGCGCTCGCGCAAATCTGCGCTGACGCCTTCGGTGTGCGCGCGCAGGATGTCACGGTGATCGCTGGCGATACCGCGGCGGCGCCGCTCGGTCTCGGCGGTTTCGCCAGCCGGCAGACCGTCACGGCGGGTTCGTCGGTGATGATTGCCGCGGCCGCGGTCGCAGCCAAAGCGCGCAAGCTTGCCAGTCATATGCTCGAGGCCGCCGAGGAGGACCTTGAGATCGCCGACGGTGAGGTCCGCGTTGTCGGCGCGCCGCAGCTTGCCGTGAAGCTTGGCGACTTGGCGCGCGTGCTCAAGGGTGCGCCCGGCTATCCGTTTCCCAAGGACATTGAGCCGGGGCTCGAATCCAGCGCTACATTTCGTGTCGACCAGCTCGCTTACTCGAACGCTTGCCATGTGGCCGAAGTGGAGGTCGACGTCGAAACCGGCGGGGTGCGCATTCTGCGCTATTTCGCGATGCAAGATGCCGGCCGGCTGATCAATCCGATGATCGTCGACGGCCAGGTTCACGGCGGCATCGCCCACGGCATCGGCAATGCAATATTCGAATGGATGGGCTATGACGAGGACGGTCAGCCAATTACCACGACCTTTGCCGATTACCTTTTGCCGACAGCGGCAGATGTTCCGAACCTGCAAACGCTCTACAAGGAATCGCCGTCGCCGCACAATCCGCTCGGCGTCAAAGGTGTCGGTGAAGTCGGCGTCATTCCGGCCGCCGCCGCGATCATATCCGCGGTCGAGGACGCGCTGTCACCATTCGATGTCCGCATAGCGCAGATGCCGATCACGCCGTCCAAGCTTGCTGAACTGATCGCCCGTGCGAGGGTCCGCCCTAAGGGTGCGACAGCATAAGATTTTGACGCTTGCCATTCGGAAGAGCAAACTCACTTCCGATTGAGGAGAACGCCTAATGACTTGCTTGAAATCCGCGATGCGCCTGCTGCTCTGGGCCGTAGTGCTGCTGCCGCTTGCCGCGTCTGTGCGCGCCGAAACGTTTCCGTCTCGGCCTATTCACTTGATCATGCCTTATGCTCCCGGTGGCATCGTTGATTTTGCCGGCCGCGTCGTGGCGCAGAAGCTCGGCGAGGTTTTAGGACAGACGGTCGTGGCTGAGAATCGTCCGGGCGCCGGCGGCATTGTCGGGGTCGAATATGTCGCGCATTCGGCGCCGGACGGTTACGACCTGGTCATCATGGACCCTGCATACGTCATCAATCCGATCATGCAGAAATCGATGCCTTACGAAATCTTCAAGGACCTCGTGACGGTCTCGATCGTCAATTCCTCGCCCGAAGTCCTCGTCGTCGCGCCGCAGCTTGGCATCAAAACCTATGCGGAGCTCGTCGCCTACGGCAAAGCCAATCCCGGCAAGCTCAACTATGCATCTGCCGGCGTCGGCACGACGCCGCATCTCGCCGCCGCAATGTGGGCGCAGCGCAGCGGTATCGAGGCAGTGCATGTGCCCTACAAGGGCGTAGGCCCATCTTATGTCGATCTGATCAGCGGCAAAGTGCAGATCCTGTTTTCCAGCATCGCCGGTGCGCTGCCGTTCACCAGCAAAGGCAGCGTCATTGCGCTCGCGACCACCGGGAGCGAGCGCTCGCCGGTCTATCCCGATCTTCCGACCGTCGCCGAAGCGGGCCTGCCCGGTTATGCGGTCGACCTGTGGCTCGGCATCTATACGCCCGCGACGGTGCCGCCCGATGTGCTGGCGAAGCTGAACACCGCAGTCGCCAGGGCGCTCAAAGACTACCAACTCAAGGCCTCATTCGCGACATTCGGCTTGACGCCGCGCGGGACGACGCTCGCCGAGGGTGCCGCTTTCACCAAATCCGAATATGAGAAATGGAAAAAAGTGATCGACGACGGACACATCACACTGGACTGATCTGTGCCGCGTTTTGTTCCGAAGCGGTGAGGCGGCGTTGCGGAGTCCACGATGAATTCTTCATCGCGTCCTTGGCCGACTGAGTTACGCCTGCGCAAGGATCGGAAGATATTGACGGTCGCTTTCGATGACGGCGAGAAGTTCGACCTTCCGGCCGAATATCTGCGTGTATGCAGCCCGAGCGCCGAAGTGCAAGGTCATTCCCCGAGTGAACGGCGGACAGTTGCCGGAAAGCAGAATGTTGAAATCCTGGAACTGCATCCAATCGGCAATTATGCAGTGCGGCTGGTGTTCGACGACATGCACTCGACCGGAATTTTCAGCTGGGACTATTTGTTCGAGCTCGGCCGCGATCACGAGGAAAATTGGCGCCGTTATCTGGCCGATCTCGCGGCCAAGAACCTGTCGCGCACCGGGCAAACCCCGTAACTGAAGAGATTGGCGCTGCCGAGCGCAGGCGCGCGTCGGCAGGGCGTCGCATCTAAAGAGCTTGTTTACCACGTGCGGTGTGGCGATGCGCCGAGGGTTAAAGCATGATCCCGAAAAGTGGACGCCGGTTTTCGGAAAAGATCATG
>DASXJB010000203.1:0-10144 GCA_036497645.1 Xanthobacteraceae bacterium
TTAAGTTTGTCACGAACGGCGCACGGCGCCTCACGAAATCGGTAGTTGTCGCGATCAGCTCAACGAGCCGGCTGCCGTGGTTGGGAAGATCAAGTCCGATCGAATGCTCCACGAGCATCGTCGCACCGCCGCCGGCTAAACCATTTCTGCGGGCAAATCGAGCCTCTGACCATCGGAAAAGAAAAAGACCGCCGCACCGGCCCGCAGCTTCGCGTGCGACCCAAAAACCGTTGTGATTACGGCCAATGAAGAATAGTGGAATGGAGACACTTAGAACCGTATCGTCAGGGCGAGATGGAAGTGGCGCGGTCTGCCACGGTGGAGCACATTCCTGGCCGGCCTCTTTCAGCGGCTGATCTTGGACAGCCACCGCTTGTTGCGTCCGCCCGTTGAAGCGATCCTGTAAGAATTTGCGTTGTGTTATTTGACGAATGGTCATTGCAGACTGACTTTTATTTGTTCCATGCCCGATAGGTTGAATCGCAGTCGTCACCGATAATTCTCGCAGCACATGGCGAACTCCGGCCATGGTTGCTGGATTTGAGGAACGGTCGATATTTTCTCATGCACTGCATTTCGTCTACGACGCGCTTCGACGAAAGCACAGAGCATCGCGATCGGCAGAACCTGGTGAGTGGTTTCCACACACTCGTCCAATGCGATTGGCAAGTTTGGCTGATGCGATAACGAGCAGAGCCACTCGCCGTCTTCGTAGACGAGACGGCGAACCCGCCAAAGCGGCAGCTCGAGCGCGATCAAAGCAAATGCCGCCTCAGTCCAGGCGCCAATCTTCGCCAACTCGATCAGCCGGTTGAATTTCTCCGCTTTGGTGAGGAGCGAAATGCGAGTGCAGGTTTCGCTTATGATGTTTGATAAAAGGTCGAGAGTCGGTTCCTGCGCGTGACAAAGCGCACTATCCAGCTCATCCAACGAAGTCCGATACTTTGCCTTGAGGTTCATGTCGTAACCTCACGATCGACGCTCTTTTGAGCGTCGTTCGTAAGATGGAGATAAACCCCATAAAGAAGCGAGAGGGCCGAGAACGCGAATAAATAAAGGCGGTATAAAAACGCGCGCCGTCAAAAGAAACTCGCGAAGCTTTTTTGAAATAGCGGCCGATCGGCACACGTCTCCGCGCTTATACCGTTTTTATGAGACGCGTCAGCTGTCCGTCTGGAATTCCTATGCACTTACCTGCACATCGATTGCAGCAAGGGCTCGCAATTTTGCGGCTGCTCAAGGATCCGAGGTGCGGTCATGAAAACCAAAGTAAAAGCGGCTCGTCTGCAAAGCGATCAGGACAAGCCGCCGTACTCCGGGATAGCGTGCCTACTCATGCTTCTAGTGGCGGGGATCTTGGTCAAATTCGCTGCATTCAGTCCAATGTTCCACGTTCGTTGGAATTGAGGCGGTTTGCAAAAATTTAGAACAGGAACAGTGCTTTGCGCCTGTATGTGGCTCGGTCACACAAGCCAGCTCTTATGGAATTCCTATACAGTTTCGATCCATTCCCACTCGAATTCCTATGCGTTCAAGCGCAGATACTGCCCCTAAGCGGCGGGGAATTTCTCGCGCTGTCTTGATCGAGATCAAGGTCGTTTCCCGCCGCCGCGTATCCGCTTGGATTTTGAAAATTTCATCCGGAGCACTCCGATGATGGACGTCGTGATGGTGGCGCTCGCGGTCGGCTTCTTCGCCGTGTCGATCGCTTATGTCTTCGCCTGCGAACGACTTTGAGGAGAGGCAGTCATGATTTTTGACTATTCACTTGCCGCATTCGTGACCGCGGGACTGCTCGTCTATCTGGTCTACGCGCTGCTCAAGCCCGAATTGTTCTGAAGGACGACGACCATGACCGTCATTGGCTGGATCCAGATCTTGCTCTATTGCGCAATCATCGTCGCGATCACGCCGATTCTCGGCGCCTATATGACGCGCGTCTTCACCGGCGAGCGAACCTTTCTGTCACCGATCCTGCGGCCGATCGAGATCGCGATCTACAAGATCGCCGGCATTGACGAGCGCCAGGAACAGCACGCGGTCACCTATACGGTCGGCATGCTGCTGTTTCACGTCGGCGGCTTGTTCATCATCTACGCACTGATGCGGCTGCAGGCGTTGCTGCCTTTCAATCCAGCCGGGCAGTCCGCAGTTTCCGAGGACCTGTCGTTCAACACGGCGGTCAGCTTCATCACTAACACCAACTGGCAGAACTACGGTGGCGAAAGCACACTCTCTTATCTCGTGCAGATGCTTGGGCTGACGCATCAGAACTATTTGTCGGCCGCCACCGGCATCGTTTTGGCGATCGCGCTCATTCGCGGCTTTGCACGGCATTCGGTCCGCACCGTCGGCAGCTTCTGGGTCGATGTCACGCGCTGCACGCTCTACATCCTACTCCCAATCTGTATCCCTTATGCGCTGTTTCTGGTGTGGCAAGGCATTCCGCAGACGCTCGGTCCTTATGTTGATGCGACGACGCTCGAAGGGGCCAAGCAATCAATCGCGGTCGGCCCGGTCGCCTCGCAAATCGCCATCAAGATGCTCGGCACCAATGGCGGCGGCTTCTTCAACGCCAATGCGGCGCATCCATTCGAAAACCCAACGGCGCTGTCCAATTACGTGCAGATCATTTCGATCTTCGCGCTGGGCGCCGCTTTGACCAATGTGTTCGGCCGCATGGTCGGCAACCAAAAGCAAGGCTGGGCCGTGCTCGCGGTCATGGGCGTTCTTTTCATCGCCGGCGTAATCGCCTGCTATGCCGCCGAGGCGCACGGCAACGATGCGCTCAATGCGCTCGGGCTCACTGGCGGCAACATGGAAGGCAAGGAGACCCGCTTCGGCATCGCCGCTTCCTCGCTGTTCGCCGTAATCACGACCGACGCATCGTGCGGCGCGGTCAACGCGATGCACGATTCCTTCACCGCGCTCGGCGGCATGATCCCGCTCATCAATATCCAGCTCGGCGAGATCATCGTCGGCTGGGTCGGCTCCGGCATGTACGGCATGCTGCTGTTCGTCATCATCTCGATCTTCGTCGCCGGCCTAATGGTCGGCCGCACCCCGGAATATGTCGGCAAGAAGATCGAAGCCAAGGAAGTCAAGATGGCGATGCTCGCCATTTTGGTCCTGCCGCTGATGTATCTTGGTTGGACCGCGGTCGCGATGCTGGTGCCGTCCGCTGTTGCGTCGATGAACAATCCCGGTCCGCACGGCTTTACTGAAGTGCTTTACGCCTACACGTCAATGGACGGCAACAATGGCTCGGCCTTCGCCGGGCTCAACGGCAATACGCTCTTCTATAATCTCAGCGGCGCCATGGCGATGGCGGTCGGCCGTTTCTGGATGATCATTCCGACCATGATTATCGCCGGGTCGCTTGCGAGCAAGAAACTCGTGCCGGCCTCAGCGGGCACGTTTCCGACCACGGGTGGCCTGTTCGTCGGCCTGGTCGTCGGCGTCATCGTGATTGTCGGCGGCCTCACATTTTTCCCGGCGTTGGCGCTTGGTCCGATCGTCGAACAACTTGCGCTCAATGCCGGTACCCTCTTCTCGTCGAATTAGGCTGGAGTTACCTCGATGGAAACCTCAACCCTCCGCAAGAGCATGCCGGTATCGGCGCTGTTCGATCCCAAGATCGTCATGCCGGCCATCGGCTCCGCCTTCGTCAAGCTTGATCCGCGAACGCTGATCAAGAACCCGGTGATGTTCGTGCTGGAAATCGTCACCGCGCTGACGACGGTGGTGCTGATCCGCGACCTGTTCACCGGCGGCGGGCACATTTTGTTTGAATTCCAGATTATTCTCTGGCTGTGGTTCACGGTGCTGTTCGCCAATTTCGCCGAAGCGGTCGCCGAAGGCCGTGGCAAGGCGCAGGCCGACACGTTGCGCCGGCAGCGTTCCGAAACCCAGGCCAAGCTTCTGGCTTCGGCCAGTGATTCCCAAAAATTCCGGCTTGTGCCCAGCACGGACCTGAAGGTCGGCGACGTCGTGCTCGTAGAAGCCGGCGATATGATTCCGTCCGATGGCGAGGTGATCGAAGGCATGGCTTCGGTCAACGAGGCGGCAATCACCGGCGAATCAGCGCCGGTCATTCGCGAGTCCGGCGGTGACCGCTCCGCCGTTACCGGTGGCACATTGGTGCTGTCCGACTGGATCCGCGTGCGTATCACCGCGGCGCCTGGTTCGACCTTCCTTGACCGCATGATCCGCCTGGTCGAAGGCGCCGCACGGCAAAAAACCCCGAACGAAATCGCGCTCAACATTCTTCTGGTCGGCCTGACCATCATCTTCGTGTTCGCGACCGCGACGATCCCGAGTTACGTCTATTACGCCGGCAGCACGATTTCCGTTGTGATCCTGGTCGCGCTGTTCGTGACCTTGATCCCGACCACGATCGGTGCGCTCCTGTCCGCGATCGGCATCGCCGGGATGGATCGCCTGGTCCGCTTCAACGTGCTGGCCATGTCGGGCCGCGCCGTGGAAGCCGCCGGCGACGTCGATACGCTTCTCCTCGACAAGACCGGCACGATCACGCTCGGCAATCGCCAGGCGACCGAGTTCAGGCCGCTGCGAGGGATCAGCGAACAGGAACTCGCCGACGCCGCACAGCTTGCCTCACTCGCCGACGAGACTCCCGAGGGCCGCTCCATTGTGGTGCTGGCGAAAGAAAAATACGGCATCCGCGGCCGCGGGCTTGCGGAATTGAAAGCGAATTTCATTCCGTTCAGCGCCCAGAGCCGCATGAGCGGCGTCGAGATCGGCACCTCGTGGGTTCGCAAGGGCGCAGTCGATGCGATCCTGAATTACTTAAACGGCACCTCGCCCGCGTCTTCGGTGGGCGCGGTGCAGGCGATGCGCCCTGCCGTGACCAGCGACACTGCCCGCGAAGCGATGGCGATCGCCGATACAATCGCCAAATCGGGCGGCACACCGCTTGCCGTCGCCAAGGACGGCAAACTCCTCGGCCTCATTCATCTTAAAGACATCGTCAAGGGCGGCATCAGCGAGCGCTTTGCCGAACTGCGCCGCATGGGCATCCGCACCGTCATGATCACCGGCGACAATCCGATGACGGCGGCGGCGATCGCGGCTGAAGCCGGCGTTGACGATTTTCTTGCCCAGGCGACCCCCGAAGAGAAGCTGCGGCTGATCCGCGACGAGCAATCGAAAGGCAAGCTGGTCGCGATGTGCGGCGACGGCACCAATGATGCGCCGGCACTCGCCCAGGCCGACGTCGGCGTCGCCATGAACACGGGAACGCAGGCCGCCCGCGAGGCGGGCAACATGGTCGACCTCGATTCAAATCCGACCAAGCTGATCGAAATTGTCGAGATCGGCAAACAACTTCTGATGACGCGCGGCGCATTGACCACGTTTTCGATCGCGAACGACGTAGCGAAATATTTCGCGATCATTCCGGCGATGTTCGTCGCGTTCTATCCGCAATTGCAGGCACTCAACATTATGAACCTGCAGACGCCGGAAAGCGCGATTCTGTCCGCGATCATCTTCAATGCGCTGATCATCATTGCGCTCATTCCGCTGTCGCTGAAAGGCGTGCGCTATCGGCCGATCGGCGCCGGCGCGCTGCTGCGTCGCAATCTCTGGATCTACGGCGTCGGCGGCGTCGTCATCCCGTTTATCGGCATCAAGGCCATCGACGTCGTCGTCACGGCGATGCACTTGGCTTGATGCACTTGACCTGAGGAGATTTGCTCATGTTGCGCGAAATCCGTCCGGCATTCGTCGTTCTCGTTGCGTTGACGCTCATCACCGGTCTTGCGTATCCGCTGGCGATGACCGGAATTGCGCAAGCGCTATTTCCGCGCCAGGCGCAAGGCAGCTTGATTGAGCGCAATGGAACAGTCATCGGCTCCGAACTGATCGGACAGCAATTCGAAAGCGACAAATATTTCCACGGCCGGCCGTCCGCGACCACGGCGCCTGATCCCAACGACTCGACCAAGACCGTGCCTGCCCCTTACAACGCGGCGAATTCGGGCGCATCGAATCTTGGACCTTCGAACAAGGCACTGATCGACCGTGTTCAGGGTGATATCGACAAATTGAAACAAGAAAATCCGTCAATGCCGGTGCCGACGGATCTGGTCACGACCTCCGCGAGTGGCCTTGATCCGCATATCTCGCCGGAGGCTGCCCTCTTCCAGGTGCCCCGTATAGCCAAGGTGCGCAACCTGCCGGACGAGCGTATCCGCCAGCTTGTCGGCGACCACACCGAGGGACGTCTGTTCGGACTTCTCGGCGAGCCGCGGGTCAACGTGCTTTTGCTTAATCTCGCGCTCGATCAATTGGCGGGTTAACGCACCCGTCCGAACATCACCCGAAGCACGCAGAAAGGCTTTCGATTAAGCCTTGCAAAGGTGAATTGTCGGAGCCGCCGATCTGATAATATCTAATGTGAATGGCGGACCCGCGGCGCGATACTGACCATCGACCCTCACCCGAGGCGCTCCTTGAAGCGGCGCGCCGCGAAGAACGGCGTGTCGGCAAGTTGCGCATCTTTGTCGGCGCCGCGCCTGGCGTCGGCAAAACCTATGAGATGCTGCTGCAGGCGCAGGCGCGCAGAAAAGACGGCTACGACGTCGTTATCGGCATTGTCGAGACCCATGGCCGCAAAGAAACCGAGGCGCTGCTCAGCGGGCTCGAAGCCATTCCGCGCCGCTACGTCGAATATAAAGGCCAGCCGCTCACCGAGATGGATCTCGACGCGATCATCGCGCGTCATCCGCAAATCGTTTTGGTCGACGAGCTTGCCCATACCAATGCCGAAGGCAGCCGCCACCCCAAGCGCTACCTTGATGTCGAAGAGCTGATGAGCCACGGCATCGACGTCTACACCACGGTCAATATTCAGCACATCGAGAGTCTCAATGACGTCGTCGCGCAAATCACTCACGTTCGGGTGCGCGAAACGGTGCCCGATGCTGTCTTCGATCGCGCCGATGCCGTCGAGCTGGTCGATCTCACGCCCGGCGATTTGATCGAGCGCCTCAAGGAGGGAAAGGTCTACGTTCCCAAACAGGCCGAACACGCGCTGCAACATTTCTTTTCGCCGGCCAATCTTACCGCGTTACGTGAACTCGCTCTGCGACGCACCGCCGAGCGGGTCGATGAGCAATTACTTTCGGAAATGCAGGCGCGTGCCATCCAAGGTCCGTGGGCCGCGGGCGAACGGATCGTGGTCTGCATCAGCGAAGATCCCCGTTGTGCCGGGCTCGTGCGCTACGCCAAGCGGCTGGCCGATCGATTGCACGGCCCCTGGACGGCTTTGTACATAGAAGGCCGCCGCGCCGTGCAGCTCTCCGAAGAGGAGCGCGACCGCATCGCCGATACGCTGCGGCTCGCCGAGGCGCTTGGCGGCGAACCCGTTACACTGCCTGCCGGTAACAGAAGTATTGCCGACGACGTGATCGACTATGCGCACACGCATAACGTCACCCAAATTATCATTGGCAAGTCGACGCGGCCGCGTTGGTTCGAGATTTTCTACGGTTCGGTCGTCCATGACCTCGTCCGGCGGTCGGGCAATATCAGTGTGCATGTGATCTCCGGTGATCAGCTGCCGGGGCAGCCGATTCCAAAAAAGACACTGCGCACCTCGCAAGAGAAGGAGGTCGTCGAGCTGGGCCCCTATCTGTTTGCGATACTGGCCGTGGCGCTGGCGCTTGGTGCCGCGGAATTGGTCGATTACTGGATTGGGGTCGAGAACGTCGACCTTGTCTTCCTGACCGCGATCGTTGGGATCGCGGTACGCTTTGGCTTGCTGCCGTCGCTGTTTGCCAGCGTCGTCTCCGCGCTGGGCTACAACTTCTTCTTCCTGCCGCCGATCTACACTTTCACCATTGCCGACCCGCACAATATCGCGGCGTTCGCGCTGTTTACGCTGGTCGCCGTTATCGTTTCCCATGTCGCGGCGCGCGGCCGCGTGCAGGCGGTGACGGCGCAAGCCCGAGTGCGCACCGTTGAGTCGCTGTACTCCTTCAGCCGCAAGTTGGCGGGCGCCGGCACGCTCGACGACGTGCTCTGGGCGACGGCGTTTCAGACGGCGATGATGTTGCGCGTGCGCGTCGTGCTGCTGTTGCCCGAAAAAGGGATGCTGCGGGTCAAGAGCGGTTATCCGCCGGAGGATATGCTCGATGACGCCGATCTTGCCGCCGCGAAATGGTCGTTCGAAAACAACCGAGCCGCTGGACGCGGTTCTGAGACGCTTCCCGGGGCAAAGCGGTTGTTTCTACCGATGCGTACCGGGCGTGGCGTCATCGGCGTGATCGGCATCGACAGCGACAAAACCGGCCCGTGGCTCACCCCGGATCAGCGGCGATTGCTTGATGCGCTCGCTGACCAGGGCGTGCTCGCGATCGAACGCGTCCAGCTGGTCGAGGATATGGATCGAGTCCAGCGCACCGCCGAGACCGAGCGCCTGCGCACCGCGCTGTTGACCTCGATATCGCACGACCTCAAGACGCCGCTGGCGTCGGTTCTTGGTTCTGCCAGCACCTTGCGGGAGCTCGGCGACAAGCTCACCGACAGTGAAAAAGCCGAACTGCTTTCCACCGTCATCGAGGAGTCCGAGCGGCTCAACCGGTTCATCGCCAATCTGCTCGACATGACGCGCCTTGAATCGGGAGCCGTGACGCCCAAGCTCGCGCCCCATGACGTCTCGGAAATCATTGGCTCGACATTGCAGCGAACCACGAAGATCTTGCGCAATCACTCCGTACGGCTCGATCTCGCCACCGACGTTCCCATGGTGTCGGTGGACGCGGTTCTGTTTGAGCAAGTGCTATTCAATCTGCTCGACAACGCCGCCAAATATGCTGCATCCGGCACGACGGTTTTTATCCGCACCTGGGGAGACCGGGATTCGGTCGTCCTTCAAATTCTCGATGAAGGTGAGGGCATCCCTCAAGACGATCTCGAACATATCTTCGATAAGTTCTATCGTGTGCCGAAGGCCGACCAGATCCGGCCGGGCACCGGGCTCGGACTCGCGATCTCGCGCGGCTTTGTCGAGGCGATGAACGGAACAATCGTCGCCGCCAACCGCTCTGACCGCCGCGGCGCGGTCTTTACCATCAGACTGCCGATCGCAAGCGAGCCGCAACGGCTGGACGCCGCAGCATGAGCGCCGCGCCGCTCCGGGTCCTCGTCATCGATGATGAGCCGCCGATTCGTAAATTGCTGCGCGTGGGACTTTCGGCGCATGGCTATCAGATCATGGAAGCATCCAACGGCAAAATGGCACTCGAACTCTTGGGCGGGCAGCCGCCGGATTTGATCATTCTCGATCTTGGCCTACCCGACATGCAAGGCCACGAGCTCTTACGCACGATGCGTGCGCGCAATGACAGGGTGCCGATCGTGGTTCTTTCTAGCCGCGACGACGAGGCCGGCAAGGTTCAGGCGCTCGATTCCGGCGCCGATGATTACGTGACCAAGCCGTTCGGAATGGATGAGCTTCTGGCCAGAATGCGCGCCGCGCTGCGGCATCAATTGCAGACTCATGGCGAGCGGCCGATCTTTCGGGTCGGCGACCTTTCGGTCGATCTGGTGCGGCGGATCGTCAAGCTCGGCGACAAGGACATCAAGCTCTCTCCTAAAGAATACGAATTACTGCGCGTGCTTGTGCAGCATGCCGGCAAGGTGCTCACGCACAAATTCCTGTTGACGCAGCTATGGAGCGATCTCACCGACGCGCAATATCTGCGCGTCTATGTCCGGCAGCTTCGACAAAAAATCGAGACCGATCCCGAGCGCCCGCATTACATCCTCACCGAAACCGGAATCGGTTACCGGCTGCGCGCGCCCGATTAGACGGCCAACGCTTGCAGCGCCCGGCGCGTCGTCCCATATTGCGCGCTCATTTTGGAGTCTATGCCATGGCCGACGAGCTCGTTCTTTATACTAACCCCATGTCCCGCGGGCGCGTGGCGCGCTGGATGCTCGAAGAAGTTGGCGAGCCTTACAGAGTCGAAGTGCTCGACTATGCCTCGACGATGAAGGGGCCGGCCTATCTCGCAATCAACCCGATGGCCAAGGTGCCGGCGCTGCGCCATGGCGATGCGGTGGTAACCGAAACGGCGGCGATCTGCGCCTATCTCGCCGATGCCTTCCCGCAGGC
>DASXJB010000204.1:0-1862 GCA_036497645.1 Xanthobacteraceae bacterium
TGCCGCCGCTCGGCGAGCCGCGGGAACAAGGCGTAGACTTTTTGGATGGTCCAGCGGCCCGGCCGCGCCACCGCGGTGAGGTTTTCCTCGACCGTGAGCGATTTGAAAATATTGCGCTCCTGCGGCACCCAGCCGATCCCGGCATGGGCCCGCTGATCGGGCCGCAGCCTGGTGATATCGGCGCCGTCGAGCGCGATGCTGCCGCCGAAAAAACGGGTCACGCCGACGATGGTATTGATCAGCGTCGTCTTGCCCATGCCGTTGCGGCCAAGCAGCGCTAACGCCTGGCCTTCGGAGAGCGACAACGAAATGTTCGACAGCACCACCGCTTCACCGTAGCCGGCGCAAAGGCGGTCGATGGCAAGGAGTTCAGGCATCGAGCTCCTCGCCGAGATAGACTGCTTTGACCCGCGGATCGCGTGCCACTTCATCGGGTGCGCCGTCGACGAACAGCGCACCGTTGACCAGCACCGAGATGCGATCGGCAAACGAGAACACGAGGTCCATGTCGTGCTCGATCAACAGCACCGTGACGTCCTTGGGCAGCGCCGCGATGGTGGCGAGAAGCTCATGCCGCTCCGCCTCAGGCACGCCGGCAGCCGGCTCGTCGAGCAGCAGCACGCGCGGACGGCAAGCAAAGGCGAGTGCGATCTCAAGGAGCCGCTGCTTGCCGTAAGGCAGAATGGCGGTGCGTTCGTGCATGACATCGGCGAGGTGAAAACGTTCGGCGATTTCGACGATCTCATCGGTCACCGCCGCTTTGGTGCCAACGAGCCGCCACCAATCGGCGCCGGAGCCGAGCCGTTCCGATACGACCAAGCCGATCGATTCCAGCGGTGTGAGATCGAGAAACAACTGGTTGATCTGAAAGGTGCGCGCCATGCCGAGCCGCACCCGCTGGTGCGGCAACAGCCCGGTAATATCGCGCCCTTCCAGCAAAATGCGTCCGCCGGTCGGCCGCAGCACGCCGGTGAGGAGATTGATCACCGTTGTCTTGCCGGCGCCATTGGGCCCGATCAAAGCGTGGCGCGCGCCGGGCTCGACCGCGAGATTGACGTTCTGCGCGGCGAGGATGCCGCCGAAGCGTTTTTCCAGCTGAATGGTTTGCAGGATCGGCACGGCTCAATGTCCCTCGGTTCCGGCGCCGCCGAGCGCCGGCAAACGTGGCGCGAAGCGCGCGCCGAGCCGGTTGACGAAGGCGCGCACGGCGCCAATCCAGCCGGCCATGCGCTCGCGGCCGATCAGAACGATGATGACCAGCACCAGCCCGATCCAGAACTGCCAGTATTGCGGCGTCAGGTTCGAGATCCAATCCTGGAGGAGTTTGTAGATCACCGCGCCGATCAGGCCACCATAGAGATAGCCAGTGCCGCCGATGATCAGCACCAGCAACAGGTCGGCCGAGCGCTCGAGCGAGAACACGTCGAGCGAGCAGAAGGCGGTCGTCTGGGTCAGCAGCGCGCCGGCGATACCGGCAAAGCCCGCCGACGCCGTGTAGATCGCCACCAGCCGCCACTTGACCGGAATGCCGATCGCCGCGGCGCGTAGATTGTTGCCCTTGATCGAGCGCAGCGATAGGCCGAACGGCGAATAGATGATCCGTCGCGCAATGACAAAGCAGATAAACAGCACGATCAGGCAATAGACATAGCCGTTATGGCCGAACAGGTCGAAGCGGAAGCGACCGAGGACCGGCGCGATCTCGACGCCTTGCAGGCCGTCGGCGCCGCCGGTGATGTTGGAATAACGGTTGGCGAGCTCGCCGAGCATCAGCGACACCCCGAGCGTCACCATCAGCCGCGTGAGATCGGAACCGCGCAGCACCAGAAAGCTGGTGACAAAACCCAAGCCGGCGGCCACCA
>DASXJB010000205.1:0-7488 GCA_036497645.1 Xanthobacteraceae bacterium
TTCTTCGAACACGGACGCCACTTCCATTTCCGCCGGTTCTTTCACGGCGAATGGGTATTCCTGAGTGCCTGGGATGACTGTACCGCTTGGGCCTGGGTCGCTATCGCACCGGGAACTTGGGCGTGGAGGCCGGTTGATGTCTGCGTTGGCTAACCGGCGCGGACCACATTCGATCGAACTGTAAATCGGGAACGGCTTCACCGCCGTTCCCGATCGTTTTGCAACGCCTGGCGTGGCAGTCAGCACGACAATGATTTACGAAAGAGCTAACCCGTCAATCGATCTGTGCAATTCCCGCCTTGGTGACGATGTCGTGATACTTCACGATCTCGTCGCCGAGAAATTTTTTGGACTGATCCAGCGTCATGTAGGTGGCCTCGGCGCCTTGCTGGGCAAACCGCGCGCGCACCGCGGGATCCGCGACCGCCGCCTTCAGCTCGCCGTTGAGCCTGGCAACGATCGCCGGTGGCGTGCCGCGCGGCGCCAACAGCGCAAACCAGCCGGATACGATGTATTGCGGCAGGCCCGCCTCTTTCGTGGTGGGCACATCCGGCAGCGCGGCGAGGCGATTGCCGCCCGCAACCGCGAGCGCCCTGGCCCCTTTAGCGGCGAGCGCCGCCGAAATGTTCGGATACCATTGGAATCCGAGCGGCACCTGGCCCGACATCAGATCGGGCACGTATTGGCCGATATTGCGATAAGGGACGTGTGTGATCTTCACGCCGGTAAGTTGCGCGAAATATTCGCCGGCCAGATGTTGTGAGCTGCCGATGCCGACTGAGCCGTAATTGAGCTCACCGGGATGCGCCTTCGCATAGGTAATCAGCTCCTGCAGGTTGTTGACAGGCAGCTTGCCGCTGGCGACCACGACGATCGTGAACGATGCGAATGGCGAGATCGCCACCAGATCCTTTTGCGGATCATAATCAAGATGCTTGTACAGCGTGACATTCGCCGCCACTGGACCCGAGCCGCCACCGACAATGGTGTAGCCGTCAGGCGCCGCTTTGGCCGCATCCGCGGTGCCGCTATTGCCGCCGGCGCCCGGCCGATTCTCGACAACGATCGGTTGGCCCAAGGATTTCGTCATCCGGTCGAACAGGATGCGGCTGACCACGTCGCTGGCGCTGCCGCCTGCGAAGGGCACAATCGCCGTGATCGGTCGTGTCGGATAGCCCTGGGCGCGCGCCGCAACGGCGGCGCCGATCAGCATCACCGCCAAGGCGGGGACTGTCAGGAAGGATTTTCTGAAGAGCGGCATTGCGGGTTCCTAGTCTGTGAGTGGCGAGGTTCGCCGGCCTGAAACTGGGAGCCAGTTCCGGGCATAGCAGGACGAGTGGATTTACGATGAGGTTTTGCGGAAATGCTTTGCCAGGCCCTGCCAGCCCTCGAAATAATCATGCTGCAACTCTGACGACTCGACGGCGTAGCGCGTGAGCCGCATGGCGTAGCGGCTTTCGAACATGAACGCCATCGTGTCTTCCAGCTTTTGCGGTTTGAGTTCGGCGCCGGTCGCGCGCGCCCAGGTCTCGGCGTCCGGCCCATGGGCGCTCATGCAATTGTGCAGGCTGGCACCGCCGGGCAGAAAGCCTTCGGCTTTGGCGTCGTAAACTCCACGCAACAGACCCATAAATTCGCTCATGATGTTGCGATGAAACCACGGCGGACGGAAGGTGTCCTCACCGACAAGCCAGCGCGGTGGAAAGACAACAAAGTCCACATTAGCCGTGCCGGCCACATCGGACGGTGCGCTCAGCACCGTATAGATGGAGGGATCGGGGTGATCGAAACTGATCGTGCCGATCACCATAAAGCGCGCCAAGTCATATTTGTACGGAGCCATGTTGCCGTGCCAGGCCACGACATTGAGCGGCGAATGATCCATCTCGGCTGCCCACAGGTTGCCCTGGAATTTCGAGATCAACACGCAGCGCTTGTCGGTATCTTCATAAGCGGCCACGGGGCTGAGGAAGTCGCGCGGATTGGCGAGCCCGTTTGAGCCGAGCGGACCGAGCTCCGGAAGACGAAACATGGGTCCGTAATTTTCGCAGATATAGCCGCGCGAGGGTCCATCGGGGAATTCGACCCGAAAGCGCAAGCCGCGCGGAATGACCGCGATTTCGCCGCACGCGGCTTCGACAATGCCGAGTTCGGTGATGAGCCGGGCTTGGCCCTGCTGCGGCACGATGAGCAGTTCGCCGTCGGCATTATAAAAGTAGCGGTCGGTCATCGAACGATTGGCGGCGTAAATATGAACCGCGATGCCGACTTGGGCCGCGACGTCGCCATTGCCGCCGAGCGTCACGATGCCTTCGACGAAATCAGCAGGCTTGTCAGGAATCGGCATGGGACTCCAACGCAGCTGGGTCGGTGTGGCGTCGGCGTCGCTGAACGGCGCGCTACGGATGTGGCCATTGTCGATGGGCGCGTAGGGACGATGCACGACCGATGGCTGGATGCGATAGGTCCAGGTCCGGCGATTGTCGTGGCGGGGGGCCGTGAATGAGGTTCCCGAAATCAATTCGGCATAAAGCCCGTGCGGCGGTCGCTGCGGCGAATTGCGCCCCACCGGCAGCGCTCCTGGAACCGCCTCACTGGCGAAGTGATTGCTGAAGCCGGACTGATAGCGCAATTCGCCGCGTCCGCGGTCGCGCGCGGCATTCTGCAAAGTGGTTTGTTGCTTGATCTCATTCATGGCAGATCGGGGATCGAGGCCGCACATCACCTTCAAAATCAGTTATTTGACCGGGCCCATTCGCTGCCGTTGCGTCCTGCCGGCAAGAGGCTCCGCGTTGCCGGATTGCGCCGGCGAGGGTTGGTCGCAATCGTAACTAAACACCGATGCCATGCAAAGTAAGCTTGATCGCTGAACAGCTGCAAGTTCCGGCCGCTTCTCGAATGCCGTAATTCGCCACGTATGCCTCACAATGCCTTCAAAAAGCTGCCCCCTTGCAGCGGCATGAGCCGCAACGCGTGTCTCGATTTTCGATCTGTCGCAATCGCGGCGGCCGTCGGCGGGCGCAGAGCGCAATCGAGGGCCACGGCAGACAATTAAGGGTGGGGTGTGATCGTTTGATCTGAATTTTCCTATTCGGTCGTGCCGCCGGGCAATAGGAAATTTGGATCGATCGCACTCGTCGAGGGGAGATCTCTCATCACCGCCTTGCGCGGCGCCCAGGGGGCGCCGCCGCCTAGCCTTGCGTGAGGGAACGGGGAAATGCGCGCAATCCTTGTCTTTACGATCCTGCTGCTCGGTCTCGCCGGTGCGGCGCCGGAGCCGGAATATTCGTTGTTCGGCGGCGGCATTCGCGCCGACCGTGGCGCGCTTGATGGGCTAGTTGAGATCGAGTCCTCCACCCGCAGAGGCGACCGTCTGAGCTTGGCGTCCCTGGGGCCGCGCGTTCTGCGCGTCGAAATTCTTAGGCCAGGCGAGCGCGACGCTCCGCTGCGCCTTGCGTCGCTTAATTCCGATCTCGACCTCGACGGCGCAAACACGCAAGGCGATGCGCCGACCACTCCGCCGCAGCCAACGGCGCTCGACAATTTGTGCAACACCCTGCTCACCTCGGCCCAGGACAACGACTTGCCGGTTCCGTTCTTCGCCAATTTGCTTTGGCAGGAGAGCCGGCTGCGCGTCGATGACATCAGCAAAAAAGGCGCACAGGGTATTGCGCAATTCATGCCGAAAACTGCGGTCGAGACCGGACTTGCCAATCCATTCGACCCGATGCAGGCGATCCCCGCCTCGGCGCGCTTTTTACAGCGGCTACGCCTGCAATTTGGCAATCTGGGTTTTGTTGCCGCCGCCTACAATGCAGGCGCGCACCGCGTAATCGAGTGGCTGGAGCGTCGCGCCAACCTGCCGCGCGAAACCCGCGACTATGTCGTGCGCGTCACCGGACTGACGGTGGAAGCCTGGAAGACAATGCCGATCGACAACGCGGCGCTGACTTTCGTGCCCCACCTGCCGTGCCGCAGCCTGCCGGCCTTCGCCAATGTCGAGCAGGAACAGATGCAGCAGACCGGGCTGGAGCGCGCCAAACGCGCACCGGCGACAAACGAAGAAGTTTCGATTCGGGACACTGCGGTCGAACCGGTCATCCCGGCCGCAGTACAGCAGGCCGGCCGAAGCAACCACGATCGCGTGCGCGAAGCGCGCCGCCTGACCCACGAAAGCGAATCGTCGAAACGTGCCTCCAAGCACGAGACCAAACAGGCGCTATCGCGTATCGCGCGCGAGGAGCACGGCTCAAAGCACGAAGCCAAACACGAGGCATCGCGCATGGCACGCGCAGGGCGAGCCTCAAAGCACGAGGCGGTGCACGCACCGCGCGGCGGTCGGGAGCGGCTTAGAAGCGCGTAAGCGCAAAACAAGCGCCGGCGCAGTTTAGGTCACAACCGTGCTTGTTGTCCCGCGCTGCATGCCAAGCGTCACGATCCGGCGCAATAAATCCGGATAACTGATCCCGACGTGACGCGCGGCGGTGGCGAATTCCTCGCTTTCGGCGATTTCGGGATTCGGATTGGCTTCCAGAAAATAAGGCGTTCCGTCGGCGGCTAGGCGGAAGTCGATCCGGGCATAGCCGTCGAGTTCAAGCGTCCGATAGATTCGCTTGGCTAGGCGCTGGATGCGCGTCGCCAATTCCGGCGTGAGATCCTTGGCAGGGCCGTGCAGAATGCCGCGGCGCTCCTGATAACCAGTGTCGTGTTTGACCTTTTCGGTGGCGATCAGCCAATCGCCTTGCGGCATGTTCTTGAATTGCAGCTCCCAGACCGGCAGCACCAGCAAGCGGTCATTGCCCACGACGCCGACATAGATCTCCCGGCCCTCGATATATTGCTCGGCGATAGCGGCGGTACCGATGCGTTCGTGAATGAATTTGACGCGCTCGACGAGCTTTTCGTCGCTGTCCACAACCGACGCCTGAGAGATACCGTATGAAGCGTCCTCGTTGACGCTTTTGACAATCAGCGGCAAAGCCAGCCGCGCGGGCCGTTTGACTTTGCGGTTCATCGGAAAAACCGTGAAGTCCGGTACCGGAATGCGGTGATATTGCACAAGCGTCTTGGACAGATCCTTGCCGCGCGCGAGCATCAAACCGCGTGGATTGCAGCCGGTATAGGGCACGCGCAGGAGCTCGAGATAACTGACGACGTTCTGGTCGTAGATCGCCTCGCCGTGAAACTGCTCGAGCAAGGTGAAAACGACATCGGGCTTCCACGCTTCGATATCGTCACTGATCGGCTTGAGCTCGTCATGCACGCCAAGCGGCCGCACTTCGTGACCGGCAGCGCGCAAGGTCGTCACCACGTCGTATTCGGTTTTCCAAACGTTGATTTCTTGTTCGGTGTAGCCCTTGCTTGATTCCGGTGGTATCAGGTCCGGGTGGACGAGCACCAGGACGCGAAGCCGTTTCATAATGCGATCCACCTGCGCCGCGACGGACCAAACAATGCATGCATGGTCTTGGCGGTCAACAATACGGTGAATTCCATGATTAATTTGCGTTCGGGATCGATTGCTCGCAAGTTCAGTTCACGGCAGCGCTGAATCATGTCGTCGAGCACCGCGTCGAAGGTCAGCTGATATTCTCCGGTCCACCTCGCAACCAGCTCGCACACAGCGGCGCGATTGCGCCGAATGAATGATGAGGCCGCCTCGCGGCGGTGATGCCGTGGATCGTCCGAGAATAAGCGCCGCAAATCGCGATCATAGGTCTTGGGTGTATCGACAAGATAAAGCGAGCGCTTCTTCCTGTAATAGTCGCCGAGCGTCTGGGTCAGCGTGCTGAGCGGATCGACCTTTTCTCGATGCGTCAGCGTTGGTCGCTTACCGGCAATTTCGTCCATCAGTTCGTCGACGTATTCGAGCTTCTTGAGCGCGGGCCAGTCGGCGTAGCGGGTGCGCCAATGCGAGCGCGGCCGCAGCCATACGGCAAAAGTTTCGGCGAAATCCTCGTCGGGATGGCTTTGCGCGTACCACAGCCGCAAATTCTGAACGTGGTTGCGGCTGGCGGGATTGGCCCGGTAATAACGCGGGTAACGCTTCGACGACGGCCCAAACAGCTGCTGCCAGCGGCGGCGGCGATAGAGTTGATAGGCATGTGTCACCACGTGTCCGCATTCATGCCGCAGGATGCGCATGCACTCGGACCAGGTTCCGCCCTCGACTTCGAGGATCATTTTCTTTTCCAGCTGCATCAGTCGGGGATGCGCCAGATAGAACGGAATGGCGATGCCCGGGGTGTTCTCCGGGCTGAACCATTCGCTGGAAATCCAGGCGTGCGGCCGGACGCGAATATCGTGCTCGTCAAGCTCGTGATAGAGCGCCTTGAGGCAGCTTTCGAGCCAGGTGCCTTGGACGGTGACTTTGAGATCTTTGAGCCGGACGTCGAGCAGCTCATCGTCGGTCAGAGACGCCCAGGGAAATTTCCGGCGTGGCATGGCGCTACGAGACCCGCAAAAACATGACCGCCGATCGTGTCACGGCGTGCCGAAAGCTACAACGGGCAAGGCGGATTCCGATGCAGTTTTGAACATCAGCCGTAACTCGGCCTGCGGCACGGCGAAAGACATTCGACCTGGCGACGCTGGACCCGGTCCGCGGGAATAGTCGCCCTCTAGCAATCCGCTACGGCGGCAAGACGTTCAGCCATCTCGAGCGGGTCCATAGGCCGCTTTGCCGGGAACCCAGCCCACGGTCAAAGGCTTCCAAGGTCAATGCGCAAAGGCCAATGAGCGAAGGCCTACCAAGAGGCCTGCAAACCTGGCCGTCCGCGCGGGCGCATTCGCAACTCACAGTCGTGCCGCGAAGGCATCGGCCAGGAATTGATGGGTGAGCGCGTAGGTCTGCCGCGTCGCCGGTTCGTCCCAGGCAGCGACCCCTGGGACGTCCGCGCCTTGATCGGTATAGGCATGCAGAACCCCTGAAAAGATCACCATCTGCCATTTCGCACCAGCGGCAATCATTTCCGCTTCGAAAGCGTCCCGGTCGGCCGTTGGCGCCACCGGGTCGAGGGCGCCATGGGCTACCAGGAGCGCCGCCTTGATCGTGCCCTTCCCCGCCGGCAGCGCCGTTTTCAGATCGCCATGGATCGAAACGGCCGCCGCCAGATCGGCGCCGTCACGCGCCAGCTCCAGGACGTTGCCGCCGCCAAAACAAAACCCGACTGCTGCGCGGCGGTCATCGATTAAATTGCGCTTTTTTGCTTGTGCGATCATCGTCTCAAATGCCGCTTTAACGCGGCTACGCTGCTCGATGGCGTCCGCGCGCAAAGGGTTGGCCAAGGCGGCCGCCTCGCCGAAATCGGCCGGTCGCGTTTCAGCGCCGTACATGTCGGCAACGAAAACCACGTAGCGATTTCCGGCCACCAGCTCACCCCGCTGGATTGCTTTGTCCGTCATCCCCATCCAATTCGGCGCCACGAGCACGGCGGGACGCTTCCCCGACACATTCTCGTCATAGATCAGAGCCCCCTCCGCCGTGAG
>DASXJB010000206.1:0-17749 GCA_036497645.1 Xanthobacteraceae bacterium
GCGTAGCGATTCCTGACCGCGTTTCTCGAAGGAGACGTAATAGACCTGATAGATTCCGGACCCCAGCACAAAGAACAGGGGCATCATCACGATGGAAGCGAGGATCGGATCGACGCCGAGAGTCGCATTGGCGATATAGGCAATATAGGAACCGAGAATGATGAAAGCCGGATGGGCGATGTTGACGATATCCAATATGCCGAACGACAACGACACGCCGGACGTCACGGCGGCATAGAAGCCGCCGATCAGGATACCCGAGACCACGGCGTTGATGAGAAGATCGAATGAAAAAATCATTAGTCGGACACTCAGCCCCATCCGGAGTGTGCAGCAACGCTTTGGTCTTGGCTAGAAAACTTTACGCCTCGCTCAGAGACCGGTCAGTCGATGACCGCACCAGGTGTCCTGTTGACAGCGGAATCGATTGCCCAACGGCGTCCGGCTTATCGCCCATTCCCCGCTGGTTCTATTGTTTAAACGCGATCTGTTCTAGACGGCAAAAAGCGCCGCCGCAGCCCTACGCCGCGGCGCGCACCTTGTCGGGAAGGGACAGCGGCTTGTTGGCGCTGTTGAGGAATTCAATGGTCATAAAGACCATTTCTTTGTCGCCAAGGTTCTCGAGGTCATGGACCTTGAACTCACCCGGTCCGTAAGTCTCATGGCGCGTCTCGCCAGGCTGATACGTATATTCGACGGTGCTGCCATCGTGGACGTGCTGACGGCCGCGGCCGCCGGTCACTGATGTCCAAAAATAATCGAGCACATGGCGGTGAAAACCGATCCGCTCGCCCGTCGCTAGCCTGATAATCCACACGCGCACCCGGTCGCTCTCCGAAAGCAGGGTGGTGCCGACGCAGCCGTTATTATTCTGCCGTTCACGGTCGAATTCGGCCGCAATGGCGGGCGGCCATGCCGATTTCTCGGCACGGTCGGTCGATTTATCCATCATGCTCAGGGCCATGGCGTTCCTCCAGACTTTGTAGGCACAATATAGAAAACCTTTCCGGCTGGGGAAAGCTTGAGAAACTGCAGGAATTTCCGATGACCAGAAAGCGCCGCGCGATCGTGATCGGCGGCTCGATGAGTGGTCTTTTGGCGGCAATTATGCTGCGGCGCCGCGGCTGGGACGTCGAGGTCTTCGAGCGGGTGGAAAAGGAATTGGCCGACCGCGGCGCCGGCATCGTGGCGCAGGCCGAACTGATAGCCCGCATGAACGCACTTGGGCTCGAAACGCGTGATCTCGGCGTCGCGATGAGCACGCGAAAAATCCTCGATCAATCCGGCGCGGTGACGGCGACGCTCGAATGCCCGCAAGTGCTCACCGCGTGGCAGCGCGTCTACCGCGTCCTGCGCGATGCCTTTCCGGCAGATCGACACCATCGTGGTCGAGGTCTCAAAGCTTTCGAACAGAGTGGCGACGGCGTCGTGGCGCATTTTAGCGACGGCCGGTCGATTGGCGCCGACATGCTCATTGGGGCCGACGGCCTGCGCTCGACCGTGCGGCAGCAGTGCCTGCCGCACATTCTTCCGCTCTATGCCGGCTACGTCGCCTGGCGAGCCCTTTTGCCGGAGCGCGTCATTCCGCCGGCCGTTCATCGCGAGATTTTCATGACGATGGCGTTCTGCCTGCCGCCGGGCGAGCAGTGCATCGGCTATCCGGTCGTCGGAGCCAATAATGAGGTGCGCGAAGGCGAGCGGCGCTACAACGTGGTGTGGTATCGGGCCGCCGAGGAAAAAAGCGAGCTGCCGCAACTCCTGACCGATCGCAACGGAGTTGGCCATTCGATTTCTATCCCGCCCCCGCTCATTCGCTCGGAACACATCACGGCCATGCGCGCGGCCGCCGAACGCCTGTTGGCGCCGCAATTCCGCGCGATCGTCCGGCTGATCGAGGAGCCGATCCTGCAACCGATCTACGACCTTGAGAGTCCGCATCTCGCCTTTGGACAGGTGGCGATTATCGGCGATGCCGCCTTTGTGGCGCGGCCGCATGTCGCCGCCGGAGTTTCCAAGGCGGCGGATGATGCCGCGGCGCTCGCCGAGGCGCTGGACGCCGAGGATGTCGAGCCAGCACTCCGCCGTTTCGAGAGGCAGCGATTGCCGGAAAACAAAAAAATCATCGAACGTGCGCGCCATCTCGGCGCCTATCTCCAGGCCACACAGACCGCAGAAGAACGCGCCCGATCCGCGCGGCATAGCATCCCGCAAGCAGTCTTGAACGAAACCGCCGTTCTGGACTTCTTATACGCATGAACCGCTGGCCCGACGCGCTATGCATGCAAAGGCGCTGTTTTGCTCGCCGAACCGTGCGCGCTATGCTTGAGCATCAATCTTTTTCAGTGGGGCTAGATTCCAATGAAAGCAGTCTATTTGGAGCGATTTGACGGACCTGAAGTGCTGCAATATGGCGACCTGCCGAATCCGGTTGCCGGCCCGGGCGAAGTCGTGGTCGATGTGGCCGCGGCTAGCGTTAATGCGGCGGATTGGAAATTTCGTTCGGGACAATATGCACGGCATTCGGGCGCCCACTTCCCGCTCATTCCAGGACGAGATTTTTCCGGCTCGGTCAGCGCCTTAGGCCGCGGCGTCGACGATCTCAAGATCGGCGACGCGGTGTTTGGCGTTCTCGATATCGGCAGAGAAGGAACCTATGCCGAAAAACTGGCCATCAAAGCTGCCATCGTGGGCAGGAAGCCGGGGGCGCTCTCGCACGTCGAAGCTGCCGCCGTCGCGCTGACCGGGCTAACGGCAGTGAATGCAATCGCTGACACGCTGCGGCTGCAACGCGGCGAAACTATTTTGATCCAGGGCGGCGCCGGCGGTGTCGCCGGTTTCGCGATTCAATTTGCCAAATACCTCGGCGCGCGGGTGATCACGACGACGAGCGCGGCGAACCGCGATTATGTTCTCGGTCTCGGCGCCGACCAGGTGATCGATTACAACACGCAGGATTTTGCGGCCGTCGTCAGCGGTTGTGATGCCGTGTTCGATACGGTGGGCGGCGAAGTCGCGCACAAGTCCTTTGCCGTCTTAAAACCCGGCGGCCGCGCTGCCTTCATCGCGTCGGGAGTCGAGGCGCCTAAACCGACCCGCGGCGATGTGATTTCACTGCGCCCGCCGGTGGAACGCTCGCGTCAGGCCATGGAGCGCATCGCCGGGCTTATGGAAACAGGCGCGGTTCGGCCGCCAGCGATCAAGCTTTATTCATTATCGCAAGCGGTCGAGGCGCATCGCCTGAGCGAGTCGCGCCATTTCAGAGGCAAGCTTGTTTTTCAGGTCCACTGAACTGCCTTCTGGCGCTTGAATTAGGCGTGTACTCATAAATCGTGCGCGCGTTTAACGTCAACGAGCAACGGTTCGGCCAATGTCCGCTCTGCTCCCGTAAGCGGACATCAAGCGGACATTTCCTAATGCAGCTGCGCCCCGCCATTTCGTAAGAAGCTAGCCGAGTAGCCTCTCTGGTAAGGATAAGGCCGCCAATCGGGCGGCCTTATCCTCAACGCCAGACATCGCTAGCGCCAGTTACCCGAGACGATGCCGCCGGACCGATCATAGGCTGCCACGCCTGTCCCGCTGCTGGCCGCCTGCTCCCTGGTAGCTCCAGGCTTGCTCGCGGCCAGGGCCGAAAAGGCGGTGCTGAGGATGATTGCAGCTGAAATTGCAAACTTTGTCACGTTGGACATTGCCCATCTCCTTCGTTTGTTCGCCGCCTGCTTCGCGACGACACACCCGATAAGATCGACAATCGGTCGCGTTATTCCCGTCGTCGCGAAAGTTGGTGCGTCACTTTCAGATAATTTCATCACCAGTTAGTGAAGCACGTCGGGGAATAATTTCTCGTCATTCGGAAGCGACCTGTAACTTTCCCGGATGTTCACTTCACGTCCGCTTGGCTTCCCCGACCCGAAACTCTTAGCTGACGGGAATAAACCCAGCCGGACCGCAATCCCTACCAAGGGAGTTGAACGATGACCAAGTCGCCAACGCGTGAATCGCTGCCGCAACCGAGCGAACAACCGCAACCGCGCCGTCGGAACGCTTACGATTACGACGGCGAATACGAGTTCCCAACTGTGCAGCATTGGACCGCGCCATTAGCGTACCCATCTGTCTAGCGCGCCGCGGGGCTTGTCGGGAATTTATCTCGAATCATTAATGTCCGGTTTGGGTCATAAGCGGACGTTGCGGTACGTCGCTACGATGGCCGCTTTACACCTGAAAGCGGGCGTTGGCCCAAGCAATCTAATCTATGAGTACACGTCCTAGACGTGCTGGCCGCCATTGATGTGAATTTCGGCGCCATTGACGTAGGACGCGGTGTCCGTGCACAGCACGTAAATGATCTTCGCGACTTCATCGGGCGTGCCGAGTCGGTGCATCGGAATATTTTCGACGATTTTCTCGGTTCCCGGAGAGAGCATCGACGTGTCGATTTCGCCAGGCGCGATGGCGTTGACGCGTACGCCGACTGCGCCGAAATCCGCGGCCATTTCCCGCGTCAACGACGCAAGCGCCGCCTTTGACGTTGCATAGGCGGCGCCGGCAAAAGGATGCACGCGCGAACCTGCGATCGAGGTCACGTTAACGACCGAGCCTTTCGCGGCCTTTAATTCGTCAAGCAATCCGCGCGCCAGCATGATCGGAGCGAAGAAATTCACTTGAAAAACGTGCTGCCAATCTTGGTGCGACGTTTCGATTGAGCCGAGTCGCTTGCCGCCCGCAGCTTTAGGAGAAATCGCAGCGTTATTGACCAGCGCATGCAGTTCGCCATTAAGCCGCCGCTTGGTCTCGGTGATCGCCTGTTCGGTGTTTTCCGGATCCGACAGATCCACCTGTATATGGTCCTCGGGTCCGGCTTCCCACGGACAATTTTCCGGAAACGGATGCCGTGAGCACGTGATCACGCGCCACCCGGCTGCGGCAAAGCGCTTGACCGTGGCGTGGCCAATGCCTCGGCTCGCCCCGGTGAGAAGGAGCGTACGTCGGGGCTGGTTCGTTGCCGGCATCTCAGATGCTCATGGATATAGCCGCGTCTTGATCCACGGCGCAGTCGGACTTGCGCGTGTGAAGGCGACGCGATCATGCAATCGGAATGGCCGCTCCTGCCAGAATTCGATTTCCTGCGGAGCAACGCGATAGCCTACCCAGTGTGGCGGCCTCGGCACGGTACCGACGGCGAACTTCGCGGTAAAGCGCGCAACCGCTTTCTCGAATGCCAACCGGCTTTCGAGCGCGGCGGATTGTTTGCTGGCCCAAGCGCCGATCTGCGCCATCCGCGAGCGCGAGGCAAAATAGGCGTCGGCCTCCGCCGCAGAGACCGTCTCTACTTGGCCGCGCACGCGCACCTGACGCTGCAGCGATTTCCAATAAAAGGTCAGCGCGGCCTTCGGTGCGGCGGCAAGTTCGTGCCCTTTGATGCTCTCTGCGTTGGTGTAGAAGACGAATCCGCGCTCGTCGAAATCCTTCAGCAGCACCATCCGCACATTGGGAAGACCCTGGGTATCGACCGTCGCGAGCGCCACGGCGTCGGGATTAATCGGCTCCGATTGCTTGGCGTCGGCGAACCACGCCGCAAACAGACGCAGCGGCTCCTCGACTTCGGTGAAGTCACCGCCCGTTAACCCTGTCGGGTGTTTTATAGGCGCCGCGTCGGACATTGTTCGGAGTACCCGAAGTGCTCGTGTGGGACGGCCGGGAGTGGTGCCGCCGGCATTTATATAATGATAGTGGAACCGCGGCGCTGCGCCTATGCCGGTTGCTATGGCGGGCGCGCCCAATTCCAGTGAAGCCCATCGCCGCCATCCTGTCGCTGATAGCGGTGTCCGGCTGTTCGTACCAGCTTGCTTCGCTCGTCTCGACCGGCGAGAGCGGGCCGCAGGTGACCGGAACGATAAACCCGCCGGCCAAGGCGTCCTCGAGCACGCTGACCAAAAGCTCCTCCCAAGCCGAGCTTGATCTCGCCTATGCGCGTGCGGCCGCCGCGGAAGCGCTGTCGCGCGGCAGCAGGGACGCGAGCCTGCCGTGGCAAAATCCGCACAGTGGCGCCCGCGGCGATATCACCCCCTTGGCGACGTCCTACTCGGAAGCGGGCATGGCCTGCCGTGACTTCCTCGCCAGCTACATGCATGGCGAGTCGCAGGACTGGCTCGAAGGGGCTGCCTGCCGCACCACCAGCGGCGCATGGGAGGTAAGGCGGCTAAAATCGCTGAAGTCGAGCTGACCGCGCTGTCATCGCTTGCGCCGGCCGATTCGCTTGCATTGCAGGGCAGGCCTTTTATTCCCACATTGAAGTGGCCAGCCGGGGCGGGCCGGGGGCAGGCCCGAAATTATAGCGCGGAGCTGCCAGGGGATGCGTGATCCCTACGAAGTCTTGGGTGTAGATCGCAAGGCGAATGCAGGCGAGATCAAAACCGCCTACCGCCGGCTCGCAAAAAAACTGCATCCCGACGCCAACAAGAACGATCCCAAAGCAGCCTCCCGTTTCGCCGAGCTGAACGCTGCACACGAATTGCTGGGCGACGAGGACAAGCGTAAGGCGTTCGATCGTGGTGAGATCGATGCCGAGGGGAAACCCCGTTTCCGCGGCTTTGAAGGCTTCGGCGGAGGCGCCGGGCCTGGAGCAGGCTATGGCGGTTTCGGTCCCGACGCGAACTTCGAAACCTTCAATTTCGGTCCGGAGGGCTTTACCCGCACGACGCGGCGAGGTCGGGGCGGCGGCTTTGGCGGTTTCGAAGATATTCTCAAAGACGCTTTCGGTCAGATGGGCCGCGGCGGGCGGACCGGCGCGCGGTCCAATTTCGAGTCAGAGGATTTCGGCGTCGGTGCCGATGTGCATGCATCGCTCGCCGTCACACTGCCGGAGGCAGCGCGCGGCGTGACCCAGCGCTTGCGGCTACCGACAGGCAAGGACGTTGATGTCAAGATTCCGGCCGGGATCACCAATGGTCAGCAGATCAGGTTGAAGGGCCAGGGGATGGCCGGCCAAGCCGGCGCCGGCGATGCTCTCATTACCGTCTCGATTGCGCCGCATTCGGTGTTCGCGCTCGATGGTGCCGACATCCGGCTCGATTTGTCGATCACGCTATATGAGGCTGTTCTCGGCGCAAAAGTGCGTGTGCCGACGCTCGACCGGCCGGTCGAGATAGTGATTCCCCCATGGACTTCGAGCGGTCGCACATTCCGCCTCAAGGGCAAAGGCTTTCCCGCCAAGACCGGTCGCGGCGATCTCCTCGCCACGGTCCGGATTGTGCTGCCGGATGGCAGCGACAGTGAACTCGAAGCGCTGATGAAAAAGTGGCAGAGCGAAAAGAGCTACGATCCCCGGAAAAATCTGTGAGGGCCAGAGTAGCGCCGCGCCTTGCAAACCAGGACAGCGCTGACGATCAGCCCTGCGGCGCGGTCCGGCGATCGATCTGATCGTAGGCGGCTTGCGCGATTTCTCGCAGCTTCCCGGTCTCCATCGGCCCGCTCAACACGTAAGCCAAATTGCGGTCGACCCAATAATAGGCGGCATTTTGACCGCCGGTCGTGTAACGCAATGCCGTCTCGCTGTCACTGACACGCCCACAGTAAAGCGTGAAGCGCTCGCCCGAGGGGTTCTCATACATGAAAAACGCTGATGGGCCGGTCGGGCCGGGAAGCAGACGCCCGCCAACGAGCTTTAATCCCTGCTTGTCAAGTTCGGGCGGGTTCAGCGGCGAGCCAACTCTTTTTGAGAGCCACTGCACCAGATGCGGGCGCTCATCGCCGGGAACTTCGACGGGATGGCGGACTTCGACGGTGTAAAGCCGATACGCAACGAGCGCGTCATTGGTGAAGCGGACCAGATCGGACGGCTTCTCGGTTTCCATTCCATGCACGGTCCAGCCAGCAGCCGCTCCGATCAGGAATGCTGCCAAGCTCGCCGCCACGGCGGCAAGCGCGCCAAAGCGGCGGCGGGCCAGGCGATCGAGGTTAAAGCGCGGCGGCGGCGTTTCGTACTCCAGGTGGCCGTAACGATGGCAAAGAAGCTCTGCCTGCTTGCGCCAGGCAGCAACCCGCGCAGCATCATCGGGATGTGTTGAAAGCCATGCCTCGACAACGCTGCGCCGATCGGCAGGCAGCTCGTTATCGACATAGGCATTGAGCTCTTCTTCGCTCACATGATCTCGGTCGTTCATCGTTTTATCTCACCGTTATTTCACGCGGCGCAGCGCCGGGCGCTCGCCATCCAAATAGGCCTTAATTTCATTGCGGGCGCGGGCGAGGCGCGACATCACGGTGCCGATCGGCACGCCCTGAACTTCGGAGACCTCGCGGTAGGTAAGGCTTTCGAGCACCACGAGGAGTAAAGCGGATCGCTGTTCTTCCGTGAGCATTTCGAGCGCACGAACGATATCTCGCCCGCCGGAATCCGGACCGCTGGCAGTCGCGTCCGTGTCTTTGATCGGCGAGACGACAGGGCGCCGCGCCAGGGTACGAAGGCGGTTACGATTAAGATTGGTCAGGATCGTATAGAGCCAGGCGCGCATGTCTCCGCCGTGAAACAAGTGTTCGGAGCGGAGCGCCCGGACCAGCGTGTCCTGCACGATATCGTCCGCAATTTCGGCGTCACGGGTAAGTGCGCGCGCGTAGCGCCGCAGCGCCGGAATTGCAGCCTCGATCCGCTCGCGAAACTCACTCAAGCATTGGTCCTCCTTTGAATCACCTCATAGTTTACACCGCGCCAAAGCACTTTTGCCCAACGCCATATTCGAAAAACACCAGTAAATGCCGTCTATTCCGCTTTCTGGCCTGCGCTTGATGGTCCAACTACCCTATGCCATAGGAGGCGAAGGCTAGAAATCGGGTCTTGGTGCGGGGAATGCCGGAAAATTCAGCCCTCATGCGCGGCAAACGCGGCCTGATCATGGGGGTCGCCAACAGCCGGTCGCTTGCCTGGGGGATTGCAAAAGCGTGCCGCGGCCATGGCGCTGATCTTGCGTTTACATATCAGGGTGACGCGTTGAAAAAGCGCGTCGAACCGCTGGCCCACGAAGTCGGCGGTATTGTCGTCGGCGACTGCGACGTAATGGAACCGAAGACGATTGATGCTGCCTTCGCTGCCGTACAGTCCGCGTGGGGCAGCATCGATTTTTTGGTCCACGCCATTGCATTTTCCGACAAGGATCAGCTCGACGGGCGATACATCGAAACCACGGCCGAGAATTTTACCAAGACATTGTTGATCAGTTGCTATTCATTCACCGCTATCGCTCAGCGTGCGGAAAAATTGATGCCCAATGGCGGCTCAATGTTGACATTGACTTACTACGGGTCGGAGAAATGGATGCCGCATTACAATGTGATGGGAGTAGCCAAGGCAGCACTTGAGGCCTCGGTTTATTACCTCGCGGCAGATCTCGGCGTTAAAAATATTCGGGTCAACGCGATTTCCTCGGGGCCAATCAAGACTCTCGCCGCCTCTGGGATCGGCGATTTCCGCTACATCCTCAAATGGAATGAGCACAACGCTCCGCTTCGCCGCAGCGTCACGATTGAGGAGGTCGGCGAGGCCGGCGCATATCTGCTTTCAGACATGTCGCGCGGGGTGACCGGGGAAATCCATCATGTCGATGCCGGTTACCATATCGTCGGCATGAAGCATCCGGACGCGCCGGACATTGCGGTTGGCAAAGAATAACGCACACGTCGTTTTCTACGTGCTTGCACATAGATGCGGGCGCTCGTGAAAGCGAAACGAGTATGCCAGTCCTCTATTACGTTCGACACGGTGAAACGGATTTAAATACCCAGAGACGGCTGCAGGGCCGCCGCGACACCGTTCTGAATGCGCATGGCCGCTGGCAGGCTGCGGAGTGCGGAGCCCTGCTGCGCGATCTGTTCGCGCGCGATCACAGGCAGCCGCAAGAAATCAAATATATTTCAAGCCCGCTCGAACGTGCACGCGAAACGATGGAGATCCTACGCGCCACGCTTGGTCTCGAAGCGCACGATTACGAAGTCGATGCAAGATTGGTTGAAATCGCCTATGGCGAGTGGGAGGGCTTGACGCTGACGGAGATCGAGGCGCGAAACGGTACCGTTTTGACACGGCGCGAACGCGACAAGTGGGATTTCGCGCCACCCAGCGGCGAAAGCTACCGCCAGCTCGCTGATCGGATTGACGCCTGGTATCGCTCGCTGACGTCTGACACCGTGGTCGCCGCGCATGGTGGCGGTGTGCGTGCGCTGATGGCGCTTTTGAAGATACTACCGGAGGAGCAAGCCACGCATGCGCAAATCGAGCAGGGCGTAGTGTACGTTTTTGCAGCCGGCAGGCTGTCGCGTTACGTCTGATTGGACAAAGTAGTCGCTTTCCAAAACAAAAGCGGCCGAACACCGTTCAGCCGCTTGGCGAGATCAGTGACCCCGCGAAATCTGACGGTCCTACCGGCGCTGCCCCAAAACGAGGCGCGCGCCCTGTAATTTCACTGCTGCTTGGTCTTCTTCTTGGCCTTCTTCTTCTTCGCCATGACTCTCTTCCTTGGTGTTGGTGTGAACTTCGGCAGGGTCGGTTCAAGTCGCGGGTTTGATCGCTCTTGATCTGTCCCTGGCCCTCGCCCCCTTACCGAAAGGAACAATGACACAGAGCGAGTTCCCACCGCAATCAAAAAACGCAAATAGTGCTTATTTTTCTGTAACTTAATAGCCGTTCAGTTTGCGATTAATCAGCGTTCAGCGAGATGAATGAGGCATGAACGGCAAGTTATAGCGGACTGGCTGAGCTGCCCATTTCGCTGACAAAATCGTGCGGTGACGAGAAACGCGGCAAGATCATTCGCGGTGGTCCGGCTGCTTGACGGGCGACGCGCGCGTTTGACCCGGTAGAACGTGCGGGCTACGAAGCCGCGAAAGCTTCAGCGTATTTTCATCGTCAACTACTTAACGTTATAGCCGCGTCATGTCGTTCAATACGTTCGGGCATTTATTTCGCGTCACGACCTTCGGCGAGAGCCACGGGCCAGCCATTGGCTGTGTGGTTGACGGCTGTCCGCCGCGTATTCCGCTCACCGAGGCGGACATTCAACCCTATCTCGATCGCCGGCGGCCGGGTCAGTCGCGCTACACGACGCAACGGCAGGAGCCAGACGCGGTCAAGATTCTGTCTGGCGTCTTTATCGACGAGGCGAGCGGAAAACAAGTCACGACCGGCACGCCGATCGCGCTTCTGATCGATAACGTCGATCGGCGCTCGAAAGATTATTCGGATATCAAGGACAAATACCGGCCGGGCCACGCCGACTACACTTATGATGTAAAATACGGCTTGCGCGATTATCGTGGCGGCGGCCGCCAGTCGGCGCGGGAGACCGCGATGCGAGTCGCCGCCGGCGCAATCGCGCGCAAAATCGTACCTGGCCTGAAGGTGCGAGGCGCGCTCGTGCAAATGGGGCCGCATCGGGTCGATCGCGCGCGCTGGGATTGGGACGAGATCGGCCGCAATCCGTTCTTTTGTCCGGATGCCAAAACAGCAGCGATGCTTGGCGATTACCTCGATGGCCTGCGCAAGCGTGGGTCCTCGATCGGCGCCGTCATTGAAATTGTCGCTGAGGGCGTGCCTGCCGGATTGGGCGCGCCGATTTACGGTAAACTGGACGGCGACCTGGCCGGTGCCCTGATGGGCATCAATGCCGTCAAGGGTGTAGAGATTGGTGCGGGCTTTGGCGCAGCCGAACTTACCGGCGAACAGAATGGCGATGAGATGCGCATGGGGAATGACGGCAAGCCCCGGTTTCTCTCCAATAATGCCGGCGGCATCCTTGGCGGTATTTCCACCGGGCAACCGGTGGTTGCTCGTTTTGCGGTCAAGCCGACATCCTCGATTCTTATTCCGCGACGCACCGTCGATCGCTACGGACGCGAGACCGACATCTCAACGATTGGCCGGCATGATCCGTGCGTCGGCATTCGTGCGGTACCGATCGGAGAAGCGATGGTAGCTTGCGTGATCGCGGATCATTATTTGCGTCAGCGCGGGCAGGTCGGTGAAGCTCCCGCCTGGCCATTGCCGGCGCCGGCGCGCTGAATATCCGCAACGCGGCCGATGAGCTTTGCTGCTATCATGCGGCAGACGTGCGGGCAGTGATCGGGAAAGCAGCAAAGAAATGAACGACGCGCATCAACGCACCCGAGCGGCGATAGCCGCCTTTGCGCGCGGCGAGCTCATCATCGTCGCCGACGACGACGATCGCGAGAACGAGGGCGATCTGTTCGTGGCGGCAAGCCTGTGCACGCCAGAGAAGATGGCGTTCATCATTCGTCATACCTCCGGGATCGTCTGCGCTCCGCTCGCGCCGGAGGAGGCGCGGCGGCTCCATCTCGACCCGATGGTGGCGCTCAATGACGCGCCGCTCGGCACCGCTTTCACCGTATCGGTGGACGTGCGCCACGGCCTCACCACAGGAATTTCTGCCGAGGAACGCACCAATACGGTGCGCGCGCTGGCAAACGGCAATTTCGGTCCGTCTGATTTCGTGCGCCCAGGCCACGTCTTTCCCTTAGTGGCGAAAGAAGGCGGCGTGCTGATGCGGTCGGGTCATACCGAAGCTTGTGTCGATTTATGCCGACTCGCAGGCGTTCCGCCGGTCGGGGTTCTGGCCGAGCTGATGAACGACGATGGGACTGTGATGCGGGGCGCGGAGCTTGCCGACCTCGCGCAGCGGCAGAAGCTCCAGCGCATCACCATCGCCGAACTAATCGCCTACCGTCAAGCACGCGACAAATTGATCGAGCGTGTAGGCGAGTTTCCGGTCGAATCCGAGATCGGCACATTGACCGGTTATGCTTTTTTGACTCCGTTCGATCAGGTCCACCACATGGCTTTCGTTCATGGCCGGATCGGCGACGGCAAGAACATGCTCACTCGGCTGCATCGAGCCAACATCATCTCCGACGTGTTCGGCGGCGCCAAACTGATTCGTCAAGCGCTGGCGCGCTTTAAAGCCGAGGGCAGGGGGGTACTGGTGTTGTTGCGCGACGGCACTGCCGGCGTGCCGGTGATATCGATTCCCAAATCCGGGGAAAGCCCGTCCGGCGAGGCGCGCACGCGCCAGTGGCGCGAGGTCGGACTGGGCGCCCAGATCCTCAAGGATCTCGGCGTCAGTTCGATCAGGCTTATTACCTCATCGAGACCGACAACTTATGTCGGCTTGTCGGGCTTCGGCATTGAAATCGTCGGCACCGAGCCGATAGACGCGTGAGCGGCTCGTCGCTCGCTTACGGCTGATCAGTCCGTTTCAATTCATCGCTGCTTCAGCTCATGGCCGCAGCACGCTTCGGAAATAGTTGCGGCCGCAGTTTGGGATGGCACCCCATCATCTTGGGCGCATACGGCGTTTCGGCGCCGAGCTCCTCGGCCGCGTGCCACGCCCAGCGCGGATCCCACATCGCGCCTCGGGCCAGACAGATCATGTCGGCCTTACCGGACGCCACGATATCTTCGGCTTGCTGATAGCCGGCGATCAGCCAGACCGTCATCGTGGTGATGCCGCTTTCCTTTTTCACTTTTTCCGCGAAGGGCGCCTGATAACCCGGCGCCAACGGAATCTTCTGCCGCGGATCGAGTCCGCCGGTTGAAACGTCCATATAGTCCATCCCGCGCTTTTTCAGTTCTTTCGCAAGGATGACCGCTTCTTCAGGCGTCCAGCCGCCGTCCACCCAATCCGTCGCCGAAACACGCATCCCGATCGGCTTTGTTTCGGGAAATACCTTGCGAACCGCTTCGAATACCTCGATGGGAAAGCGGATGCGGTTCTCGGTCGAGCCGCCATATTCGTCGCTGCGTTGGTTGGAAATCGGCGACATGAATTGATGCAGGAGATAACCATGGCCACCGTGCAGCTCAATCACATCGTAACCGATGCGATCAACGCGCTTCGCGGCGGCGGCGAATTCTACGATGCAACGCGCGATGTCTTCTTTGGTCATGGCGTGCGGCACGGGCCAGCCCGTGTCGTAGGGGAGCGCTGACGGCGCCTCCGGAGTCCAACCGCCTTCCGCCTCGCTCAGGATCGGCTTGCCGCCTGCTGCGGGCGGCGTGGTCGGCCCTTTTCGTCCGGCGTGCGCAAGCTGGACGCCCAGCTTGGCGACGCCGTAAGTCCGGCAAAAGTCATGGACGCGCTTGAGCGCCGCCTCGTTCTCGTCGGACCACATGCCCGCGCATTTCGGCGAAATGCGGCCGCGCGAATTGACATTGGTCATCTCGCACATCACGAGTCCCGCGCATCCCAGGGAAAAGCTGCCGAGGTGCATCAAATGCCAATCGTTGGCAGAGCCGTTATTGGAATTGTATTGGCACATCGGCGATACCACGACGCGGTTAGGCAGGGTGAGCCCGCGCAGCGTGATGAGCGAGAAGAGGACGCTAGCCATTTTCAGATCCTTTTGGGTGACGAGACGAGTTGAGCGGCGCTTGCCATATCACGAAAAATAAAGCGCGGGCAGTGTTACTTTCGCAGGCGGGCTACGATCTCGACATGCGCCGAATAGCGAAATTGATCAACTGGAATTACCGATAACAGCCGATAGCCGCCATCGAGCAGGTGCCGCATATCGCGTGCGAATGTGCCGGGACTGCACGATACCGCCACGACCGTCGGAACGCGACTGGCGGCGATCTCACGTGACTGCACCTGAGCGCCTTGGCGGGGCGGATCAAAAACAACGGCATCGAAGCTACTAAGCTCCGCTGCGCTTAATGGCGCCTTGAACAGATTGCGACGCTCAGCGCGGAGCGGTTTGAGGCCGTCGGCGCTTGTCGCGGCGCGCTCGAGTGCGGCGATTGCGTCTTCGTGCTCGTCGAATGCGAATACACGAGCCTGGGCGGCAAGCCGCAAGGCAAACGTTCCGACCCCCGCGAACAGGTCGGCGATGTGATCAACCCCGGTACAGAAACCGGCAACAAGGCGCGACAACACGGCCTCGCCTAGTGCGGTTGCTTGCAAGAAGGCGCCCGGGGGCAGTGGCACGATTGCGCTGCCCATGCGCAAGGACGGTGTCCGCATTTGCGCAATCAGCTCGCCATGACGGGTCAGGCGCGCAAAATTGTACTGCTGCGCCACGCCCGCCAGTGTCGCCATGGCCGGCGCGGTCAGCGCGCCCGAGCCGCGGATATCGACATCGAGGCCTTGATCGGTTGCCGTAAACTGAATGTCCAGCGGCTTACGGGAGACATCGAGCAATTCGGCAATGGCCCAAGCAGCTTTCACTGCGCCGTCGAGACCTGTTGCCAGGATTGGACACCGGTCGATCGGCACGATGTGGTGCGCGCGCGCCGCCGAAAACCCGACCTGCAGTACCCCGTGACCGCCACGCCGCGCGTGAAAGACGACGCGGCGGCGGCCATCGCCATGCGCGTCCGTGAGCGGAGCGACGGGTACGTCGATGCCGGCTTGGCGTAAGGCGGTGACGACCAAGTCGCGCTTCCAGCTGCGATAGGAATCCTCGCTCAAATGCTGCATCGCGCAGCCACCGCAAACCCCGAAATGTCGGCAGATTGGTTCGATTCGCAGTGCACTCGATCGCTGCACGTTCACAAGACGCCGGCGGTCGGGGTGACCTGGCACGGCATCCACTTCGACGGTTTCGCCCGGCAGGGTTCCTGGGATGTAAATCGGTCCCTCGGAGCTATCGGCAATTCCGTCGCCGTGCTGGCCGAGGCGGTTAATCAGAATCCGCTCAACCACGCTGGGCCTCGATAAAGAATTCGCGGTTGCCATCGCCGCCAAGTATTGGCGAAGGAATGGGGTCACCGACGCGCCAACCCAAGTCAATAAGCAACCGAACGATGTCATCGCAGACCGCGGCTTGAACGACGGCATCGCGTACGATGCCTTTCTTGACATGGCGGCGACCCGCTTCGAACTGCGGCTTGATCAATGCCAGGAGCGTCGCGGACGGTTTCAACAAACCGCTGACATGCGACAGTACGCGCTTAAGCGAAATGAAGCTGACATCGATCGTGGCAAGATCCGGCGGCTCCGACAAATGCGAAGGATTGAGATTGCGGATGTCAGTCTGTTCGATTGATGTTACCTGTTCGCGATTGCGTAAACGTGCGTGAAGCTGGCGGCGGCCGACATCCACGGCATAGACGTGCCGTGCTCCGCGCGCGAGGAGTACTTCGGTAAAACCGCCGGTGGACGATCCGACGTCGAGGCAGACCCAGCCGGCGATATCGAGCGAAAAACTCTCGAGCGCCGCGGCGAGTTTCACCCCGCCGCGCGACACGTACGGATGTGCAGGGTCTGCAGCGATCACTGCGGCAGATGAAATTTGATTGGACGGCTTGCGAACGAGGCTGCCATCCGCTGTCACCTGTCCAGCAGCGATCGCGGCTTGCGCACGCGCGCGGCTCTCGAACAAGCCGCGCGCGACCAAAAGGCGATCGGCGCGATCTCGCTTGACCATGGCAATCCTGGTGTCCACGCGCTCCGCGAAAACAGTGAAGCGACGGACGTGCGGCAACACTATAGCGGTTCGACTGAACCCCTGCTTACCGCGCAAATAACCGGTCTCGCAGGGTCGCGTTACGCGAGCTTGATGACCTCGCCGTGAACATTTTGACCCAGCGCCTGGAATGCCTTGGCGACAATGCCTTTGGCGTCGAGCCCGGCCTTCGCATACATGGCGCTCGGGCTGTCCTGGTCGACGAAGACATCAGGCAGGACCATCGAGCGAACTTTGAGACCCCGGTCGAGGACGCCATGCTCGGCAAGCGCCTGCATCACAAATCCAGCGAAGCCGCCGATCGATCCTTCCTCGATGGTGAGGAGTACTTCGTGTTCGCGCGCCAGCCGAAGCAGCAGATCGACGTCGATGGGTTTGGCGAACCGCGCATCGGCCACCGTGGTGGAGAGACCGTAGGTTGCAAGCTCGTCTGCAGCCTTCAGGCACTCGGCAAGCCGGGCGCCGAACGAAAACAGCGCGACCTTGCTGCCTTCGCGAATGATCCGGCCCTTGCCGATTTCGAGCGGCTTGCCCTCTGCCGGAAGCGGTACGCCCATGCCTTCGCCGCGGGGATAGCGCAAGGCCGACGGACGATCATCGATCGCGACCGCAGTCGACACCATATGCACCAGCTCCGCTTCGTCGGCGGCCGCCATCAGCACGAAGCCAGGCAAGCAACCGAGATAGGCGACATCGAACGCGCCGGCATGCGTTGGGCCGTCGGCGCCGACCAGTCCGGCGCGATCCATACAGAATCGCACCGGCAGGCGCTGAATTGCGACGTCGTGCACGACCTGATCGTAAGCGCGCTGCAGGAAGGTCGAATAAATTGTCGCGAATGGCTTGAAGCCCTCGGTGGCGAGACCCGCAGCGAATGTTACCCCGTGCTGTTCCGCGATGCCGACATCGAACGTCCGGTTCGGAAATTCCTTTTGAAAGAGATCAAGTCCGGTGCCAGAAGGCATTGCCGCGGTTATGGCGACAATCTTTTCGTCCTTGCGTGCTTCCTTGATCAGGCTTTCGGCATAGACCTTGGTATATTGCGGCGCCGCCGTCTTTGATTTTTGCTGGGCGCCGGTGGCGACGTCGAACTTCACGACGCCGTGGTATTTGTCCGCCGATTTTTCCGCCGGCTCGTAACCTTTGCCTTTCTGCGTCACGACATGGACGAGTATCGGCCCATTCTTCATATCGCGGACGTTCTTCAGAACCGGCAGCAGGTGGTCAATATTGTGACCGTCGATCGGTCCGACATAGAAGAAGCCGAGCTCGTCGAACA
>DASXJB010000207.1:0-6096 GCA_036497645.1 Xanthobacteraceae bacterium
TACAAGTTTGTCGAGCGCGTGCCGCAGGATCGCATCGTCGGCGAGAAATTCGCCGACTACTGGAACAAGGACAATGTCCATATCGACCGGGTCGTCTATTTGCCGATCAGCGACGAGACTGTGCGCCTCGCCAATCTCAAGAGTGGCGGGCTTGATCTGATCGAGCGGGCGCCAGCGAACGATATCAAGGATATCCGCGCCGACCCGAAGCTTAAGCTCGCGACCGCGCTCGGGCTTGGCTATATGGGGATCGACATCAATATCGATAAAGGCGGACGCGCGAATAATCCACTCGGCAAGTCAGCTGCGGTCCGCCGGGCGCTCGACGCCGCGATCGACCGCGAGGCGCTCGACCAAGTCGTCTTCAACGGCGAATTCGTTCCGGGCAATCAATGGGTGAACCCGGAGAATTTTTATTATCAGCAGAATTTTCCGGTGCCCAAGCGCGATGTTGCTAGGGCCAAGGCGCTGCTCAAAGAAGCGGGGGTCGCGACGCCTTTCGACGTCGATTTCATGGTGCCGAAAGGCGCCGAGCCGCAGGCCGTCGCCGAGGTCGTTCAAGCGATGGGCGCCGAAATCGGCCTCAACATGAAAATCCGCGTGACCGAATTCGCGACCTCGCTGAAGCAGGCGGAGGCCGGCGAATATGAAGCCTACCTGTTGGACTGGAGCGGCCGCAGCGATCCCGATGGTAATCTGTACAGCTTCTACAAATGCAAGGCGCCGTTGAACTACACGGGGTTATGCAATGCGGATGTCGATAAGCTGCTCGATGAATCGCGCGTTCCTTCAGATCGGGCGCAGCGCAAAGCGATCTATGAAAAGCTGACTCCGCTCCTTCTCGACGGCGAGTCGATCATTTACCTCTATCATCGGCGCATGCTGATCGCCCACACGGCACGCCTAGAGGGCTATCGCCAGCTCCCCGATGGTATGGTGCGCGTCGTCGGCTTGACGCTGAAATAACCGTCCCACCGATGTTGACGATCGTCGGCAGGAGACTCTTGCAGCTTATTCCGACCTTGTTCTTCGTGTCGGTGATAATTTTTTCGTTGCAACATGTTTTGCCGGGTGACCCCGCGCTGGTCATGGCCGGCGAAGAGCGTGATCCCGCGGCGATCGAGCAAATACGCCAGCACTATCATCTCGATCGCCCGCTGCCCGTCCAATACGTCTATTGGGTCAAAGGTGCGCTGTCCGGCGATCTCGGTGAGTCGATGCGGCTCAAGGAACCGGTTCTTTCGCTGATCGTCACAAAACTGCCAGTCACCATCACGCTGGCCTCCATGGCCATCGTCATCGCGCTCGTCATCGGTGTCGGCGCCGGAATCGTCTCGGCGGTCAAGAAGGACAGCGTCTGGGATTATGCGGCAAACGTTTTCGCGCTGTGGGGTATTTCGACGCCGAATTTCTGGCTCGGCATCATGCTGATCTTCCTGTTCTCGGTGAAGCTCGGCTGGCTGCCCGCCTCCGGCTACGTGCCGCTCACGGAGGATTGGCGGGCGAGCCTTGCCACGATGATCATGCCGGCGTTTGTGCTCGGCAATGCGATTGCCGCGATTCTGATGCGGCATACCCGTAGCGCGATGCTGCACGTATTGGAAAGCGACTACATCCGTACCGCGCGCGCCAAGGGGCTCCTTGAACACAGCGTCATATTCAAGCACGCCTTGCGCAACGCTTTGACGCCGGTCATCACACTCGGCGCGCTCGAATTCGGCACCTTGCTGTCGGGCGCGGTGCTTACCGAGCAGATTTTCACCATTCCCGGATTCGGCAAGCTGATCGTCGACGCCGTTTTCAATCGCGATTACGCGGTCGTGCAAGGCGTCGTGCTGGTGACGGCTACGGCCTATATGACCCTCAATCTCGTTGCGGACATGGCCTACATCCTGGTCAATCCGCGGTTGCGCGGTTGAGCGATGGCCGAAGCGGCGCTCACCGCGACTGCCGGCGCGACGTCAGCCGAAAACGTCGAGACGCCGACGGCGCGCGCGATGCGGAGGTTCAAGCGCCGCAAGGGCGCGCTGGTTGCACTTGCCGTCATCTCGCTTTTCGTCGCCGCGGCGGTGCTGGCGCCTCTGATCTCTCCCTACAATCCGGACCTGCAGACCTGGACGGCGGTGCGCAAGGCGCCGTCGGCCTTGCACTGGTTCGGCACCGACGATGTTGGGCGCGATGTGCTCGCGCGGGTGATTTACGGTGCGCGCGCCTCGCTGCTGGCGGGCGTTATCTCGGTCGCAATCGCGCTCCTCGTCGGGGTGCCGGTCGGGCTGATCTCCGGTTATCTGGGCGGCTTCATCGATGCGCTGTTCAGCCGGATCACCGACGCGCTATTGGCCTGTCCGTTTCTTATTCTTGCGATTGTGCTCGCCGCTTTCCTCGGGCCAAGCCTCGGCAACGCGATGATCGCCATCGGCATTACCACGACGCCGATCTTCATCCGGCTGACACGCGGCCAGGTGATGGCAGTGAAGGTCGAGGATTATGTCGAGGCCGCGCGCGCGGTCGGCAATCCGCACTGGCGGATCGCGCTTGTTCACATTCTGCCGAACATCCTGCCGGCATTGCTGGTGCAGGCGACGCTGTCGATCGCCGCGGCCATCATCGCCGAAGCCGCATTGTCGTTTCTCGGCCTCGGGCAGCAACCGCCGGCGCCGTCATGGGGCAGCATGCTCAATGCCGCGCAACGGTTTCTCGTCAACGCCCCGTGGATGGCGATCTGGCCGGGGCTCGCCATCTTCCTGACCGTGCTGTCGTTCAATCTGGTCGGCGATGGTTTGCGCGACGCGCTCGATCCACGGTCGCGGTGATTGAGGCGAAAATTTTCTCAACCGTTCACTTCTCGACCGCGCCGCCGGCGTCGGCCCAGTCCTTGAAGCCGCCGAGATTGTAGACGCGCTCGTAGCCCAGCTCCTTGAGCGCCTTGCCGCTCAACGCCGCGCGGCCGCCGGAGCCGCAATAAACGATTACATTCTTGTCCTTGCTGAAATTCTTGTCGTGCGATGGCGAGTCGGGATCGGCGCGAAATTCCAAAAAGCTGCGCGAGACGTTGACGGCGCCGGCGACCTTGCCGGTCTTCTCCACTTCCGGCGGCTCGCGCACGTCGACGACGAGCGTATTGCCTTGCGCGATCATTTCGCGCGCCTGCGCCGGGGTGATCCGCGGCACCGCCGCATTGGCGGCGTCCATCATCTGTTTCAAGGTTGTCGCCATTTGCGCCTCGTGTACGCCTTAACTTGGTTCAATGGACGGCTCGGCCGCTCGATTGACCGGATTTTCATCGGTCAAATGAAGATATGCCCGGAAGGTTTCTTTTGTAGTGGCGCGACTGTCTGTGCAACCCCTCATGAACTTCACACTCGCCAACAGAAACGGGTAGGCAACCCGCGTCGATCTTACCCGATGACGGGCTTCAGCTCGTAGGCGCCGCGATAAATCATTTCACCGGCCACATAAAGAATAATTGCCAAACCGATATATGCAATCCAGCGGTGTTTCTGAAGCAAGCGAGCTATCAAGCCGGCGGCGACCCCCATCAAGGCGATGGACAGGAGCAGGCCAAAAACAAGGATGAACGGATGCTCGCGTGCCGCGCCCGCAATGGCCAACACGTTGTCGAGGGACATGGAGAAGTCTGCCACCATGATCTGTAACGCGGCTTGACCGAAAGTCTTGCGATGCAGACCCGCGGCTACCGTGCCGTCGCGCCCGACGGCATAGTCCACCGGCATCTCGTCTGCTCGATGCAGATCCTGCGATGGCGCGCGAAGCTCGCGCCACATCTTCCAGCAGACCCAGAGAAGAAGAATACCGCCGGCGAGCAGGAGCCCGACTATCTCCAGCAACTGCGTTGCTACGCTGGCGCATATGATGCGAAGCGCGGTCGCGGCAAGAATGCCGAATACGATTGCACGTTTTCGCTGCTTGGTGGGCAGGCCGGCGGCGGCAAGGCCGATGACGAGGGCATTGTCTCCAGCCAGCACCAAGTCGATCATCACGACCTGAATCAAGGTCGCGATGGCGGTGCTGGTGATGAGATCGGCCATGACGCATCATTGCGAACGGGATCGATGAGCCAGCCAATCTGGTCGATGACATTCGATCCAATCCAGAGTTCGGCGCCGGAGCGATCGCAACGGCGGCACGTCATCGGCGAGCAGCGCCAAACCGATCGGAAGCATCCACAATCCGGCGATCGGCAAAAACCAAAGCACGCCGCCAACCGTGAGAAACAGTCCCGTCGGAATCCGAAGCCAACGGCTGGATGGCCGTCGCAGGAAACGAACGGTTGAGCGAACTCGTTGCGGCGAGCGTTCTATAAGTCGCTCGAGACGCCAGTCATCGGCGCTGATCGTTTGCGCCGGGACCTCTTTCGTCTCGGGACGAGTTTTGATAAATCCCGTCACTTGTCGATCTCCTGTTCCAGGATCAATCGACCCAATCCACCGGTGATCCAGCGGAGTCGGCGGCCTTCGGCCCCGCAGGAGTCATACTGATGAGGCGTATAAGGCTAATCACTTGTGCTTCGTTAGGATCCAGGCGCCGATCGGCCGCCGCGACCTGTTCAGCAATTCGAACCACATCAAAGGTCAGCGATAAGGCCGCTACCGGTCGCAGCGCCTCGGCAATCAAGTCCGCGAAATCTCTGTCTTCGAGATCTCGTGCGCGAGCATCGAAGAATTCGGCAATGCGCTCGCGCGAGATGGTCGGGGCAAGCTGCTGACGTTCGATGTAATTCACCGCCTCGTCGCGCTCGACCGTGTCAAGGCGTCCGTCCGCAAGCGCCACGAAAGCGCTGACGGTGACAAGGGCCTTGACGATCAGTTCGTCGCAATCAAACGGGTTGCACAACTCGCCCGAAATGTCGGGGCGGACGGTGTAGATAGCCATGTTGTTCTCCTCGCAGATACGCCACGTGTGCGCCCAAGGAGCTCAGATCAGGCAGATCAGGGGAGATGCAGATAGTTTGGGCCCTGACGTCAGCGGATCCATGCGACTTGGCGCGGAACAGGTGATCCGACATCGCGAGGTTGGCCGACGTTTCGGCGTCCTCGCCAGAGGGGCCCGGATTCAGTTATTAATCTGCAGGTAGGCGACCGGTATGGCCAAATCAAGATTCGCGACTGACAAGCGCCAAACCGCCGCAGTGCAGCTCCACTCGACCGATACCTGAAAAGGTGTCGGGCGCGCTCAGCGACGTGGTTCAAAAATTCTCCGCATCTGCCGTTTTGCACGTCATGAGGGCTTCAGCGCCAGCGTCACGACGACGATAGAAGTTTCCTCCGGGTCGGGAGCGATATGAAATCCGAGCTGCCGGCACATTTGCAGCATTGTCCTGTTCTCCTGCAGCACCTGGCCGCGAATCGACTGCAGCCCTTCGGCGCGCGCATATTCGATCATCAGCTCCATCAAGAGCCAGCCGAGGCCGTGCCCCTTCAGGTCGGAGCGCACGAGAATCGCGTATTCAGCGGTGCGATATTCGGAATCGGCATGGACGCGCACGACGCCGAGCATCTGCCCGGTCGCCTCCTCGATGGCGATGAACGCCATGGCGCGGGCGTAATCGATTTGGGTAAACCGCGCGATGAAGCCATGACTGAATTCCTTCACCGGCGCGAAGAAGCGAAGGCGCACATCGTCTTGCGTCACCGCGGTCAGGAACGCCGGATAGAGCGCCTCGTCTTCGGGCCGGATCGGACGCACGAAGATCTTGCTGCCGTCGGGCAGCGTCAGGTGGCGCTCCCAGGCCTTCGGATATGGCCGGATGGCAAAGCGCGGATTGCCGGATAACGGCCCGGCCCATCGCCGTTCAGACGGCGCGACCGCGATGCGAGCATCCACCGCGATCACGCCGGTCTCGTCGGCGAGCACCGGATTGAGGTCGATTTCACGAATTTCTGGAAAATCGGCCGCGAGCTGCGACAGCTTGACCAGAACGAGCACGATCGCCGTCTCATCGGCGGCCGGCACGTTGCGATAGGCTTTGAGAATGCGCGAAACGCGGGTGCGCGCGATCAGGCCGCGCGCGAGCGCGAGATCGAGCGGCGGCAGCGCCAGCGCCTTGTCATCGATCGCTTCCACCGCCGTGCCGCC
>DASXJB010000208.1:0-2702 GCA_036497645.1 Xanthobacteraceae bacterium
GCTTGTTGACCTTTTTTTCGACGGCCGCATCTGGCCGCATCTTGAGGCAACCTTCACCGCCGCGCTCGGCGGTCTCGCGCTCGGCATTGCGGTCGGCGTCGTTCTTGGCGTCGCCGCGGCGCAGATGCGGTTGGTCGCCGAGCTGCTCGAGCCGGTGATGACGCTGCTCAATGCCGTACCGCGCGTGATCCTGGCGCCGCTTTTCGTGATCTGGCTCGGCATTGGGCTCGCTTCCAAAATCGCGCTGTCCTTCATTCTCGTGGCGGTGCTGATCTTTTTCACCGTGTTCACCGGCATCCGGCAGGTGGACCGCAGGATGGTCGAGCGCGTGATTACGCTCGGCGGCGACCGTTGGGCGCTAGTTCGGCACGTTTATCTGCCGTCGGTCACCGCCTGGATCTTGAGCAATCTGAAGATCGCGGTCGGCTTTGCTTTCACCGGCGCGCTGGTGGGCGAGTTCGTAGCGGCGACGCATGGGCTCGGCTATCTGTTGTCGTTTGCGCAAAGCACCTACAACGCCGCGCTGATGTTCGCGCTGATTTTCCTCATACTCGTCGTAGTGCTGCTCATTTTCGGCATTGCCGGCAGGTTGGAAAAATATCTGTTACGCTGGCAATGAGCGCAGCCGGCTTCCCAAACGAGATAACAAACATGTGCGCTACGACATTTTGTCGCTGTGGCCTATTCCGCAATCAAAGCACGCGGTCGGCGGCCCAAGATGCGCGATGCGCCTCGGAGTCGCGAGACGTTTTACAATCAATAAGTTGAATGACGGCAGCGGCCGGCACCTGGTCAGAACAGCTTTGGCTTTGGCCGAACGGGCCATCAGTCGAGGGGAGGCTCAGGCACACAAAAATCGCAATTTCGGCCCGCTTATAGGTTTCGTTGCTTTTTCGCACCGGTCTGCGCGGTCGGGAGAATCGCCGTGGCTCAAGCCATTGAACAACATGCCGCTTTGTCCAACTCAGACGAAAGTGTCCCGCCGGATTCGCAGCGAGGCGACCCTCTCGACCGCTTGGCTGAGCTAAGCGCCCGGATACCGCTGTTCTCTATTGATGCACTGACGATCGGACTCATTTGTTTGGGCGCAGCTACAGCTCTCCGGTTAATCGGCAATTGGACCAATTCAGATTTTCTGTTCGCGACTTACTTTCCGGCGATATTGGCGGCCGGCCTGCTTGCCGGGATTCCGGCCGCTCTAGGCGTAACGATTGGGTCCACAATAATCGTTAGATTGTTCTTCGTTCCTTCTTATTTCCATACCAGCTCGCAAAGTTATGGCGAGCTTGTCGACTTCGTCATGTATTTGGTCTCGGCTGCATTGACCATTTCTTTTGCTCATTATTGTCGCGTAGTTTTGAAACGGCTGCACAGACGCAATCTGACCAATGAAATCCTAGCCAAAGAGCTGCAGCACAGAAGTAAAAACGTCTGCGCTGCAATCGATGTGATCGTCCGAAAAAGCTTGGCCGATGACCCCGAACGCGCAAGCAAGGTGTTTGGACGCATCAAAGCGATGATGCATGCAAACGAACTGCTCACGGCGTCTCAACTGCAATTGCTCACAGTGAAACAACTGCTGCTTGAGGCTTTCGCGCCATATGGCGAAGACCGCTTGCAGGCGTTCGGCCCGGAAATCATGCTTAAACCGGATACCGCTCGTCATCTCATTCTTCTAGTTCATGAGCTTATTACAAACGCCGTGAAGCACGGGTCGCTCTCGCGACTAAGCGGTCGCGTTTTAGTCGATTGGCGGGAGAATCGAGATACGATTGTTCTGGCCTGGAAAGAGATTAGTGGCCCGCGGATCGAATCTCCGCAAAGGGTCGGCTTTGGCAGTCACTTAATGACTGCCTGTATCAAGGCTTTATCCGGAACTATGCAGCAGAAATTTGCGCCAGACGGTTTTTGCTGTTCGGTGACGTTCAAGGCGAACGGTAAAGGCGCGAGCTGAATAGAGCCGAGAGCGCGGAGGGAAGTTACAGAGCTCGATTCGGCGTCGTCAGGCCCGTGGCGATTTTATCGGGTCGGACTGAGTTGGGCGCTGTTCCCTTGGGCGTTGTTCCCTTGGGCGTTGTTCCCTTGGGCGCTGTTCCCTTGGGCTCTGTTCCGCGCTTATTTACCTGCATTCTCGTCGGCGATGTAAGCGATGCGCATGAAGTTCGTCGCGCCCGGCGTGCCGAGCGGCAGGCCGGCCACGACGATGACGCGCTGCCCCGGCGCGGCAAAACGCTCCTTTAACGCAATGCGGCAGGCACGCTCCACCATATCGTTTTGGTCGCGCGCATCCTCGTCGATAACGCAATGGATGCCCCAGACCATGGACAGTTTCCGCCCCGCCGCGTCGGCCGGCGAAATGGCGACAATCGGGCATTTCGGCCGTTCGCGCGACACGCGCAAGCCCGTCGAACCGGAGCAGGTCCAGCAGACGATCGCCGACAGATCAAGCGTCTCGGCGACTTGCCGTGCCGCAGCGGCGATCGCGTCGGCGCCGGTTCGTTCCGGCTCGGTATGCAGGAGGTGGAGTGACGGCAAATAGGTGCCGTCATCCTCGACCTCTTCGGCGATGCGGTTCATGGTCGCGACCGCTTCGACCGGATATTGTCCCGATGCCGATTCCGCCGATAGCATGACTGCGTCGGCGCCGTCGAAAATCGCGGTGGCGACGTCCGAGACCTCGGCGCGCGTCGGCACCGGGCTTG
>DASXJB010000209.1:0-5832 GCA_036497645.1 Xanthobacteraceae bacterium
CCGGGAACTTCCCGATAGTTCGCACCCGAATTTCAAGCAAGCCCATCTCGCTCCCGATAAACGACTAATCATCCGGGTGCCGCAGGCCGGCAACAATGGAGGGGCGCATGCCGGAAGTCGTCGTCTATCTCTTGGAGGGTCGCTCGCTCGAGCAGAAGCGCGGACTGGTGCAAGACATTACGCACGCCGTGGTCAAGAACGCGGGTACGACCGCCGATCAGGTCACGGTATCGCTGGTCGAGACTCCCAGAACTTCAAAAGCTAAAGGCGGCGTGCTGTTCAGCGAAATGGCCGGCCGCTAGGCGAATCGCCTTCGCGTCATGAACCAATAGCCGCTCACGGCGTTAACAATCCCGTGAGTGCGCTGCACAATATACTTGCTGCAGCGCGGTAAATCGCTGATAATAATCGGCGAAAGGTCAACAGCGCAACAACTTGGCGCGCAAGGTGCGACGTTGAGCGAGGTATGGGAGACAAAGGACGGCTTGCGCCGGGTGCGGCGCGATCCGCCGACACTAGACGATGCGGTCTTGGCCGCGCAGGGTCTCACCGAGGACCTTGCGGGCCAAATCGAGATCGTCGTCGCATTGATGTCCGTCCCGGCCGAGGAGGCGAGGCGAGCCGTTCTGAAAATGCGGCGGCCCGATAGCCGGCTAACAATTCCGGGCCGCGGCGGTGTCGCGCGCGCGGTCGTCGTCGAGCGCAAGTCGCCGCGCCGGGCGCCGGTCCAGCCTAAAGCCAGCGTCTGGCGCCGGGGTCTGGGATAGCGCGCGCCGACACCAGTCGGTGCCAGATGAATAAGACGACCAGCGCGCCGATAACGGCGCCGATCAGGCCCGCGCCCTGGTCCGGTCCGTACCAGCCGATCGCCTGGCCGATGAAAGTGGCGACGAAAGCGCCGGCGATGCCGACCAGCGTCGTGAGAATGAAACCGGCCGGATTATTTGGTCCGGGCGCCAGCAAGCGCGCGACGATGCCGGCGACAAAACCGATGATGATCACCCAGACAATGTGCATAGCGAGCCTCGCGAAAATTCTTACCGGATGAGTTTCAACACGGCAATGTTCGCACAAAAGCGGTCATCAACGCCACATGCGGCGCCCGGTTCCCAGGCGCGAAAGCCGCGTATTGGAATGCCCGCTGGCAAGCGACTATATTGCGAAGCTTGCGAGATTGGCGCGGCCGGTCGCGCAAGAGAGCGTGCATGAGCACGACCCCTAGGGTGCACAGATTTTCGGCGCACAGATTTTCCGATCGATAACGGTCGGCCTTTGCGCGCGATGTGTTCGAGGGCTCTGCAATGACCAAAACCATCGTTGCGCCGCGCACCAAGACGAAGACCAAAACCCAGCGCCCGCCACTCTACAAAGTTATCCTGCTCAACGATGATTACACGCCGCGCGAATTCGTCGTGCTGGTCCTCAAGGCGGTGTTCCGCATGAGCGGCGATCAAGCCTATCGGGTCATGATGACGGCGCATCAGCGCGGGGCTTGCGTGATCGCGGTCTATACTCGCGACGTTGCCGAGACCAAGGCCAAGGAAGGCACCGAGCTCGGCAAAAGCAAAGGCTATCCGCTGTTCTTCACCACCGAACCGGAACAGTAATCGGCCGTCAGCGCCGGCGACGAGTTTTAGCGCGTGGCCGGCAAGACCGGCTGGCCCGTGTGGGCGGCGATGTCGTTTGCCGCGATCCGCAGCGGCGGCTGATCGGTATAGGCGAACAGGAATCCCCCGAGCGCCATGCCGGCAAAAAATACGGCCGCAATGGCGAGCATGAAAACGCCCTCGGGCGGGCGACCATCGATTCCATGCAATTGCTTTTCCAAAAGCTCCTGATCGTGCGGGGTCATTGGTTCCGCTCCACGATTAATTTTTACTCGACCTCCCTCGGACACTGAGTCGGATAGGAAACTCACAAACAGTGTGCGCGTTCCGCGGTCCAGCTATGCCGACTTGTCGAGACGCGGACAATCGCCGTGCCTGACGCGTGAAATCTCGCGCTGCAAAACGCGCTGGCACGGAACAACTCATGGAACAACAACGAGAGGAACGGCGGCGCGAATTCGCGCGTTGCCGTTGACTTCGGATGACGGCGCACGGGGAACCCCGGAGTTCGCGAAGGGAGTTCACCATGCGCAGCGGCTATTCCGATGTTAACTGGTTCCTGCGTGCGACGCGGGTTGTGCCGGTGATCGCCGGCGCGGCGCTTGTCGGCGGCATGATAGGCGGCTTCGCGATATTCGCGGTCGACAGCGCTTTGACCTGGGAACCGAGTTCGCAGTCGCGGCTGGATGCGCGCGCCGATAGTGCGGCGAGCGCCATGGACCAGCATAGGACGAAGCCGGTCAGAATTGTCGGCGGCGCCATCCCGGATCCATCGGCCGGAATGTCGGGACCGCCGCCCGCGCCGCAGCGCAATTCAGCTCCTGCGCAGGCACAAATTTCACCGCAACTGTTGACGGCGAAACCGCTCGGGCCGGCGTCACAGCTGCAACCGCAAACCGCAACAACGCAAGCCGCCACCACCACGCAGCAGTCGCAGACGCGCTGGCCCGATGCGCTGTCGCGCGCGCATCCGGACGCGGCAAATGCGACTAGCGCGCAGCAGCAAGCCCCGCCATCGCCTGCTGCGCAGACCAGCGAACCCGCCACGAACAAAAATAGCGAAACGGATCGCAAAGAGGCAAACAGCGATCGCGGCGCCACCGCCGCAACCGCGGATGATCAGGATCGCGCTTACAGTTCGCGCCGTGGCCGTCATAGCAGACACCAAATCATCTTTGGCGCGAATGGCTGGCGTAACGGCGGCAACGATGATTCCTCGGGGGCGGCTTCGCAGCGCCGGCTCTACGATTCTTACGGCACTCGCAGGGAGCGATCATACGGCAAAACGAGAGAACAGCCTCATGGCGACGCCGCAGATCAATCTGATGGCGACGCCAGAGGAGATCAGGACAACAGCGGTTATCGGTCCGACGCTTCGCGGTCCGATACGCGGCGGTACGGGCGCGACACACGCTATCGTAACAGGTCGCGCGTGATCACGCGTGAGCAGCCCGAGGAGACCGATCGGACCCAAGAGAACCGAGGGACACAAGGGAACCAAGCGCTCGAAGCCGGACGATCGCGGTCTGAACCATTCTGGGGCGGCGGCTCTTTCCGCCGCGGCGACGGCTACCGGGACGACGACTAACCGCTCTTGGTCCGAACGCGCGCCGCTTCGCTACTCGTCTTTATTTGCCCTGGATCGACAGGCCGCCGGTGCCGACGTCGATATGGACGCCCTTGGGCTCCTTGCGGTCCTGATAGAGCTGATAGCTCAGCACGGCGACGGCAACCGCAAGCGCGCCGATGACAAGATAAAGCACGTTGTTGCGAGTCACGGCATTCCCCCTCGACGCGATCGGGGGATGCTAGCAGCGGCATCGATTCGTGTCGTGGTCAGCCGCGCAGCTTGCGGGACGGGGTCATAAGGCGTCCTTCGGACACCGTTCCTGTTAAACGACGCCGATCCGAAGCATCGGCTGTGGCGAGCGTAGCGAGTGAAGCGGGTGAGGGGCCCCATCCCGTCCCCCCTCACCCGGCTCGTGCAGCACTGGCGTGCTGCACTCGCCACCTCTCCCGCGAGGGGAGAGGGTTTTTTCAGCGCCGCGAGGCCGGCGCGCGGTAGGCCATGCGCGCGTGGCCGACACAATAAGTAAGGCCCGCGATCGCGTCATTGCCGCAGAACAAAAAATGCGTCGAGGCTGGATCGCCGATCGGCCAACGGCATTGGTGCGTGTCAATGTCCATGAGCGTGCACGGATGCGTGCTGATGACCGCGATGCTTGACATGATCTCATCGAGCGGCGCCTGGGCGTAGGCAAGCCGCAACAACCGCCGCTGCGTCGGTCCCCGCGGGTGCCGCGCGCGCGGAGGGCAGTTCGCACGCGCACCCGCACCCGCGGGCCGCCCCGACGATATGCCGAGCCGATGGATTTTGCCGATCACCGCGTTGCGCGAGACGCCGATCGCGGCGGCGATCTGGCTGCAGGTCATGCCGCTCCCGACGCAGCTGCGCAGCTGCTCGATGCGCTCAGGCGTCCAGGTCGCCGTAGAAGTCGCCGTAGAAGTCGCGTTCGAAGAGGGGACGTTCTTTGGCGCGGGCGCGACGATCGCCGAATCAATTGCAGAAGCAGTCGGTGCGATCGGTGGAATAGCAGGTGACGAAACAGGGATTGATGGGGCGATTGATGGGGACATGGAAACGGCCTCGCTCTAGTGCCGCGGCCGTTCTGGGCCGCCGACAGGGCGATGGCCGCGCGCAGCGGGCAACCGCGAGACGCAAACCTCGAAGCGAAAATCGGTGCGCGGCTTTAGGAGCCGATCCGGAAACATGCCCCAGACGTAACCCCAAAGCGCGGTGGCAGCCGCTCCGCCGAAAAGATCAGCCCCACCAAGCACTTCGCCGCATTTCACCGAGCCGCATCCCGCCTCAAGGATGACAAACCCGCCGTTGGAGTGGCGCCCGTACGCTGCACTTTATCGGGGCCGCTTCTTGTCGCTGTTAAGCGAGAACCCTCGCCGAATCGAAACGTCGCACGATTCGACTCGCCTGCCAAGAGTTAAAATGGCATTATAATCCGATTATAATATGAGGCGTTCGGACCGATGGCGCGACCGGAAAACCGCTCGGAAGCGAGGGCTTTAAGCCTGACGCTACCAATCGAGACCTTCAATTATCTCGCCTTGCTGGCCACCCTCGGCAAGCTCGGCCGCACCGAAAACGAGGTCGCGACCCACATTCTCGTGCGCGAGGTCTATGTCATGCACGCGCGCGGCTTCCACGAGACGCGCATCCCGGCGCCGGAGGGGGAGGGGGAGTAAATTTCTTTGCGTCACGACGAGTGCGACCCCCGACTTGATGTTTTATGTTCCGGCGAGCCGACCACGCGGCTAAGGGATTCTACTGGAGCATAGCGATGTCGATTCTGGATCGCGCTGCGCGCGGCGCAATGTGCATTTTGTTTGCTGCGACGCTGGCGGGCTTTTCCTGGAGCAACGGCGAAGCCGAACAGCGCAAGTCTTTCATCGCCTTCCTCCAAGACATCAATAACCGGCCCGGTATTCATTTCCTTGTCCCGACAGACAATGACGAGAAGGCGATCGGGCCCTATTTGCAGCAATACGCGATCATCCTGGATTTCGACAAAGACATGAAAGTCCCGATGGATAATTTTGTCGCGCAGGCGATCAAGCTCGGGTTCGGACCAAATCCCGTCCCGCGCACGATCGAGCAGATGGCTGCCGCACCAGCGGATCTCACGGCGGCCAAAGACGCCGTCGACAAAATGGAGCAGGTGATCGAAACGCGGCTGGCGAAGGTGACAGCCGATCGCGCCGCGCTTAAACAGCCCGACGATCTCAAAGCGGTCTACGACAAAACCTTCGACAAGCTTGTGGTTGCGCCGACATTGGCGTTCGAAAATTCCGCCAAAACGCTCAGCAATGGAATCGACGGAGCGCTTGCGCTCGTCGCTTATATCAACGCGCACCGCACCAAGCTCGTCGTCTCCGGCACGCAGATCCAGGCCAAGGACCAGCGCACCCTCGACGAGCTGCAGCCGCTGATGAAGGCGTATCTGGAAGCAGGCGAGCGTTTCGTTGCCGCGCAACAGCAAAGCGATCGAGTGTTGCGGGGGAATTAGTGCGCGGCGTGCGGCATTCCGGCGCCGGAGGGGTACCGTCACCCTGAGGTGCGAGCGGAGCGAGCCTCGAAGGGCCGCTTCCCTCACTTCACGCCGAGCAGTTCGACATCGAAGATCAGCGTGGCGTTGGGCGGAATGACGCC
>DASXJB010000210.1:0-5431 GCA_036497645.1 Xanthobacteraceae bacterium
TCTCCCTGACAAAGCGATCGATCTGGTCGACGAGGCGGCGGCGCGCTTGCGCATGCAGATCGATTCCAAGCCGGAAGAGCTCGACAATCTCGACCGCGAAATCGTGCGGCTCAAGATCGAGCAGGAGGCGCTGAAGAAAGAACGCGACGCGGCGTCGAAGGAGCGGCTCAAGCGGCTGGAAAAGGATCTCGCGGCGCTGCAAGAGAAGGCCGACGCTCTCACCGCAAAATGGAAAGCCGAGAAGGACAAGCTATCGTCGGCGGCCGAGCTGCAGAAGCAGCTCGACAAGGCGAAATTCGATCTCGCCGATGCGATCCGGCGCGGCGATTACCAGCGCGCCGGCGAATTGCAGTACAGCGTGATCCCGCAGCTCGAAGGCCGGCTGAAAGGAACCGAGAAGGCGGCTGTGGCAGCAGGCGCCGGCGCGGCCGGTATGCTGGCCGAGGAAGCGGTCACCCCCAATCACATCGCGCAAGTGGTGTCGCGCTGGACCGGTATTCCGGTCGACCGCATGCTCGAAGGCGAGCGCGAAAAACTTTTGCGCATGGAAGATCAGCTCAGCAAACGCGTGGTCGGTCAGGCTGAGGCCGTGAAAGCGGTGTCGACCGCGGTGCGGCGCGCCCGCGCCGGCTTACAGGATCCGAACCGGCCGATCGGCTCGTTCATGTTCCTAGGACCCACCGGCGTCGGCAAGACCGAACTCACCAAGGCGCTGGCGCAATTTTTGTTCGACGACGAGCACGCGCTGATCCGCATCGACATGTCGGAATATATGGAGAAGCATTCGGTGGCGCGGCTCATCGGCGCGCCGCCTGGCTATGTCGGCTATGAGGAAGGCGGCGCTTTGACGGAAGCGGTGCGGCGGCGGCCCTATCAGGTCGTGCTGTTCGACGAGATCGAGAAGGCGCACCAGGACGTGTTCAACGTGCTCCTGCAAGTGCTCGACGACGGCCGCTTGACTGATGGCCAGGGGCACACGGTCGACTTCCGCAACACGCTTATTGTCATGACTTCGAATCTCGGCGCCGAATACCTCGTCGCGCAGCCGGAAGGCGAGGATAGCGACAAGGTGCGCGACCAGGTGATGGCGGAGGTGCGCGCGCATTTCCGGCCGGAGTTTTTGAACCGCGTTGACGAGATCATCCTGTTCCATCGGCTCAAGCGCGAGCAAATGAGCCGCATCGTCGATATCCAGTTCGCGTATCTGCAGAAGCTTCTGGAAGAGCGCAAAATCACCATCGCGCTCGATGCTAAGGCGCGCGACTGGCTTGCCGACAAGGGTTACGATCCGGCTTACGGCGCGCGGCCATTGAAACGCGTGATCCAGAAATCGGTGCAGGATCCGCTCGCCGAGCTCATCCTCTCCGGCCGCATCAAGGACGGCGAGACGGTGAAGATCTCGGCCGGCCGCGACGGCCTCGTCTTCAACGGCGCGACGGTGGCGGCGGCGGCGTAGTAATTACGCACGAGCGAGCTAACAAAAATCGCCTCCCCCCGTGAGGGGGAGGCCGATCCGCGCAGCAGATCGGGAGGGGAGTGGCTTTTTCTGCACTCGTTCTCATCCAGTCGCGTTTTTTGAACCGAAGGACCCCCCTCCCTAACCCTCCCCCTCAAGGGGGGAAATTTAGCGCCGCGGCGTTTGTTGCGGCACCACCGGGGCAACTTCATTGAGCCGCGCGCGCACGTGATCGACGAAGGCGCGCGCGTCCGGTTTCGCCACGCCGAACACGCGCAGCGGATTAAGCCCGCCCGAACTCTCGACGCTGATCGCGTCCCAAAAGAAGCCGCGGAAATGGGTGACCTCGGCGATGTGCGAGAGCGGCAGATGCTCGTCGACGCGCCGCCACGGCGTGAGCCAGAAATTAACATTGCTGGTGGACACCCCGATCGCATCGGCGCTCATTGTGGCCGGGAACAACAGGCGCGTGCAGTTGAGACGAAGGGCGGCCCACAGCCGGCTTGAACGCACGGCGATGGTGGCGGGGGTATTGGAGTTGGACATTACGATGCAGCCATCCGAAAACACCTCCCCCCTTGAGGGGGAGGTGAAAGTGAACCATCACACAAGGAAAATGGGAAAGCGAACTCGCGCTACCGTGTCGCCACGCGCCCGGACGATGCGCGCGAGAGCACGGCGTCAAGCTGATCGCGCTCGTGATCGAATATCGTCAGCGTGGCGCCGGCGAGCACGCGGCCGCGCGGCAGTTTGATCGTCATCGGATTGACGAAGCGGTCGTTGATGATGATTTCGAAATGCACATGCGTGCCGGTAGAGAGGCCCGAAGAGCCGACAAAGCCGATAATCTGGCCCTGGCGGACGCGGCTGCCGACGTCGAGCCCGCGCGCGAAGGCGGTCATGTGGCCGTAGGCGGTCTCGTAACCGTTGGGGTGGCGGATGCGCACATATTTGCCGTAGCCGCCTTTTTCGCCGATCTCCTCGATGTCGCCGTTGCCGGCGGCGAAGATCGGCGTGCCGGGCGGCGCCGCCCAATCGACGCCGCTGTGCAATTCGCTGACGTGAAGGAGCGGATGCGTGCGCCAGCCGAAGCCCGAAGTCATCATGCCTTGCGCGACCGGCTTGCGCACCAGGAACTTCTTGGCGCTCACGCCGCTGTCGTCATAGTAGTCGTAGGCGCCGTCATCGGCGGTCTGGAAGCGATAATAGCGTTTGGTGTCGCCGCTCACCGTGAGCGCGGCATAGCGCACTTCGTTGCGGCCTTCGCCGCTCTCGTCGTCGGAATAAAGCAGATCGAAGCTGTCGCCCGGCAGCGTCTTGCGCTGGAAATCGACGTCGTAGGAGAAAATGCGCACAAGCTCCGCGATCACCGGGCCCGGCACATTGTTGCGCAGCGCCGTCTCGTAGAGGCTCTGATAGAGCCGCACGCCGCCGGCATCGTCGGACGCTGCATCCTCGTTCGCTTCCGCGGTTTCGGTATCAATGTTGCGAATATCGACCGGCACGTATTTGCCGAGGTCGGACAGCGCCACCGCGGCGGTGATACCGTTGTCGCCGGCAACGATGACGCGCAACGGCTGCATGTGGCCGAGGCCGGCAGGCGCCATCAAGGCGCGCACCTTCTGGCCTTCTTTCGCGGTCGGATCGACGGCGGCCGGGCCGATCACCGTGACGATGCTTTTGATCTCCTCGGGCACGGCGCCGAGCTCGCGCAGCACCGAGCCGACTGTCTCGCCGCGCTTGAGCGGCACAACGCGCTCGCTCCAATCGGTGACGCCGGCGACCTGGCTCGTTTTCGGCAACAGCGTGACGTTTTCCGGGACCACGCGCGGCACGAAACTGAAATAAGCGCCGGGATCGTTGTCGGCGGCATAGCTGAGCTTGATGTTCGCGGTCGAGGCATTGAGCGCCGGAATCGCGCCGGTCGCCGAGCGCGCGATCGTGTCCCGCACGTTCGCCATCACTTGTTCGAGCGGCAACAGCGTCGACGGTTTGACTTTCGGCAATAGCGAATTGAGATCGCAGGCGCCGGTGGTCACCTTCGCGGCCTTTGCCGCCGGCGTGAGATCGCAGGTGACGAATGTCACTTCGGCTTCGGGCTCGGCGGCGGGCGTCTTGTCGTCGCCGGCGACGGAATCGGCGAGGAGCTTCTGCGGATTGTACGGCGGGATATTGGCGGAGAGATCTGTGACCGTGAGCGAAAGATTGCCGCTCACGCGCACATAGGGCCGCACATGCACGAGCTCGCGGTCGCGCTGCCGCGACAAAGTCGGCACGCGCAAAATTTGCCGCGCGACGCTCGGCTCGATCAGCGCCGGCAGCCGATCGGTCTTGCGCAACACGTTCAGCCGCTCGCCGATTGAGGTAATGGCACCGCGCAGCGCGGTACCGACACGCTCCGGCGCGCTGGCGAAATTGGTTTCGCCATCAAGCGAAGCGAAAACGGCGCCGCCCATCAGAGCAGCGCCGCACAGGCCGGTCAGAATCGTTCCGCTAAACCATTGTACCGATATGCGCCGGCGATCGACCAAGCCGCCGGTGCCGCCGTCGACCGAAAGCGGTGGCTCATTGCCGAGATCGATTGTCTCGGCGGCTAAGCGACGATGTTTAGCGCCGCGCAGTCTCGCCTGGTCCAAGCCCGCTCCCCCGACCACGCCCCGACCAAGGTTTTACTTTAAGCCAAATCCCTTTCGGCTAAAGTCTCCCTTGAGCGGAAGCCCCCTTCATTGCCGTTGCGCCGAGATGGCCTCGCGCAACGATTCCCGTGAGCAATTTCTCCGAGCAGCCGACCGCGCGCAAGCCTTAAACGTCAAGCCTTAAACGCCAAGCCTTAAACGCGCCGCGGCGCTAAAGGCCTCCCGTGTTCCGGCTGCATGATTTCCCGGCTCACAGATGGCCAAATGTGAAAAGCTCAAGTGATGCTGTCGCTTACCCCGCTTTGCGACATCCCGACGATTGCACAAGGATCGTCCGAGGAATGTGGCCCAAGTACGGCCTGATGGCCTGATCTCCAAGTACGGCTCTACAGTACGGCGTTGACCGCGGATAAGCGCCGAATTCGCCGATAGTCTATCGTCTTACGCATGGCTTACACATGGCGCGGCGGCGTGGCTATGCCGGACGGCAATTGGCAAAAACCGGCAAAAATTGCCGCTTTCTTTCGTATCTTTGTGCTCGGAAAGGTTGACAGAAACCGCAGCCGAACCCTATATAAGTTCTCTTGGGTGCGCCGCCGCCTCGGCGCGTTGGCGCGTCCGCGAAGCCCCTCACTGTTTACACGGTGACCGAGCATCCGGCCATGCTCGTGGCCATGTTCGCGTCACCGCGTCGAATGCGCGGGGGGCTGCTGTTTGACAAGTGAATCGGAAGAAAGAGAAACGTGGACGGCGGGGTCCTTGCGGGCCGCTTTTCGCGCCGGCGAAAGCTTGCGTGCAAACGGCCAGGAAGAGACTTCGGCGGTCAACGTTTCAGGTCAACACTTGGTCAGGCGCGTGATTCTCACGCAAGTGAGATGTCACGCAAATGACCAGTGGGACCTCGTCAAACGTTGTGATCAGCCGGGAAAAGTTCTCTCCAACTTGAGAGTTTGATCCTGGCTCAGAGCGAACGCTGGCGGCAGGCCTAACACATGCAAGTCGAGCGCCGTAGCAATACGGAGCGGCAGACGGGAGAGTAACACGTGGGAACGTGCCCTTCAGTCCGGAACAACCCAGGGAAACTTGGGCTAATACCGGATACGTCCGTAAGGAGAAAGATTTATCGCTGAAGGATCGGCCCGCGTCTGATTAGCTAGTTGGTGGGGTAACGGCCCACCAAGGCGACGATCAGTAGCTGGTCTGAGAGGATGATCAGCCTCACTGGGACTGAGACACGGCCCAGACTCCTACGGGAGGCAGCAGTGGGGAATATTGGACAATGGGCGCAAGCCTGATCCAGCCATGCCGCGTGGATGATGAAGGCCCTAGGGTTGTAAAG
>DASXJB010000211.1:0-28318 GCA_036497645.1 Xanthobacteraceae bacterium
GGCCGGGTGGAGAATGAGCGGATATCCAAGCGAGACTGTCGTGCGAGCCTGGGCACGGTTAGCAAAGGCGCAGCGGCGGGCGCTGGCCTCGATCGAGCAGGCACTCGGCGCCGCGAAGCTGCCGCCGCTTGCCTGGTATGACGTGCTGCTTGAACTCGAGCTGGCCGGCGGGAGCCTCCGGCCGTTCGAGCTCGAACGCGAAATGCTGTTGGCTCAGTACAACCTATCGCGGCTGATCGATCGTATGGAAGAAGTGGGTCATGTGGAGCGCCGCGCGCTTAAGGAGGATTGCCGCGGCCAAGTCATCGTTATCACCTCAGCGGGCAAGACCCTGCGGCGGCGAATGTGGTCAGTCTACGGACCCGCGATTCAAGTTGCCATCGGTGACCATTTGTCGCCGAAACAGGTCAACGCGCTCAGCGCGCTGCTGGGCGCACTGATCGAGAAGCTAGCGGCGAAATAATTTCGGACAGATTCTGACTGCCTGGTCGCGAGCAGCGATTGCTGCTTAAGAAATCACACCTTCACCGGCCGCAACAGGAATGCCGGCAAATGGCTGGTGTCCGAATCTTCGTGGCGCGAACGCGGGGAGGGCGGTGGTGCGCGGCGCGCGCGTGACTCTTCGCTGCGTACGAGTGGACCCTTGCGTCCGGCGTGATGGTGGCCATGCGGCCGCTCGGCGACACGATGTTGAGGGGGCAGCGGCGGGCCGGGCAGCTTTTCCATAACCGGAATGGGCTGCCCGATCAGCTTCTCAATTGCCGCGACCGCTTTGGCGTCATTGGCGCCCGCCACGATGGTGATTGCGGTGCCGCTGCGCCCGGCGCGTCCGGTGCGGCCGATCCGGTGCACGTAATCGTCGGCATGAAACGGCACATCGAAATTGTAGATGTGACTGACGTCCAGAATATCGAGACCGCGCGCCGCGACATCCGAAGCGACTAGTAAAGTCACTTCGCCCTTACGGAATTGTTCGAGCGCGGCCATGCGGGCCGGCTGGTCCATATCGCCATGCAGCGCCTGGACCGAAAAGCCGTGCCGCAGCAGCGAGCGGAACAGCGTGGCGACGTCACGCTTGCGGTTGCAAAAAATGATCGCGTTTTTCAGGCCTTCGGCGGAGCGGATCAGCCGGCGCAAAGTATCGCGTTTTTCTTCCGGCTCGCGACCCGATTTGACGACGAGCTGCGTAGTCGTGGCGACGGTCGTTGCCGGCCGGGAGACCTCGACGCGCACCGGATTGTGCAGGAACTGCTCGGTGATGCGCCTGATCTCGGGCGGCATGGTCGCCGTGAAAAACAGGGTCTGCCGCGTGAACGGGACCAGCTTGCAGATGCGTTCGATGTCCGGGATGAAGCCCATGTCGAGCATCCGGTCGGCTTCATCGATCACCAACAGCTCGACGCCGTTCAGCAGAAGCCGTCCGCGTTCGAAATGATCCAGCAAGCGGCCGGGAGTCGCGATCAACACGTCGACGCCGCGCGTGAGCTTCACATCCTGGTCGTCAAATGACACGCCGCCGATCAGGAGCGCCACGTTGAGTTTGTGGTTGGCGCCGTACTTGGCAAAACTCTCCTCGACCTGCGCCGCGAGCTCGCGGGTTGGCTCGAGAATAAGCGTGCGCGGCATGCGCGCGCGGGCACGCCCGCCTTCCAGCACGGTCAGCATCGGCAGCGTGAAAGCCGCCGTCTTGCCAGTACCGGTTTGCGCAATTCCCAACACGTCGCGACGCGCGAGCACGTGGGGAATTGCCTGTTCCTGGATCGGAGTGGGGATTTTGTAACCAGCCGCGGCGACAGCGGAAACGACTTTTTCGGACAAGCCGAGATTTGAAAACGACATGAACCCTCAAAAACCGCGGGCAGCACCTTTTCAGCTAAGGAGCGAAAATATGCGCCCGGCGATCGAATCTGCCCTATTGGCGTGCCCGCAACATAAGATCGATTGGCTGAAAGTCAACCTGAAAGCCTCGTCCGCAGCGCAGCAAGTTAATCGAATTGCTTCACTTTTCCCGACCAGCCGGTAATCTGCCGCGTTCCGCAGAAAGTTCCCCTAATGCCAGACCCGTTGCCGATCGTGCTCATTCCCGGATTGACCTGTTCGGCCCGGCTTTATGCCGATCAGATCCCGGCATTGTGGCGCTTCGGCCCGGTTTCGGTCGCAGACCATACCCGCGACGACGGCATGGCGGCGATTGCAGCGCGCATCTTGGCCGCGGCCCCGCCGCGCTTTGCGCTCGCCGGGCTGTCCATGGGCGGCTACATCGCTTTCGAAATCATGCGCCAAGCGCCGGAACGGGTGACTAAGCTTGCGCTCCTTGATACCGGGGCCCGCGCCGAGACGCCGGAGCAGACGGAGCGACGAAAGGTGGTGATCGCGCTCGCCAAGAGCGGCCGCTATTCCGAAGTGCCCGACATCGCTTTTCCGATTTACGTTCACCGCAATCGCCACCACGATGCCGGCTTGAAGCAAACGGTACGCATGATGGCTGCTGAGACCGGCGTCGAAGCTTTCTTGCGCCAGCAGCAGGCGATCATGGGTCGGCCGGATTCACGGCCCGGGCTTGACGTCATCAAATGTCCGACGCTTGTCCTTGTCGGCGACGGCGATGAGGCTACGCCGCCCGAGCTCGCGCGCGAAATCGCGGGCGCGATCGGTGGCGCACGCCTCGTGGTGATCGCCGATTGCGGGCACCTGTCGACGCTTGAACAACCGGAGACAGTGACAAACGCCCTCGTCGACTGGATGAATTGGTAAAAGCGATGCCGCGCCATGCGCGCCGAGGTTGCCGAAATAATGACACTAAATGGAGGAAGCTCGATGCGTCATTTCTCACGCCGTTCGGTCCTTGGGGCGTTCGCGGCGCCGGTTGCTACGGCCATGCTCACTGCACCGGCGCGTGCGCAAAGCGATTATCCGAACCGGCCGGTGCGGTTGATCGTGGGATTCGGTGCTGGCGGTGGCAACGATATTTTTGCGCGCCTTGTCGGGGCGAAGCTTTCGGAGATGCTCGGTCAGCCTGTCGTGATCGAGGACCGCACAGGCGCCGGCGGCCGGCTTTCTGCAGAATACGTCTCTAACCAGCCCGCCGACGGCTATACGCTGTTGGTCGGCGCGGTCGGCGCCATGTCGATCGCCGCCGCGATCTATCCGGATCTGAAATATCACCCGACCAAGACGCTCAAACCGCTCGCCATGATCGGAGGCTTCCCGCTGATTCTGGCGGTCGGGATCGACAATCCGTCGCGCAACGTCAAGGAATTGGTGGAGTGGGCGAAACAGCATCCGGACAAGGCCAATTATCCGAGTACCTCGCCGCTGTTCACCATCGCCATGGAAGAATTGAAATTGAAGTCCGGCATGCCCGGCGTGATGATCCCATACAAAAGCAGTAACGAAATGATTTTCAGCTTGATCGAAGATCAGACCATGGCCGCGATAGCCGATCCGCCGCCGACAGTACCCCAGGCCAAGGCCGGCAAGGTCAAGGCGCTCGCGGTGACCGGGGCCCAGCGCTTGGCGGAACTGCCGGACGTGCCGAGCATGGCCGAAGCCGGCTATCCCAATGTCGATATGCAAGGGTGGAGCGGTATCTTTGCTCCGGTGGCGACGCCGCCTGCGATCACCTCCAAACTGGAAAAGGCGCTGAGCCAGTCGATCCGAGATCCCGAAGTTTCGGAGAAACTGAAAAATCTCGCGGTCGCGCCGGGTGGCGGTCCGCCGGACGATTTCCGGCGCATCGTCGAAGACGATATCGTGAAAGTCCGCGATGTGGTGAAAGCCGCGAACTTGACGTTCGAGGAATGATTTTTAAGGGCGCGCGATGAGAACCGCGGTTACGTCACTCACCGCAGCAATTCTGTCAGCTGTCCTGGCAGGTTTCTTGGCATGGGGCGCGCCGGCGAACGCGAGTGAAATCGACCTTTCCACGTGGACCTGCAAACAGTTCCAGTCCGCGGGCAAGGACGAGGTCACGCTTATTCTGGCTTGGCTTGATGGTTACTATCGCGCCGAGGATGACCCGCCGGTCATCGATACAAACCAGTTGGCCGCCAACAGCAAGAAGCTCGACGCCTATTGCGCCGCGCATCCGGATAGCAAGCTGATTACCGCCGCCGATACCATATTCGAGCGGGAGTGAAAGCCCCTGCACGTAAAAGCAGCGGGACTTATTGCGTAATGGCGGCCCCTCAATGTTGCCGCCTTTGCAGTCCGAAATGACCGTGGGTGCACTTTCGGCACGGCGGGGCGAATGCGCAGAGGCGGCCGTCACTTTATTTTTTGGCTCGGCGTGGGTCTGATCGGCGCCGCCATTTGGGTTGCGTGGTGGGCAGCATCCGGTTTTGCGGTTCCGATATGCCAGGATGCGAGCGTCACCGATTATTGTTTGAGCTACGTCGAAATCCGCGGCTGGACGGCTCAGACTTTCGACCTCGCTTCGCGCGTTGCCGCGCGCGCCAACAATTGGGCCGCGCTGATAACAGCGGTTTTCACCGGCGTTTTGGCACTCTTTACAGCGCGCCTCTGGTTGTCCACCAACAGGCTGTGGAGCGTCACGAATAAAACGCTAGAGCATGCCGAGCGGACAACCAAAAGGGAATTGCGCGCCTATGTCAGCGTCGAACCGCTCGGAATAAACGAATACATCGGGCAAAATTATTTAGTTGGTCATTTTCGAGTTCGGAATATCGGAAAAATCCCCGCTAAGGACGTGTCAATCTACTCCACGATCGCCTTAGATGCGGATGGGAAAAGAACGAAATTCCCCATAGGAACGGCACGTCTCTCTCCCACTGTTTTGCAGCCCGGGGCGGAGATGGAATTTGGTTCGTACGAAGGCTGGGAAATTCCAGCCGACCAATTGGACAACAATGAGCCTCTGAAGGTGAGGGGCTATCTCTACGTGTGGGGTGAGATCCTATACACTGACGAATTGAAGACCGCAGGTTGGACCGCATTTTGTCATCGCTATCCTTGCGATATGTTTGGCACGACAAAGCGCAAGGAAGCGGTAGGTCGCGGTCTGGATAACAGAAGAATTCACCGCAAATTCGCGCGCTATCACGAGGAAGCGGGCAACGAGGCCGGGTGACGGCTGCGAGGCTCGCTCACACGTCGAGGGCCGCCTCGTCGGCGAATTCGGCGCGTTCCTGGATGAACTCGAAACGCGCTTCAGCCTTGGTGCCCATGAGCCGCTCGACGGACTTTTCCGTGTCCTTGCGATCGTCGGCAATCAGTGCGACGCGCAGCAGCGTGCGCTTTTTCGGATCCATGGTGGTCTCTTTGAGCTGCGCCGCCATCATCTCGCCGAGGCCCTTGAAGCGGCTGACCTCCACCTTGGCATTGGCGTGAAATTCTTTCTTGAGGATCTCGTCGCGGTGCTTGTCATTGCGGGCGTAAAGAATCTTGCCGCCATGCGACAGCCGGTAGAGCGGTGGCACGGCGAGGTAAAGATGCCCCTTTTCGATGAGCTGCGGCATTTGCCGGTAAAAAAACGTGATCAGGAGCGAAGCGATGTGCGCGCCGTCGACGTCGGCGTCGGTCATGACGATGACGCGGCCATAGCGTAGGTCTTCGTCGCGATAATGCACGCCGGTGCCGCAGCCGAGCGCCTGAACCAAGTCGGCAAGCTGCTGGTTCTGCGCAAGCTTGTCCTTGCCTGCTGATGCGACGTTGAGAATCTTGCCGCGCAGCGGCAGTATCGCCTGTGAGGCGCGATCGCGCGCCTGTTTGGCCGATCCGCCGGCGCTGTCACCCTCGACGACGAAGAGTTCGGCGCCGTCGGCCGCGGAGTTGGTGCAATCGGCAAGCTTGCCGGGAAGGCGGAGCTTGCGCACCGCGGACTTGCGCGCAATGTCCTTTTCCTGGCGGCGGCGAATGCGCTCCTCGGCGCGCTCGATCACGAAATCAAGAAGCTTGTTGGCCGCGGTCGGATGTCCGGCGAGCCAGTGGTCGACCGGGTCTTTGATCGCCTGCTCGACCAGGCGTTGCGCTTCGGCGGTGGCGAGCCGATCCTTGGTTTGTCCCTGGAATTCCGGTTCGCGGATGAACACTGAAAGCAGAGCGCCGGCGCCGACCATCACGTCATCGCTGGTGACGGGGGCCGCGCGTTTGCCTTGGCCAATGCGATCGGCGTGATCTTTCAAGCCGCGCGTTAATGCGGCGCGCAGTCCCGATTCATGGGTGCCGCCATCCGGCGTCGGGATCGTGTTGCAGTAGGAATTGAGAAAGCCGTCGGCATCGGCGGTCCAGCCGACGGCCCATTGCACCGCGCCGTGCGCGCCGATCTTGCCGGCGCTGCCGGTGAAAATGTCGGGATGGACGAGGGTGGCGCTGGCGAGCGTTTCGGACAAATAGTCCTTTAGTCCATCGGCGAAATGAAACGTAGCCTCTTCGGGCACTTCTTCGACGCCGCGAAGGAGCTCGTTGGCGCAAGACCAGCGAATTTCGACGCCGCCGAACAGGTAAGCCTTCGAGCGCGTCATCTTGAAAACGCGCTCCGGCCGGAAGTGCGCTTTTACCCCGAAGATTTCCGGGTCGGGCCGGAAACGGACCTTGGTGCCGCGGCGGTTGGGCGCTTTGCCGGCATCCTGCAATTTGGTCTTCGGCTTGCCGCGCTCGAATGCCATCTGGTAAAGCCGCTGGCCGCGCGCGACCTCGACCTCCATGCGCTCGGAGAGCGCATTCGCCACCGACACGCCGACCCCGTGCAGGCCGCCAGAAGTCTCGTACACCTCGGAATCGAATTTGCCGCCGGCGTGCAGCGTGCACATGATCACTTCAAGGGCCGACTTGTTTTTGAACTTGGGATGCGGGTCGACCGGAATGCCGCGGCCGTTGTCGGTGACCGTGACGAAACCGTCCGCGGTCATTTCGATCTCGATCCAATCGGCATGGCCGGCGAGCGCCTCGTCCATGGCGTTGTCGATCACTTCCGCGAACAGGTGATGCAGCGCCTTCTCGTCGGTACCGCCGATATACATGCCCGGCCGCCGGCGCACTGGTTCGAGGCCTTCCAGAACCTCAATATGCTTGGCGGTGTATCCGGCATCGCCCGCAGGCGCGCGCGAGCCGCCACGGCGTGCGCCATCGCGGCGCGCCTTCGGCGTGTCGGCAAACAGGTCGGGCGTTTTCGATGATTTTGCGGTCTTTCCCACGGCTAGTCCCAAGTGGATGTGGAGCCTGTTGCCACCCAGTGCAATGGCGGATGAGACAGCGGCGAATCAGCCCCAGCGCTTGCTCCAACTATGCCATCGGCGCGGCAAAAGCATGAATGCCAAGCTTCAAGCAGCGATTGTGCCCGCATCGGTTGCTGGCGATTTGACCCTGGACGCTTTGCGCCCTATATCGCCGTCCATGAATAGGTCATTGGCCCGGGCAATTTTTTCCAAGGGGCGCCGCTGCCGTGAGGCTTGGCGTCGCCGCGCCCGCCTGCGCGCTCGCGCCTAGCCTCTTTCATCGTGCCGCCGGGTCCGCGGCACTTTCTCTGATAAGCTTTCGCGGATTCGGCAGCCTGGCGCCCTCCTACAGCGCAAGGTTGATCCAAGGATTCGACTCAATGTCAGCAGCAGGCGGTTCCGCGAACACGAAGATCGGTGTACTCGGCGCATCCGGTTATACCGGCGCCGAACTGGTGCGCCTACTTTTGTGCCACCCGAAGGCACAGATCGTGCTGCTGACGGCCGAACGCCGCGCCGGCAAGACGATGGCGGAGGTGTTCGGGCAATTTGCCCCCTTTGCGCTGCCGACACTGAGCGCGATCGAGGACGCCGATTGGGTCAAGCTCGGCCTCGACGTTGCGTTCTACGCGCTTCCGCATGGCACGACGCAAAAGGTGATCAAGGATCTTCTCACGCGCGCGCCGCGCACCAAGGTGATCGATCTATCGGCTGATTTTCGGCTGAGCGATCCCGCGGCTTATGCGCGCTGGTACGGTCACCCCCATGCCGCGCCCGACCTGCAGAGCGAGGCGGTGTACGGACTGACCGAGGTCTATCGGGACAAGATCAAAACCGCGCGGCTGGTTGCTAATCCCGGCTGCTACACCACCTGCGCCGAACTGCCTTTGATTCCGCTTCTCAAAGCCAAGCTCATCGATCCGGACGAGATCGTAATCGATGCGAAGTCCGGCATGACGGGGGCGGGCAGGGCGGCGCGCGAGGACATGGTCTTTGCGGAAGTATCCGAAGGCTTTCACGCCTACGGCGTCGGCCATCATCGCCATATGTCCGAGCTCGATCAGGAATTTTCCCGCGCCGCCGGCCGCAAGGTCATCGTCAGCTTCACGCCGCATCTCGTGCCGATGAACCGCGGCATTCTGGCGACGATCTATGTCCGTAGCGGCAAATTCTCGCCGCAGGAACTTCATGCGCTGTTAGCCAAGGTTTACGCGCCGGAGCCGTTCGTCCACGTGCTGCCCTTTGGAGCCACGCCGCAGACCCGGCACGTGCGCGGCTCGAACATGACCTTCATCGGGGTCGCCGCCGATCGCATTGCCGGCCGCGCCATCATCGTGTCGGCGCTCGACAATCTGACCAAGGGCGCCTCCGGCCAGGCGGTGCAGAACATGAATGTCATGCTCGGCTTGCCGGAAACCACCGGCCTCGAACAGGTCGCGTTATTTCCTTAAACGAGAGCGCGACTCTAAAAGCGGCGGCGACGTTCAGATCAGTTTGAAGATCGCGAGCACCAACAGTACCTGCGCCCACAAAGCCGCCGACGAAGGACAGCGTGCGCAGCACGGGAATGCCAAGGGTATAGACGACAATATGCGCGAGGCGCGACCAGAAATAGAGTGCGCAGGCAAAAGCAGTAGCGGCGGTCGCGATGCTTAGCGCTCGAGCGGTCAAGACAAGCGGCGCGAAAATGACGAGATTTTCGACCGCATTGGTGTGGGCAGCCATCATGCGTTGCGCCCATGGCGATTGCGCCTTCTCGCTGGGGCTTGGATTGGCCATCGCGCCCATCAGCCCGCGCACCATCATGCGGTCGAGGATGTAAGGCACCCAGAACAGGCCCGTCATCGCGACCGTCAGCACGAGCCAGAATAGTTCACTGGACATGGCTGTCTCCCCTTGGTGTGAAGCGCACCGATCGAGTTAGCGCAGCCTACCGCTGAACTGGACCGAGGTCACGATTCCATCGCGAAGGAGAACGAATCGGCCCTTGTCGTGGACGTAGCGATCCGTAACTCCTCGTGCGGTTTCGCGCCGGTCAACGCGATTAGGTTCGCCCCAGAACGTGGCCCGGACTTGCTTTGCTGTCATACGCAGCGAAAGGGCGATTTTGCTTTAATCGCGGACCTTCACGTAGCTTCCCGGCGCGTCCTCGATCGGTTTGAGCGGACCATCGCCCGGCACGCGCGCCGGGACTTCGGTCGGGCTTTGCTTGGTCATCCAAACCAGCCAATCCGGCCACCACGAACCGGAATGCTCCTTGGCTTTGGCGAGCCAGCCATCGATATCCGCGCTGCGCGGCTTCGGCCCGGTCCAATACTGGTATTTGTTCTTTTCCGGCGGGTTGATCACGCCGGCAATGTGGCCGGACCCGGCGACCACGAATCTCACATCGCCGCTGAAAAATTTCGACCCGAACATCACCGATTTCGCCGGCGCAATGTGATCCTCACGCGTCGCCAGATTGTAGATTGGAATCGTAACCGCTTTGAGATCAACCGGCGTGTCGCCGATCGCCATCTTTCCCTTTGCCAGCTTGTTATCGAGGTAGCAATTGCGCAGGTAGAACGAGTGATTGGCCGCCGGCATCCGCGTGGCGTCGGAATTCCAGTACAGCAGATCGAAGGGGAAGGGCGCCTTGCCCTTCAGATAATTGTTGATGACATAAGGCCACAGCAAATCGTTGGAGCGCAGCAGGTTGAAAACGGTCGCCATCGATCGGCTGTCAAGATAGCCGCGTTCCGCCATTCTTTTTTCCAGGGCCGAGACCTGGTTCTCGTCGACGAACACTTTCAGATCGCCGGCATAGGTGAAATCGACTTGAGAGGCGAACATGGTTGCTGAGGCGATGCGTTCGTCGCCTCGCGACGCCATCGCGGCGAGCGTGATCGCGAGCAAGGTGCCGCCGACGCAATAGCCGATGGCGTTGACCTTATTCTCGCCGGTGGCTTGTTTGATCGCGTCAAGCGCCGCGAGCGGTCCTTGACGCACATAATCGTCGAAGGTCTTTTGCGCGAGCCGTTCGTCGGGATTGACCCATGAGATGCAAAATACGGTCAGTCCCTGATCGACGCACCATTTGATGAAGGATTTTTCCGGAGTGAGGTCGAGGACGTAGAATTTGTTAATCCATGGCGGCACGATCAGCAGCGGTCGCTTGAGAACCGTCTCGGTCGAAGGCGCATACTGGATGAGCTGCATCAGCTCGTTCTGGTAAATGACCTTGCCGGGCGTGATCGCCAGATTGCGTCCCACTTCGAACATCGAGGAATCCGACTGGCGGATTTTCAGATGCCCGCCGCCCCGTTCGATGTCCTCCGCGAGCATATGCATGCCGCGTACGAGGTTGTCGGCATTCGACGTAAGCGTCTCGCGCAGAAGCTCGGGATTGGTCAGAACGAAATTGGTCGGCGCCAGCGCATTGGTAATCTGGCGTACGTAAAATTCGGCCTTCAGCTTGGTATGGGGCTCAAGACTGGCGGCGTCCGCGACGAGTTTGTCGGCCCATTGCGCGGTCAAAAGATAGGCTTGTTTGAGAAAGTCGAAGAACTGGTTTTGCGACCATTCCGGATCGCTGAACCGCCTGTCGCCCGGAGCCGGCGTGGCCACCGGTGCCGCTGGTTCGCCAGCCAGCCGCCTGACCGCCGAAGCCCACAAATCGAGATAGGCTTTGCCAAGGTTCGTTTGCAGTTCGACGGTGCGTTGCGGATCGGACAGCCAGTATTCCGCGACCTCGCCCAGCGTCTTGACAACTTCGGTGACCTCGTCGGCGAGTTCCTTGTCGTCGCGGCCTTCCTCGCGCGGCTTGAGATAAGCGGCGAGCGCTCGGCCGCTTTCCTCAACGAGCCGGGCCAGATTGTGCGAGAACTGCTCGATATCGAGGTTGCCGATCTTGGTCGAGATCGGTGTCAGCGCTTGCTGTTCCGCTGTCTTGACGGACGACGGCTGGTTAGCAGCGCTCTGCTGCGCCGTCTCCTGCGATGGAGCCCGCACCTGCGTCTCCTCTGTGGCCGAACAATTCTGCGGCCCTTTAGTCAGAAATGGCCCACTCACGTGCGGCCTACAAGTGAGTGTTCCACCGGGCCCGACGCGCTCACCGTTGCTGCCGGAAACGGCCGGTCCCGCTTTGGACATATTAGCAGGTTAACTTGACAGCTCGTGACGGGCTCTGAGTTGATGATCGTAAATTATTGGGGCAGCGGGCATTTCTGCGTTGGTCCTAGCGATTGGGCGGCTTGTCCGGCGACCGATTAGTCGCCGGCTAAGGCCATTTCGGAGAAAACCAGGTGCATAGCGCAACCGTGATTTCGCGCATGCCAGCAAGCGTTGTGCCGCGCCGCGCCTCGTCGTTTCTTGGCCTAGCGGCCATCGTCTGCCTCATCCTTGCAGCCTGCTCGCCGGGCGCCGATTATCCGTCGCTATTTCCTTCCGTTCATGACATCCCGCCGCCGCGCACCGATACCCCGCTTGACACAAACCAGGTCCAGCAGGCCACCGAGGATTTGATCAGTGCACGCGATCGCTTGACCACGGAAGCGCAGGGCGCTCAGGCCAAGAACTCAACCAGTTCGGCAGTGAAGCCTGCGGCCAAGTCTGCAGCTAATTCCCCCGCGAAGTCCGCGGACAAGTCTTCGCACAAGTCTTCGGCGACGCCGGCGACTGGCCCGGCTGGAAAACAGCCAAGTCCTCAGGTCGACGCGCGGCAGACCCCTGGAACGGACGCCGAGCAAACGGCGGGCGCTGAAACCAAGTGATAATGGTCCGCGCATAGTGTAGTAAGAGTGGTTCATCGACGCGTCGGAATTGCCTATGGAAGAGTTTTATCGCATTCGCCGTTTGCCGCCTTATGTGTTCGAGCAGGTCAACCGCGCCAAGGCGGTGGCCCGCAATGGCGGCGCCGACATCATCGACCTCGGCATGGGTAATCCCGATCTGCCGACGCCGGCGCATGTTGTCGAAAAACTGAAAGAGACCGTCGGTAAGCCCCGTACTGATCGCTATTCGGCTTCTCGCGGCATACCAGGCCTCCGCCGCGCCCAGGCCGCCTATTACGGGCGGCGCTTCGGCGTGAAGCTCAATCCGGAAACCCAGGTCGTCACCACGCTGGGGTCGAAAGAGGGCTTCGCCAATGTGGCGCAGGCAATCACCGCGCCTGGCGACATTATCGTGGTTCCAAACCCCACTTACCCAATTCACGTGTTCGGCTTCTTGATGGCGGGTGGCGCGATCCGCTCCGTCCCGGTCGAGGCCAATGACGCGTTCTTCGGAGCCTTGGAGCGCGCGGTCCTGTTTTCAATTCCGCGGCCGATCGCGGTTGTGGTGTGCTATCCGTCCAATCCCACGGCCTGTGTCGCGACGCTCGATTTCTATCGCGAGCTAATCGCATTCGCCAAAAAGCATTCGCTCTTGGTCTTGTCGGACCTGGCTTATGCCGAAGTCTATTTTGACAACAACCCGCCGCCCTCGCTGCTTCAGGTCCCTGGCGCGACGGATGTCGCCGTGGAATTTACCTCGATGTCCAAAACCTATTCGATGCCCGGTTGGCGGATCGGCTTTGCTGTCGGCAATGAGCGCATCATCGCTGCGCTGGGACGGGTGAAGTCCTATCTCGATTACGGCGCCTTCACGCCGGTTCAGGTGGCAGCGACCGCGGCGCTCAACGGTCCGGACGAGTGTATCAACGAGATGCGCGCCACATACCGGCGCCGCCGCGATGCTTTGGTAGAGTCCTTCGGCAGAGCGGGCTGGTCGGTGCCGCCTCCTTCGGCCTCGATGTTCGCTTGGGCGCCGATACCCGAACCATTCCACACTCTCGGCAGCGTCGAATTCTCCACGCTTCTGGTTGAGAAGGCCGGAGTCGCGGTATCTCCCGGCGCCGGCTTTGGCGAACACGGCGAAGGCCACGTCCGCATCGCGCTCGTCGAAAACGAGCAGCGCATTCGTCAGGCGGCCCGCAACATCCGGCGGTTTCTTGAAACCGGGCCGGAAATGCTGCACAACGTCGTTCCGCTGGCGACGCGGCGGTAGGGCTGGCCGCGTCTTTCTCCATCCAATCCGGACGGCGCGTCATGGCACAACCGCTGAAAGTCGGTCTTGCCGGACTCGGGACGGTTGGCAGCGCCGTCGTGCAGCTGTTGGAGCGCGGCCGCGACAAGCTGATTGCGCGGTGCGGTCGCGCGATCGAGGTCGTCGCCATCAGCGCGCGATCGCGTCATAAGAAACGCGGATTTGATCCCACCAAATTTCGCTGGGTTGGCGATCCGGCGGCGCTGGCGCGCGATCCCGCAATCGATGTGCTGGTCGAAGTCATCGGCGGCGCCGGCGGTCCGGCCAAGCTCGCCGTTGAGACGGCGCTGACCGCCGGCAAGCCCGTCGTCACAGCCAACAAGGCGCTGCTCGCCGCGCATGGCCAGCGGCTTGCCGCGCTCGCGGAGCGCCACGCCGTTGCGCTCAATTTTGAAGCCTCGGTCGCCGGCGGCATTCCAATCGTCAAGACGCTGCGCGAGGGCCTCAACGGCGCGAACTTCACGCGCATCTACGGCATCCTCAACGGCACCTGCAATTACATTCTCACCCGCATGGAGCAAGAGCGGTTGAGCTTTGCCGATTGCCTGAAAGAAGCGCAGCAGCTCGGCTACGCCGAAGCCGATCCCAGCTTTGATATCGAAGGCCATGACACCGCCCAAAAACTCGCCATTCTCGCGAGCTTGGCGTTCGGCACCAAGATTGATCCGCGCGCGGTCTATAGCGAAGGCATTGCGTCGATCACCCCGGCCGACCTCAACGCCGCGGCCGAACTCGGCTACCGCGTCAAGCTCCTGGGCGTTGCGGTGAAAACTGCCGAAGGCATCGAACAGCGCGTGCATCCGACCATGGTGCCTAAGGATTCCGCCATCGCTCAGGTCATGGGGGTTACCAATGCGGTCACGATCGATGCCGATGGCATCGCGCCGATCACACTGGTCGGGCCTGGCGCCGGTGGGGAAGCCACCGCTTCGGCAATCATTGCCGATCTCGCCGATATTGCGCGCGGCGTGCGCACACCGCCTTTCGGCCGGCCGGCGGCGCGAATGACCGCAGTCCGCAAGGCGCCGATGCAGCATCATGAAGGTGGCTATTACATCAGGCTCCTTGCCCGTGACCGACCGGGCACGGCGGCCACAATCGCGCGGCGCCTGGCGCAGCAGAAGATTTCGTTGGAGTCGATCGTGCAGCGCCACGACGCCGGATCGCGCGGCGCCGCGCAACCGGGGCGCTCCGACGAGGCGGTGCCGGTGATCTTGATCACCTATGCGACCAGTGAAGACGCCGTCCACAAGGCCCTTGCCGCGGTGCGCCGGGATCGGGTTGTGTATGGGCGGCCGCAGGTCATCCGCATCGAGCGCGCCTGACGCGTTTAAGATCGCGCCGCGAGAGTTTTGTCGCCATTGGAGATTGCCTCATGTCGTCGAAGCCGGCCGCCCAGCACTCGGGTCAGCACACAGGCCAGCACACGGGCCTCGGGCGCGCGCTATCGCTCGAGATCGTGCGGGTGACGGAGCGAGCCGCAGTGGCGGCTGCGCGACTGCGCGGACGCGGCGCGGAAAAAATGTCGGATCAGGCCGCCGTCGACGCCATGCACCGCGAACTGAGCGGGCTTGCGATCGACGGCACCGTGGTGATCGGCGAGGGCGAAATGGACGAAGCGCCGATGCTCTTCATTGGCGAGAAGGTCGGCACCGGATCCGGACCGAAAGTGGACATCGCCGTCGATCCGCTCGAGGGCACGACGCTCTGTGCCAAGAACATGCCGGGCGCCATAGCCACCCTTGCGATGGCGCAGGACGGCACACTGCTGCACGCGCCCAACATCTATATGGACAAAATCGCCGTCGGCCCGGGTTATCCCAAAGGCGTGGTCGATCTCGACGCGCCCGCCGAGGAAAACATTGTCAACCTCGCCAAGGCCAAGGGCGTCAAGGCGGAGGCGATCACTGCGATGATTCTTGACCGGCCACGCCACGCCGACTTGATCGGTGCGGTGCGCAAGGCCGGTGCCGCCGTCAGCCTGATCAGCGATGTGACGTCGCCGGCGTCATCCACACCGCCGATCCGGACAAAACCGGCATCGACCTCTATCTCGGCATTGGCGGCGCGCCGGAGGGAGTGCTGGCGGCCGCTGCGCTACGCTGCATCGGCGGGCAGATGCAGACGCGCCTCGTGCTCGATACCGAGGCGAAGCGCGAGCGCGCCGCCAATGGGGATCAAAGATCCACGCCGAAAATATCAGATCGAGGACATGGTCAAAGGCGAGTGCCTGTTCGCGGCGACCGGCGTCACCGACGGTCGCATGCTGCGTGGCGTGCAGTTCGGCAGGGAGGTGCTCGAAACCGAAACCGTGGTCATGCGCTCGACCAGCGGCACCATCCGCTGGATCAGAGCCGAGCACCGGCAATCGGACAAGTTCCGATAACGCCGGCGCCCGCGATGGGAATCACTGGGGATAACGAGTTTTGACCCCGATTCGCTGAATCAGATAGCGTCCCGGATCGGTGCGCCGCGTGACGGCGCTGGGAATCGCGGGATGTCCGAACAACGTCTATTCCTCGGCGTCGAGAACTCGGCGACCGGTCGCGCCTGGCGCGACCGGCTCGACGAACGCGGTGCCGCGCGGGCCTTGGCGATCGCGCAGCATCATGGGCTGCCCGAACTCTTGGCCCGCATTATCGCCGGCCGCGACATCGAGGCGGCTGCGGTGGATGCTTTCCTTGATCCGACGATCAAGCGCGCGATGCCCGATCCACTTGTGCTCACGGCCATGAAGGAGGCGGCGGAACGGATCGCGGACGCAGCAATGCGCGCCGAGACCGTCGCGATTTTCGGCGACTACGATGTCGACGGTGCGACTTCGGCGGCGCTGCTTGCCCGATTTCTCCGCCAATGTGACATCGAGCCGATCATCTACATTCCCGACCGCTTGTTCGAAGGCTACGGCCCGAACGTCGAAGCCGTGCGGACACTTGCCGAGCGCGGCGCCACGCTGCTTCTCTGCGTCGACTGCGGCACGACCAGTGCCGAAGCCCTTACCGAAGCCAAAGCGCGCGGCCTCGATGTTGTCGTCATCGACCATCATCAGGCCGACGAGGAGCTGCCGCCGGCGCTCGCAATCGTCAATCCGAACCGGCGCGACGACCTCTCCGGCTTAGGCCACCTGGCCGCCGTCGGTCTCACTTTCATGACAGTGGTCGCGGTCAATCGCATCCTCCGTGAGCGCGGTTTTTGGCACGGAGACCGGCCCGAGCCGGATCTGCTTGGCTTCCTCGCCGACGTCGCGCTCGGCACGGTTGCCGACGTGGTTCCGCTGATTGGGCTCAATCGCGCCTTCGTGGCGAAAGGACTGATCGCGCTGCGCCGGCGCGAACGCCCCGGCCACGTCAGTCTGATGGATGTGGCACGGCTTTCCGGCCCGCCCGAGGCCTGGCATCTCGGGTTTCTGCTGGGGCCGCGGATCAATGCCGGCGGCCGCATTGGGCGGGCCGATCTGGGCGTGCGGCTCCTGCTCGAGAATGATCCGATCGAGGCGGCAAAAATCGCCGCTGAACTCGATCGGCTCAACCGCGAGCGGCAGGCGATCGAACAGGAAACTTTGGCGCAGGCCGAAGCCGAAGCGGATGCCGCGCTCGGCGTCGAGGACAAAGGCGCGGTGATAGTTACCGCGGCCGAGGGCTGGCATCCAGGCATCGTCGGGCTCGTTGCAGCGCGCCTGAAGGAGAAATTCGGCCGGCCGGCTTTTGCCATTGCGCTTGAGCCCGGCGGGATCGGCACCGGCTCCGGGCGTTCGATCCCGGGCGTCGACATCGGCCGCGCGGTGCGGCGCGCGGTCGCTGAGGGGCTACTCGTGAAGGGCGGCGGGCACGCCATGGCCGCGGGCGTTACCTTGCGTAAGGGCGCGCTTGCGCAGCTGCGCGCTTATCTTGAAGCGACTCTTGCGGCCGATGTCGAGAAAGCGCGCCGGGCGAGCGGCCTCTTAATCGACGGCGCGGTGACCGCCGCCGCAGCAGACGGCGATCTCCTCGCCATGATCGCGCGGGCCGGACCATTCGGGTCCGGCAATCCGGAGCCGATCATCGCGCTTCCGGCGCACACGATCACTTACGCGGAAGAAGTAGGTCAGGCGCATCTGCGCGTGCGCTTGAAATCAGGTGATGGCGCGGCAGTGAATGCAATTGCATTCCGCGCGGCCAGCCAGAAGCTCGGTATCGCGCTGCGCAACAGCCGCGGCCGGCAAGTACACGCCGCCGGCTGCTTTGCGCTCGACCGCTGGCAGGGCGAGGAGCGGGTCCAATTCAAACTGACCGACGTCGCGCCTGTTGAGCCGTTCACCGGGGCGTAATGTTCGACCCTAGGGCTTGTTTTCGCACCACTCGCCATGCGCCTGACGAATCAAGTCTTCCCGATTCCCGAAATGGCCGATCGGTCCGAGCCCGTTTTTGCCGGCGGGATCGTAGAGCCAGTACCAATCATAGCTGCCGCCGAAGAGAAAATAGCGATGTGACAGCACGACTAAATGATCTTTGTATTTGCTCCGGCAGAAATTGAGGACCAGGACATCATTCGCAGGCATCAGGAAATGTTCCTCGCCGGCGCGCATGTCATAGACATGCAGCGCATCGGACGTAGCCCAACCGTGGGTGAGAAAATAAAGCCGCCGCCCGTCGGAGCTGAACTGCTTGCTTTTAAAATTGCAGAGCTGGTGTTCGGCGTCGCCGCCGCGGCCCTTCAGCAGGAGCCGGTCATCGTTGCCGTCCGGATTGATACGCCGCAATTCGTCGGGCCGCGGCTCAGTGGGACAGAACTGGTCGGGCTCGTAATGGCGATGGGTGCGGCCGCGGCCCTGCCGCGTGTAAACCACAAAAGCGCCGCTCGGCGACAGCACTGGATCGATATCCATCTCCGAAGCCGTGAGCTCGGCGGTGCTACCGGCCCGCTCGATGAAAATGCTTCCAGCGTCGCTGTAAACGCGCGCCGGCTGACAGTGCGCGGCGATCGTGCCCGTCAGCAGTACAAGGAGGGCCAAAATATGTTTCATGCTTTGGCTGAATGAGAATCGAAAGGCGCTCGCCCCGTTGCCATCTTGGCACGGCCCGCGCAGAGCGGCTATCAGGATGGGGACAACATCGCCAACCCAGGCAGCAACGAATGGCCAAGCTCAACCTTTCGGTCGCAGTGGGCGACTATGACCGCACCCGCGCCCTGATCGACGGCAGCGTTCAGATCGATGGCGTCGATCCGGTCTATATGACGCTCGTTCCTGAAGAGATTTTCTTTCGTGCCTTCCGCGCTGCCGAGTTCGACATCTGCGAATTGTCGTTGTCGAGCTACACGATCAAGACCGCGCAAAACGACTGCCCCTATATTGCCGTTCCGGCCTTCCTTTCGCGCGCCTTCCGGCATACCTCGATCTATGTCCGTACCGATCGGATCAAGAAGCCGCAGGATCTCAAGGGCCGCAAAGTCGGCGTACCGGAATATCAGCTGACCGCGAATGTTTGGGCGCGCGCCTTTCTCGAGGACGATTACGGCGTCAAGCGCTCGGACATCCATTGGATCCGCGGCGGCATCGAACAGGCCGGCCGGCCAGAAAAGATCACCGTGAAGCTGCCCGCTGGGGTGCGGCTCGATAAAGCGCCGGCCGGCGCGACCATTTCCGCGCTGCTCGAGGCCGGTGAGATCGACGGCTTCATCGCGCCGCGGCCGCCGACGCTGGTCGAAAAAGGACATCCCCATATCGGCTGGCTATTTCCCGATCCGACGGCGGTGGCGAAAGATTATTTCAAGCGCACCGGCTTTTTCCCGATCATGCACGTCCTCGGCATTCGCCGCGATCTTGCGGCAAAACATCCTTGGCTCCCCGGCGCCGTGTACAAGGCCTTCGAGCAAGCCAAACAGGCCAGCCTTGAAAAACTTTCGGACACTTCGGCGACGAAGGTCACTTTGCCTTTTGTCGAGGAGCGCCTTGCGGAAGCCCGGACGCTCATGGGTAATGATTTCTGGTCGTATGGCGTCGAAGCAAACCGCAAGGTGCTCGATTATTTCCTCGCGCAGCATCACGGCGAAGGGTTGTCATCGCGTTGCGTTCAGGTGGATGAACTCTTCCACCCCGCGACTTATGAGACTTTTAAGTTATAACCCGCTCGTCATTGCGAGCCAACGGGTCCGACCCGAAGTGGCCGGCCCGATGGCAGGCTTCGCGAAGCAATCCAGAGAACATTACCCTGGATTGCTTCGTCGCCCCTGTGGGGCTCCTCGCAATGACGAACGATCTGCTCAGATTTGGGCGTCTCAACTTCCGCCGCGCGTCATGGCCGCGGTCATGGCAGCAGTGTAGCCCGGTTCGACGCGCACATCGACGACGGCGACCTGACCCGCGTCGACCGCGGCAATCGCTTTTTCCAGAACGCCGGCGAGATCGCCTGCCTTGGTTACCGGACCAAATCCGGCGGCGCCTTGCGCTCGACCCATAGCGGCAAGATCGACCTCCGGGTCCGCCATGCGCTGGCCGATCCACTTGTTTTCGATCGGGCGATTGCGGGCCCGCGCCATCCGCTCCTGATGAAGCTCGTCATTGTAGAACGAGCGGTTATTGGCAAGCACGAATAATAGCGGAATCTTGTAATGCACCGCGGTCCAGACTGCGGTGACACCCATCAGAAAATCGCCGTCGCCGCAGATTGCGATCGGCAACCGTCCCGAACCCTTCAGCGCCAGCGCGGCGCCGACCGAAATGCCCGGGCCGCCGCCGACCCCGCCGCCGCCGTCCGAGCCGACATAATCGAGCGGGTGGCGGAACGTGAGCCAGCTGTCGTCCCATGATAGCGGCAGGTGCGTATACGTCGCCGCGCGATCGCCGAGCACTGTGCGCAAGGCGCGGGCGATATGCTCGTTGGTGAAGCCGGACGGCTCCTTGTTTGATGTTCCGCGCGGCGGCGGCACCGCGTGCGGCTTTGCGCTCTTGCCGATCGCTTTGACGAGTTCGGGAACGACGAGATCGGGATCAGCGGACAACAACAGATCGACCGGCGGCAGTCCCTGGTAATCCATGCTCCAGCCGTTGTGAATGCGATGGTCCAGCGAGATCTGGATCACTTTCACTGACGGCGACGGGCCGAAAGCGCGCAGTGCACCGGCGAGGTCGACCCAATCGAGACTGAGCACAACGTCGACGTTCTTTAAACCGTCAACACTGTCTGGCGTGATCGCGCGCGGCGAGCCAGCATAAAGGGGATGATCGGTTGGAAAGCTCGCGCCGATCTTGAGATCGGTGACCACGCGCGCATTGAGGGCTTCAGCAAGCGCCACCCGCGCGTCCCAAGCGTCTGTGCTGCGCGAGGTGCGGCCGGCAAGCAACAAAACCTGTTTTGCGCCCTTGAGAATATCCGCCGCTTGCCGAATCAATTCGGCGGGCGCCGCCGTCGCGACCTGCGGCATGTAACGTGCCACATCGATCGGCGGCAGCGGCTCGGGAACCTTCCCTTCCTGTAGTTCGGCGTCGAAATTGATGTAGACCGGCCCGCGCGGCGCTGTGTTCGCAATCCAGGTTCCGCGCAAAATCGCTTCGCGCGCCGCGCCCGGTGACGACGGCTGGTCGTCCCATTTGGTGTATTCGCGCACCAAGGCGCCCTGATCGCGCGCGGTATGGATCCAATCGATCCAGGGCCGGCGCTTGGCTGCGTCGACCGGCCCGGTGGCGCCAAGCACGATGACCGGCATGCGGTCGCACCAGGCATTGAACATCGCCATGGTCGCATGCATCAGGCCGACATTCGAATGCACGGCGGTGACCATGGCCTTGCCGGTGACCTTGGCATAGCCGTGCGCGATGGCAACCGCGGCCTCCTCGTGCAAGCAGAGCAGCATCTGCGGCTTGGTATTGCCGAGATAGTTGACGATGCTGTCGTGCAGCCCGCGATAGCTCGCGCCCGGGGTGAGAGCGATATAGGGAATATCAAGCGCGCGCAGCGCGTCGGCGATCACATCGCTGCCAAAACCAGGCGCGTTGACGCCGGCCGGCGTTGGACGTTCGACCCCGGCCACGGCGGGGTCGGCGTCATTGGCTTTGGCGCGTGCGGTCGCAGAAAGGGGCGGCGTCATGGTGGGATTCCTTTGGGGACTTACTTGGCGGCAGTCTCATATACCGCGGCTGCCGGGCTTTGGCGGCGTCATCCAACCGGATCGCTGAGGAATGCACAAGCCGGTTCCGCGCGACCGAGCGCGGGTCATGATCCTTGACGCAACCGGGCGAGAAGCTTCACGCCGGCATAGCCATCGGCCGGTTCGATGCCGAATTTGCGCTGGTAATCGCGCACGGCAAGGCTCGTCGCATTGCCGATCCGGCCGTCGGCGCCGCCGGTGTCGAAGCCGAGCGCCGTAAGGCGGCGCTGAAGTTCCTGGACCTCGGCGAAGCTGGGCGGCGGCTCGCTGTCGGGAAATTGCTGGACGAAAGGCGGGCGGCCGACACATCGATCGCCGAGATAGCAAAGGCCGAGCGCATAACTCGTTGCCGGATTGTAGCTGCGCGCGGCGAAAAAATTGGGGCCGAGCAGGAAAGCAGGGCCGCCCGCGATCGGCAGCCAAGCGCGCGCGGTGGCGTTTGGCTGCGGGAAGGGCTCGCCGTCGGCGCGCGCGACGCCGAGCGCTTGCCAATTGGCGTAACTGCGCGAGGCACTGCCGCTGATCGGCCGCTTCATGCGTACTTCGTAACCCCAGTGCTCGCCGCGGCGATAATTGCCGCGTTCCACGAAATAGCGGGCGGTCGTGGCGAGCGCGTCGTCCGGCGGACCGTAAGGCGAGATTTTGCCGTCGCCGTTATAGTCAATGCCCATATGCAACCAGACCTCCGGCATCCATTGCGTATGCCCCATGGCGCCGGCCCACGAGCCGACCATTTCTTCCGGCGTGATCCAACCGCGCTGAATGATGGTCAAGGCATTGATCAATTCGCTTTCCCAATAGCTGCGGCGGCGCGGCTCGGCCCAGGCGAGCGTTGCCAGCGACGGAATGACCGGCCGCATGTGGTTCTTCTCGACGACGGGATCGCCGAATGCGGATTCGATGCCCCAGACCCCGAGCATGAAGGAGGCCTCGACGCCAAAATCACGCTCAATGCGCGCCAGCAGCGATGCGTATTCTTTCGCTTTGGCTTTGCCCGCCTCGATCCTCCAATCCGAGGCAGCGCGGTTGAGATATTGCCAGAGCTGTTGATTGAACTCCGGCTGATTGCGGATTGCGTTTGGCCCCGTCATGTCGGGCTGCACGCCGCGCATCACTCGCGTGTAAGTCTCCTCGCTGATGCCGCGAGCGGCAGCCTTGCTGCGAAAGGCGGCGATCCACTGCTCGAAGCCAATCTCTGCGCGCGCGGCGGATAGCCTCGACAGCGCAGCGGCGCCGCCGGCAAATGACAGCAAGTTTCGTCGTGTAAGGCTGGGCAGCGATGTCGTCGCCATCACGATCTTATCTTGCCAGCACTGAGATGCGGCCGTGGCACGAATTTTGTAGCGTCGGCAAGGGCCGCTAGTGATGCGCCGCCTGGACCTGGTCAGGCATGCCCAGTTTTGTGATCAAGCCGTCGAGGCTATTGGCGAAGTTCTCGATGTTAAAGTTGAGCGGATCGTCGTGACCATTGGCGATTTGCGCATCGATCGCGGCGTGGAATGCCGGGATGAGCCATCGCTCCGCACGGACGCTGGCGATTACGTAGAGCAGCGCAAGCCGGTCATATTGCGCGGGCGTAAAGGCGGGATCAGGCGAGCGCGCGTCGTTACGTCGGCCGCGGCCTGGCGCGCTTCGTCGCGGCTGAATCATTTCGTTGTGCAGGAATAGCCCCTTCAACGCCCCGCCGAATTCCGCCGCCTGCTCAAACTTGGTCTCGCGCCACGGGATCGAATAATCGTGCGCCAACAGCAGCTCGCCGGTGCGGCTGATGACAACATGGGCTTTGCCCCAGCCGTCATGGCACTCGAAGTTTCGCAAGTCGTTGACCTTGCCGCCGCCATCGATGTCATCGGGGAAGGAGCGGCGGCCGAAATTCGGTCCACTGGTGTCGTGGATTACGAAATAGCGCGCTATCGGCGCCCCGAGTTCATTGTCGTGGGCGCGCGACACCGGCAGCCAGAGAAAATCACCGAACTCGCCCTCGAGCCCCAGCGTGGAGAGGTAATCGCTCAGCGTAGCGCGCGACGGCAGTCCGGTCGTTTGTCCAATGCGTTGGGCCAAGACGTGCGGCAGGCCTTGCAAACGCGGTTCGAGATTGCGCGATGAATCCATGCCGCGCATCAGGCACATCGCTTGCTCGACGGGCGTGCCGGCGAAGCTCAATGTCTCGCTGTCGAACGCGCAAGCTCCCATGCTTTTGATGAAGAAGAGCGGGCGAAAATGATCCGGCTTGCAGCCGGCAAGCACGGCATCGAGCGGCGCGAGTAGGATCGGGCCCGCGAGCATCGCGGCGCATAGCCATTCGTAAATTTTGCTCGACCCGCGCAAGCGTCAAATCCCAACGTTGAGAGTCGATAATATCGCGAGCAATGCTCGTAATGCCAAGCCGTGCTCGAGTCTTTTTGAAGCGCGAGGCGGTCAGGATGAATAAATATTCAGCTTAAATTCAGAAAAGCTGCCGAGCTGCGAAGAAAAGCTCAATCTTTTGCCCGTTCGACATAACTGCCGTCCGCAGTCATCACCACAATCTTGGTCCCGGTAGTGACAAAAGGCGGGACCATCGTGCGCACTCCATTCGAGAGCAAAGCGGGCTTGTAGGACGAAGCGGCGGTCTGTCCCTTCACCGTAGGTTCGGTTTCCACCACTTCCAGCACCGCCTTGGGCGGCAGTTCGATAGCAAGCGGCGCGCCCTCATGCAGGCTGATGGTCACTTCCATCTCCGGCTGCAAATAGGCGGCCTGGTCGCCGACGATATCGGCGGGCACGGCAACCTGGTCGTAGCTTTCCATATTCATGAAATGGAAGCCGTCGCCGTCCTGATACATGTATTGGTGCTTGCGGTCTTCGACGAAGGCGCGCTCGACCTGGTCGGTGGTCTTGTAACGCAGCGAAACTTTGACCCCGTCGCTGATGCGGCGAACGTCGAGCTGGGTGACCGGCGTGCCCTTGCCGGGATGGATGTTCTCGGCGGCCATAACGACCCCGAGTTTACCGTCAATTTCGACGATATTTCCCTTGCGCAATGAACTGGCGATGACTTTCACGGCTCCTCAACATCAATGGCTTATGGATTGGCTTTCGGATTTCGGGCGCACCATACTGATCTTGAGCTTTCTTGCCAGCTATTTCTCAATTGCGGGCAGACAAGGAACATGCTGGACAGGGCCATGTCGCACGTTCCGCCGTCTTCTTTGCCGTTCTGGGCCCGCGAGATTCACGCTGATCGCCGGCCGATCCTGTTGGCGCGCGGCCGCATTGTGGCCAGCTTGCGCGCCTGGTTCGCCGCGCACGACTTTGTCGAAGTCGAGACCGCAAGCTTGCGGATCTCGCCCGGCAACGAAACCCATCTGCATGCCTTCGCCACGTCGCTCGTGACGCCCGGCGGCAGCCCGGCGCCGCTTTATCTGCGTACCTCGCCCGAATTTGCCTGCAAGAAATTATTGGCGGCCGGCGAGCGGCGCATTGTCGAGTTTGCCAGATCGTTTCGCAACCGCGAGCGCGGCGCGCTGCATCATCCCGAATTCACGCTGCTGGAATGGTACCGCACCGGCGAGCCGCACGATGTGCTGATCAACGATTGCATCGCAATTGTGCGTGAGGCGGCTGCGGTCACGCAGACGGGACAATTCAGCTTCCGCGGCCGCACGGCCGATCCCTTCGCCGAACCCGAGCGGCTGACGGTCGCGGAGGCTTTCGCCCGCTTTGCCAAGATCGACATTCTCGCCACACTCGCGGCTGACGCTGCGGATCGCGACCGATTTGCCCGCGCGGCGGAAGACGTCGGCATCCGGGTCGTGGCGGACGACCGCTGGGCCGATATATTCAGCCGCCTCCTGGTGGAGCGGATCGAGCCCAATCTCGGCATCGGCCGCGCCACGATCCTCGACGAATATCCCGGCGTGCTTTCAGCTTTGGCCAGGCGCGCGCGTGATCCTCGTGTGGCGGAACGCTTCGAGATTTATGTCTGCGGCGTGGAACTCGCCAACGGCTTTGGCGAGCTGACCGATCCGGCCGAGCAGCGCCTTCAGCTTGAGCAGGAAATGGCGGAGAAACAGCGACGCTACGGCGAGCGTTACCCGATCGACGAAGACTTTCTTGCCGCGCTCGCCCATATGCCGCAAGCGTGCGGTGTGGCGCTTGGCCTCGACCGGCTGGTCATGCTGGCAACCGGCGCGTCGCGGATCGATCAGGTGCTCTGGACACCGCTCGACGATCCGTCGCAATAAGCGAGCATTGCATAAGCCGCCAGAGGTCTTTCCGAGCGGCAATCAGGAATGAGGTCGGCCATGCCGGCAAATAGCAAAACTCTGCGCAGTGCATCTGCGCTGGTCGAGGCGCAGCTGATAAAACCGGAGCGCGTCGATGCCTTGCAGAATGTTGCATCGCGCTATGCGGTGGCGATCACGCCGGCGCTGGTCGATCTGATCGACACCGCGGACCCGCACGATCCAATCGCGCTGCAATTTGTTCCCGATGAGCGCGAGCTGGAAACCCGTCTGGAAGAAACCGCCGATCCGATCGGCGACGAGGCGCACAGTCCGGTCCCGGGCGTGGTGCATCGTTACCCGGATCGCGCACTGCTCAAGCTCCTCAATGCTTGCGCGGTGTACTGCCGCTTCTGCTTCCGCCGCGAAATGATCGGCCCGGGACACGGCGCGCTTACGGGAAGCGCGCTCGCTGCGGCGCTCGATTACATCGCCCGCACGCCGCAGATTTGGGAAGTCATCTTGACCGGCGGCGATCCGCTATTGCTGCCGCCGCGCCGATTGAAGGACGTGATAACGCGGCTTGCGGCGATCGACCACGTTAAGGTCATCCGCCTGCACACGCGCATTCCGGTCGCGGCGCCGGAACGGGTTACGCCCGCGCTATTGCGCGCGCTGCGGACCGGCAAAGCAACCTACATGGTCTTGCACGCCAATCACCCGCGCGAGCTTACCGGGGAAGCACGCGCCGCCTGCGCCCGCGTGATCGACGCCGGCATTCCGATGCTGTCGCAATCCGTACTGCTGTGCGGCGTCAACGATGACGTCGAAACGCTCGGCGCCCTGATGCGCGCGCTGGTCGAATGCCGCATCAAACCCTATTACCTGCACCATGCCGATCTCGCGCCCGGCACGGCGCATTTGCACACTTCAATCGCGCAAGGGCAGGCTTTGATGCGCGCGCTGCACGGCCGCTATTCGGGTCTGTGCCAGCCGCAATACGTGCTCGACATTCCTGGCGGGCACGGCAAATCGCCCATCGGGCCCACCTATCTGAGCGCCGTCGGAACGGAGATTACCGATTTCAAAGGCGCGCGGCACGCTTATCCGCCGCGCAGTGGAGATTAAGCCGCGCAGTCCTCGCGCGGCGCGAAGAACACCGTGGTTTCGAATTCGTAACGACAGCTTTGGCACGACCACGTGTGCCGCACGCTTCGCTCGTTGAAATATTCAGACCAGTCGGGAGCGACGAGCCATTCGCCGCACTGTGGGCAACTGTTTTTGCTGTATGTGGCCAGTCGTGTTCGCGATGCCCGCGTCCGTGCCGTCGTCTCGGCATGCAGAGCCATGATTGGTCCTCCCTGAACCCGAACCACCCTCTGCCCATAATCAGGCTAGAGGCATTCCGTGGCAGCGGCAAGACAGATTTGCGTCGATAGGGTGGGCACTTCACGGAAATTTGCGCTGCGATGCAGCAGTTTTTAAATTTTAAAATTGTGCGCTGCGTCAGGCTGCGGCGAGTTTGGATCTGCAAGAATGGACTTCGAAATCAAATCAAGCTGCCGCGCGATGGCGAAAGGCGTAGAATTCTAATCCGCCTCAAAAATAGAGTAGCGGCCATGAAATCATCCATCAAACTATCGATCTCGGCGCTTGCTTTTTTCGCCGCGGCGGCGGCCCTCGCCAGTCCGGCCCAGGCGCAGAATTATCCCTGGTGCGCGCTCTACAACGGGGGCGCCGTGGGTGGGGGGACGAATTGCGGTTTCGTCAGCTTTGAGCAGTGCATGGAGACTGCTAGAGGCTTGGGAAGCTTCTGTTACCGGAACACCCAATACATACCGCCGCCGGGGCCGCATTCGGCGAGGCGCTATCCGTACCCGTATTAAAGAGTTTGCCGCCGCTCGAGAATGCGCTTGCGGTCCGCTGGAATCTAGCCCGGCGCGAGGGCTGGCGAGGCGAGCTGCAAAACCTCCGCTCGGGGCGAGACGTTGAGCACGACCCCGCACCATTTGCAGTCGAAGCTGGCGAAGACGGTATCCACAGCGCCCTTGGAACCTGTACGCTTGAACTGCATCGGCAAGCCGCAAAACGGGCAGTGCGGATGCGGAGCGTCGGCGTCCATGCGCCGAGCCATAGGCTTATATGGTTAATTGAAAGTTAACACTGTCCGCCGGGTCCGATGGAACTGGGACATCCAGTGGTGGATTTGGGATCTTTGTCTCTATCGGAACAAATACCCGCCCACTGCGTTTTTGGTTCATCGAAGCCCCGGTGAGCGGGGCTTTTGTTGTGGTGACCGCAATGCTCGAAACGACCGATTTCTTCCAGGATCAAGTCAAGCAGTGCAGAAAACTCGCCGCCGACGCGCACGATAAAAACGATCGAGAGTTTTGGCTGCGCTTAGCACATCGCTGGGAGGGATTGTTACGAGCCCAACAGCACGACGGCGGCGGCGTCGAAACCGTCCAAAAACTCAGATTCGAGCGTCCGATATTTGCAAAACGGCGCCGCGCCGCGTAGCGCGGTCCATCGCAGCGACACCGGTTAGCGTCTCCAACTCCTCAGCTGGCCACCACGTTTCGAAGCGGCGATTTAATGCGCCGGTCGCGGCATGCGCTGCGACTGGCGCGCCCTACGGGAATCGAACCCGTGTTTCCGCCGTGAAAGGGCGATGTCCTGGACCGCTAGACGAAGGGCGCAATCTAACGGCGAATAGGGCCGTTAAAGCGGGCGAGATATAGAGAGCTTTGG
>DASXJB010000212.1:0-1737 GCA_036497645.1 Xanthobacteraceae bacterium
TGTTTGAGCTTCGCAGACCCGCGTCCCTCTCCCTGCGGGGCTGCGAGAGAGTGCCCGCCGGGATAAGGCCACACCCGCGCTAACGAAATGCCACCGAGCGCCCTAATCCCAGCGGCCTATCACCACGCACCGCCATAGCGCTATGGGTATGGGGTCTGCGCACGCGCTCACCACTCAGACTAAGGATATTAATGTAGGAATTTCTCGATTGAGTGCTGAGCGTCTAGGGCAACCACCGGCAGTCCCGCACAGCAGGGCCAACCTTCTTCATGCGGCTTTGGATCCTGACGCTGCCGAAGCGCCGTTTTTCTCCAACGCGACTTCCAGCACTTCATCGACGTTTTCGACTGGGACGAATTTGATCTTTTGTTTCACTTCCTCGGGAACATCGACCAGATCTTTTTCGTTGAGCTTGGGAATGATTACGGTGGAAATACCGGCGCGCATTGCTGCCAGACTTTTTTCCTTCAAGCCGCCGATCGGCAGAACCAGTCCGCGCAAGGTGATCTCTCCAGTCATAGCGACATCGGGACGAACCGGTCTGTTGCTGAAGAGCGAGGCGAGCGCGGTAAACATGGCGATGCCGGCCGAAGGGCCGTCCTTCGGCACCGCGCCGGCGGGCACGTGTACGTGAATGTCCATCTTGCGAAAATCTTCCGAATTCACGCCCAATTGGCCATCGCGGCTGCGAAGAAGACTCAGCGCGGCTTGCACCGATTCTTTCATGACGTCGCCGATCTGGCCGGTAAGTGTGATGTTTCCTTTCCCGGGGTAACGGGTTGCTTCGATGTGCAACACTTCGCCGCCCGCCGGCGTGTACGCGAGCCCGGTCACGACGCCCGGTTTACCTGTTGTCAGCTTGGTTTCGCGAACATATTTGGCGGGACCGAGCATTTCCGCAACGATCTCCGGTGTCACCGTGGCGTGATCGATTTTGCCGCGCGCAACCTGCGCTGCGACGCCACGACAAATCGCTCCAATCTGTCGCTCCAGTTCGCGCACACCGGCTTCACGTGTGTAATCGTTAATGATGCGGCGTAGCGCGTCCTCCTGAAATTCGCATTGCTCGGGCTTGAGCCCGTTTTCCTCCAATTGCCGCTTCAAGAGGTATCGTCTGGCGATTTCGACTTTCTCGCGCTCGGTGTAACCGGGAATTGAAATCACTTCGATTCGGTCGCGCAACGGTTCGGGTATGCCCTCGATGTAATTGGCGGTGCCGATAAAAATTACCTGCGAAAGATCAAACGGAACGTCGAGATAGCGGTCGACAAACGAATTGTTTTGCCGCGGGTCGAGCACTTCGAGCAACGCGCTCGCCGGGTCGCCGCGAAAATCCGCGCCGATCTTGTCGATCTCATCAAGCATGAACACCGGATTGCGCGTACCGGCGCGCCGCAATTCCTGAATGATTCGGCCAGGCATCGACCCGATATACGTGCGGCGATGACCGCGAATTTCCGCTTCGTCGCGCATTCCGCCGAGGCTGATCCGAACAAACTTGCGGCCCAACGCGTCGGCGATTGATTGGCCGAGGCTGGTCTTGCCCACGCCCGGAGGTCCAAGGAAGCAGAGGATCGCGCCGTGCCCTTGCGGATTGAGTTTGCGAACGGCGAGATACTCAATCAGTCGCTTTTTAACTTTTTCGAGGTCGTAATGATCGCGATCGAGAATTTGCTGTGCTTGATCGAGATCGAGGTTGTCTTTGCTCAGTTTGTTCCATGGAAGGTCGGCGATGAT
>DASXJB010000213.1:0-19438 GCA_036497645.1 Xanthobacteraceae bacterium
CACGGCTTACTCGCCGACAATAAGCTCGTGGCGCTCGCTTCGGCCGGGCCAAACCGAACCGCCTATCTGCCGCAGGTGCCGACCGTGATCGAAAGCGGGCTGAAGGATTACGAGGTGACAAGCTGGAACGTGGTATCCGCTCCGGCGGCGACGCCGGCGCGGATCATCTCGACCCTCAATCAAGCCATGAAAGACGTGATGCCGTCGGCCGACATTCAAACGCGGTCGGCGGAAATGGGCATGGCCATGCGCTGGAGCACACCGGACGAAATGACCGCATGGATGAAAGCCGACATCAGCAAGTGGTCGGCGGTGATCGAAAATGCCGGCATCGCCAAGCGCGACTAAGCGCCCCTCGCCGGCCCGCACCAAAGCGCATATCTAAGAGCGACTAGGGATCAAACGCACTCGCAGGGTACTGTAATGACCGACACTCCGATTTCGCTCGTCGATCGGGCCGGGCTTGACCGGCAGCGGCTCGCAAAAATCATTTCGCGCGGGCTCGACGGCGCTGACGACGGCGAATTGTTCCACGAATACCGTCAGGCTGAAGCGTTGGCCTTCGATAATGGCCGGCTCAAACAGGCGACCTATGACACCTCGCTGGGCTTCGGCTTGCGTGCGGTGAAGGACGAAGCGGTCGGCTATGCCCATGCGTCCGACGTTTCCGAAGGCGCGATTGAGCGCGCCGCCGACGCGGTGCGTGCGGTCAAGGGCGGTTATTCCGGCCATTACGCGGCGCCGCCGCCGCGCAGCAATGTCAAGCTTTACGGCGAAGACAGTCCGTTACAGAGCCCCTCTTTCGAAGCCAAGGCGCAGCTGTTGCAGACCATCGACGCCTATGCGCGCGCCAAGGACCCGCGCGTGCGCCAGGTGACGGCGAGCGTCGCTGCTTCGTGGCAGGCGGTCGAAATCCTGCGCGCCGACGGCGAAGCCTATCGCGACATCAGGCCGATGGTTCGTGTCAGCGTTTCCGTCGTGGTCGGCGATGGCAATCGCCAAGAAACCGGCAGTGACGGTTATGGCGGCCGCGAGGGCTATGAGCGCTTTATCGCGGAAGCTGCATGGCAAGGTGCAGTGGACAATGCCGTGCGCCAGGCGTTGATCAACCTCGAAGCAGTGCCGGCGCCTGCCGGCGAAATGGACGTTGTGCTCGGCCCGGGCTGGCCCGGCGTGATGCTGCACGAGGCGATCGGCCATGGCCTGGAAGGGGATTTCAACCGGAAAAAGACCTCGGCCTTTGCCGGACTGATGGGGCAACGCGTTGCCGCCAAGGGTGTCACCGTGGTCGACGACGGGACCATTTCATCGCGCCGCGGCTCGCTCTCGATTGATGACGAGGGCACCCCCAGCAATCGTACTGTGCTGATCGAGGACGGCATTCTCGTCGGCTATATGCAGGACCGGCAGAATGCGCGGCTGATGGGCATGAAGCCGACCGGCAACGGCCGGCGCGAGAGCTTTGCCCACGTGCCGATGCCGCGCATGACCAACACTTACATGCTCGCGGGAAGCCACGAGCCCGGCGAAATCGTCGCCTCGGTCAAGAGCGGCGTTTACGCCACCTATTTCGGCGGCGGCCAAGTCGACATCACCTCGGGCAAATACGTGTTTCAATGCACCGAGGCCTATCGCATCGAGAACGGCAAGATTGGCGCGCCGATCAAAGGCGCCATGCTGGTCGGCAATGGGCCGACTGACCTGCACCGCATCTCGATGATCGGCAACGACCTCGCCCTGGACAACGGCATCGGCACCTGCGGCAAGAACGGTCAAGGCGTGCCGGTCGGCGTCGGCCAGCCGACGCTGCGCATCGACCGCATCACCGTGGGCGGCACCGGGTAACGGTTACCGCACCACCCCGGAAATGCAGCACGGCCGACGTCGTGGCGGTTTGATCACGTCTTTTAGAAAGCACCGCGCCGAAGCTGCGCCGTAGCCGGGCCGCCGATAGGTCCAGGCCCGGCAGCGCTGCTCGCCTTGACAGGCCTCGGCGCAAGCTTTGCCTTTGGCGTCGGGCGGCGTTTCAAACCAACGATAATCGCCGCCAAAGCGATCGATCGAATATTCGACCGCGCCGGCTTGCGGCTCGATCACGCCGGCGCCGCGCACGCCCGATACGCAGCAGCTCGATTGCCTGGCCGGCACCACTTCGCGCTTGAGCCAGCACATCGCCGGGGCGCCGGACGTCGATGGATATGAGAAACTCCAGGCGCGGCAGCCTTTGTCGCGCTCGCAGCGGGCGGCGCAGACCGTCGGATCGCCGTTCGCTACCGGCGCGCTGGTATAATCTCCGCCCGGTCGGTCATAGCCGGCTTGCGCGAAGCCTCCCGTTGGCCGCCCGATCGCAACAGCAATCAGCGCAGCGAGACCAAAGAAGATCGCCTGCTTGATGCGCCGCTCCTGCGTTATCGGCCCTCACCCCCGCGTTACTCCGAACAGGGGAACCGGTTTCTCCAAGAAATACCACAAGAATTTCCGCCTCCGGGCGGCTCGTCAACGGCCGCGCGGCACAAGCAGAATGGTGTTCTAAGTACCCCGCATTAGCGAAAATGTTTCGACAGTTTGAGCCCCTGGGCCTGGTAATTGGAGCCGATGCCGCTGCCGTAAAGCTGGTCGGGACGCGCCAACATTTTCTCGTAGACCAGCCGGCCAACGATCTGCCCGTGTTCCAGGATAAACGGCACTTCGCGCGAGCGCACCTCCAGCACCGCGCGTGAACCCAAGCCGCCGGCCCCCGCATAACCGAAGCCGGGATCGAAAAACCCGGCATAATGCACGCGGAATTCGCCGACCAGCGGATCGAATGGGACCATCTCGGCCGCGAAGTCCGGCGGCACCTGCACGGCTTCGGTCGACGCCAAGATGTAAAACTCGTCGGGATCGAGAATAAGGCTGCGATCGGTGCGCGCCACGATCGGCTCCCAGAAATCGGGGACCTCGTAAGCGCCGCGGCGCTCGACTTCGATGACGCCGGTATGCCGCTTGGCGCGATAGCCGACGATGCCGTTGATGTGCGCGCGATCGTTTGAGGCGGACCCGGCGAGATCGATGCTGACCGCGACACCGTCGCCCATCACCGCTTCGGCGCGATCGACCAGCCGCCCGCGCGCGTGCAAGGCGCGCAGCGCCTCGCCCGAGAGCGCAGCGTCGCCGCGGCGCAAGCGCAGTTGCGACAATCGCGAGCCCTCACGCACCAATACCGGAAACGTCTTCGGGCTAATCTCGGCGTAAAGCGGACCGTGGTAACCGCCGGCAATGCGATCGAAGCCACGGGTCTCATCGGCAATCACGCGCGTGAATACGTCGAGCCGGCCGGTCGAGCTTTTTGGATTGGTTGCCGCCGCGATATCGGCGGGCAGCGCCAGGCTTTCAATCAACGGCACGATATAGACGCAGCCGGTTTCCAGAACGGCGCCGGCGGCGAGCGAAAATTCGTGCAGCTTCAGTTCGGCGATGCGCTGCACCACCGTGGTTCCGGGACCCGGCAGAAAACTGGCGCGCACGCGATAGGCAATTGCGCCAAGGCGCAGATCGAGACTGGCCGGCTGAATCTGGTCCGCATCGAACGGCCGGGCGGCGCGAATCCCGCCCTGTTCCGTCAACGCCGCGATCATGCGGTCGGGCAAAATTCCTCGTTCGGAAGCTGCGAAGCTCAAAGCCATTTGCGGACCGGCTGCGATCTTCATCGGTGTAACGCTGCGATCTAATCCGATGCCCGGTTTGACGCAAAGCCGGCCACAGCGTATACAGCGCGTTATCCCGTGGTCATTTGAGCCGGCCGGCTTGCAGCCACGTAAAACAAGTCGCTAAAAGGCCGGGGACGCGTGAGCCCGGCCCGAGGATTTCCCCGGCCGGGTTTTGTTTTGGCCGCGTTTTTAGCGGCCAAAACGCGTGTTGGCTAAGGAGGGCCACATGTCCGCGTCGGCAAAAAAGAGCTATCGCCCCGAAACGCGCTTGGTGCAATCGGGCACTCTGCGTTCGCCGTTTGGCGAGACTTCGGAAGCGCTCTATCTCACCCAAGGCTATGTCTACGACAGCGCCGCCCAGGCGGAGGCGCGATTTAAGGGCGAGGATCCGGGTTATCAATATTCGCGTTTCGCCAATCCGACGGTCGACATGTTCGAGCGGCGCATGGCGGCATTCGAAGGCGCCGAGGCGGCGCGCGCCACCGCGTCGGGCATGGCCGCGGTCACATTGTCGCTGCTCGGCCAGGTCAAGGCAGGCGATCATGTCGTGGCCTCCAAAGCGATGTTCGGATCCTGCCGCTATGTCGTGGAGGATTTCCTGCCCCGCTTCGGCGTCGCCTCGACGCTGGTCGACGGCTGCAATCTGGACGCCTGGCGCGAGGCGGTGCGGCCGAACACCAAGACTTTCTTTCTGGAAACGCCGACCAATCCGGCGCTCGAAGTGATCGACATTGGGGCGGTCGCCAAGATCGCGCATGACGCCGGCGCGACGCTCGTTGTCGACAACGTGTTCGCGACGCCGTTATTTCAGAGGCCGCTCGCGCTCGGCGCGGACTGCGTCGTGTATTCCGCCACCAAGCATATCGACGGCCAGGGCCGCTGCCTCGGCGGGATTATTCTCGGCTCGCAAAAGTTCATCATGGAAAAAATCCATGTGCTGCTTCGTCAAACCGGGCCGTCGATGTCGCCGTTCAATGCCTGGGTGCTGCTCAAAGGGCTGGAGACACTCGCGGTGCGCGTGCGGCGTCAGACCGACAGTGCGGCGACGCTCGCTGTCGCAATCGCGGGGCATCCAAAAGTTTCGCGACTGATTTATCCGGGCCGGCCCGACCATCCGCAGGCCGCGATCGCGCAAAAGCAGATGCGCGGCGGCTCGACGCTCGTTGCCTTTGAGGTTAAGGGCGGCAAACGTGGCGCCTTCCGCTTTCAGGACGCGCTCAAACTCGTTCGCATCAGCAACAATCTCGGCGACGCCAAGAGCCTGATCACCCATCCGGCGACGACAACGCACCAACGGCTTACGCCAGCGCAGCGCGCCGAGCTCGGCATCAGCGACGGCTTGGTACGGGTCTCGGTTGGCCTTGAGGATCCCGACGATATCGTCGAGGACGTGCTTGGCGCGCTGGAAGCGGTATGAGCAGGGACTAGAAAAGCACTTAACGCGGGTGTCGTTAATGCGGCGTCGTTAATGTGCCGAAATCGTGGCCGGGCGAACGGACGCGGCGGCAATCGGCCGCGTCGCCGCTTCGGCGATAGCGCCGCCGAGCAGCTTCGCCAGGCAGGCGTAACTCCAGTCGTTCATGTGCAGATGGTCCGGAGACACGAACGTGTCGAAGGAGAGGTGCTGCACGTCGTGCCAATTGCGCATTACCGCGAAGCGCTGGAACAGCCCGACGTCCTCCTGCTTTGCGGCGAGCGCAATTTGATCGACCATGCCTGGCGTTTCCGATTTGGCGAGCACTGCGGGAGCAAATTGCGGATCGATCAGAACGACATCGGCGCCAGCTCCCTTGAGTTGCTCGATGCCATCGTGCAGCTGCACGGCATGCGGGTTGAGCGGATGATCGCGCAGTACCGAATTGGTGCCGATCTGCCACAGCACGAGCTGGGGATGCGCGGCCAGCACGTCGCCCCCGAACCGCGCCATCATATTATTGGTCTCTTCGCCATTGACGCCGCGATTGAGCACGGTGATCTCACGGCCGGGAAACCGCGCGCGCAGTTCGACGGCAAGCCGGCTCGGATAGGTTGCGTCAGGCGAACTGGCGCCGGCGCCGGCGGTCGAGGACGAGCCGATCGCGACTATGGTCAGCGGCTGACCATTGGCCAGGCGCCGCATCGTGTGAATAAGCGGCCGCTCGAAACGCGCCAAGTCAGTGGGCGCCGCGCATGTCGCCGGCGCGGCAGGCGCGGTCCCGACAACCGATTTTGCGTTCGAGCCGGCCACGGCCGATGTCTGCGTCGCGGAGCCTTGCGCACTCAAGCCTTGCGCGCTCATTTGCGCTTTCGCACTGTCACTGTGCAGTGCAAAAAACTGCAGCGCCAAAATGGCGGCGACGCCGGCGGCCCGCGCCTGGCAGGCGAGTTTTGTTTGTTTGTTGACAGACATTAACGCGTCGTTTGCATTCTTACGGCGTCAAGATGTGCGGCATTGATAATTTGCGACGCCAGGGCCCGGCCAATGCACTCATGAACTCGTCGGGCCATATCATACTTTTTTGTCGCGGCATAGAGGTCGAAAGTGCCGATATCGTTCCAATATTGCATGATCGCTAACCGATCAAACAACACGGCGTTCCGCTGCTGGGCAACACGACGCATCACATCGGCATAGGCGGACACGTCCAGCATCGAAGCGGTGCGGGGGCTATATTGCATGTTCATGAGAATGACATCGGCGCCAGCAGCCTGAATTTTATCGATGCCGTCCTCGAGGCTTGAGCGGAAGTCTTCGGTCTCGACGCCATTGATGGCGTCGGCTGTGCCGGCCTGCCACACCACTAGGCTCGGGTGGTCCTCGGCCAGAATTTTGTCCAAGCTGCCGAGCATGTTGGCGGTGGTCTGCTTCGGCTGAATGTGGGCCGTGACTTTGATCTCGTTGCCGGGCAATTGCTGCTTGAGCGCATCCTCAAGCCGCGCCGGATAGGCAAAGTGCGCTCCGTCGGGCCCGGCGAGCGAGGAGGAGCCGGTGCCCAGCACGGTGATGTCCAACCGATGCTTGTCTTTGAGTTGCTCGGTAACGCGGGAGAGATCGATTTCGCTTTCCAGAAACGACGCCGGCACGTCGCAAGCCTCGGGCTGCGGCTCCGCCACCGCCCCCCAGGCCGGCAAACAGTTGAGTGCAATCGCTGCGACAAGCGCGGTGAGCAGTTTCATGCCTCGCCTCCCGCGAGGTCTGCATCCGGCGGTTTGCTCCGCCCGGTGGGGCTTCGCCCTTCTATCTGTTTGTACCATGATATCAGACTAGCTGTGGCGACCATGATCAAGATGCCGACAAGGCTAATAAACGTCTGAATCAAAGGCCCGCCTGACCACTCGCTGATGATGAATTGGCCGGCAAAAGCCAAAAACACGCCGAGACAGAAGATTTCCAGCGAATGTTGGCCGCAAAGGATCGCCGGCCGCAGGTACGGCGACTTGAGCCACGGCCAATCGCGCGGGACGAAACGCACGGTGACGGCCGCGAGCGCGAGGAAATGGGCAAAGCGCAGCACATCGAGATTGGTCTTGTCGATTGGATACATCCACTCGCTCAGCCAATTCGGCACGAAACGCCCGAGCGGCTCGACATACCAGGTTAGCGTAACCGCGAAAGCGAAGACGAGATAAGCAATCGCGATTGACAGCACGACGCGCGAGTGCAGCGCCGCGGACAGCCGTTGGGCGCCGCCGAGCGCGCACCACGCGCCGAATACAAACAGCAATTGCCAAGCAAATGGATTGAAGAACCACTGCCCGTTTGGATAAGCGGGTAGATTCCAATCGAGGTTCCAGGCCAGCACGTAGAGCAGCGCCGATCCTGCCAGCGCCAAGGCCGGTTGTCGAATCAACAGCCAAAGCATCGGCGGGAAGAACAACAGCAACATGATGTACAGCGGCAGCACATCCATGTTGACCGGCTTGAACTTCAGAATGAGCGCCTGGAAAATTGTGACATCCGGCTGCTTGAGGAAGTCCAGAATGTTCATTTCCTCGGCGTAGAGCGGGTTTTCGAACGTCGCCGCGACATAGGCGATTTCGGCCATGAAAATCGTGAACAGAAAGATGTGGGCCACGTAGATTTGCCAGGCACGGCGCAGCACCCGCGCGCTGGCGACGATGATGCCGCGCTCGCGCATGGCGCGGCCGTAAACGAAGGCCGCCGTGTAGCCGGAAATGAAAATGAATATTTCGGTGGCGTCGCTGAAGCCGTAGTTGCGGATGGTGAACCAGTTCACGACATTCTGCGGGATGTGATCGAGAAAAATCAGCCACAGCGCGACGCCCCGGAACAGATCGAGCCGCAGGTCGCGTCCGCCCAGCGGCAGCGGCGAAGCGGCAGCCGTTGCGGATGTCAGCGCCAATCTCGGCAATATGAGGTGCTTCACAGCCGCCATCACGATCGTTGCGCCGCGGCGCTTTGCCTCGCGCCCGCCTTGCCTGGCGCCATTGAGCGGTGTGCCCGGGCTTGGCCTGCATGGGCGCCGATTTTCCAATCTAGTCGGCAAGTATCGCTTGAGAAAGCATCTTGTGACGGCTATGCAATCACGCAACCGTGCCGCTCCCTTTTGCGCCGGTATTGGCCCGCAAAATGGAACTCGCGTGAACGGCGCTGGGCTTCGCGCGTGGTAGGCTGCAACACTGCCATATCGCTAACATGTATCGCGCCGTGACCCGCAATATTGAAGTCGTGGTGACGCCCCGTTTCGTCGCCGATCGCTCGTCGCCGGAGAACAACTATTTCTTCTGGGCCTATACGATCTCCATCACCAATAAAGGCGCCGAGACGGTGCAACTCAAAACGCGTCATTGGCGCATTACCGATGCCCATGGACGGCGCCAAGAGGTACGCGGTGCCGGCGTTGTCGGCGAGGAGCCGGTGCTCAAAGCCGGAGAATCGTTCGAATATACCAGCGGCGTTCCGCTGCAGACGGCCTCGGGTTTCATGGTCGGCACCTACGGCATGGTGACTGCCGGCGGCGAACATTTCGAAATCGAGATTCCCGCGTTTTCGCTCGACAGCGGCAACGGCAAGCGCACCATCAATTGAACCCCCGCGAGGAAACGCGATCGACGAACGGCGCGCCCTAAACACCTGCGGACCGCTATTGGCGGTCCGCATCCATTTTCCAACAAAACATTCTATTCGATCGCGATCTTAGCGGTGGATCACGACATCGCCTTCCGGCGTGTCTACATCAATGCCGCGGTCGTGATGCCGCCGGTGCTCGCGCTCGCGAACGATCACATCTGAGTCTGAACGCTGGACGCAGCTCGATACGCAGGTGCCGTTGTCGCAGACTTGACGGCATATCGGTTCGGCATTGGCGGCGTGCGATAGCGCAAACCACAAGGCTGCCGTCGCGACGCCGATCAAGAATTTGGTCATCGTCAGCCTCCGCTCCGCCCCCCGCGGTCAGCTTCGGCTGCGCCCCGCCACGTTAATGGCAGGGCGACGGTTTGGTTCCCTATTTAGGGGCGCCGTGGAGCGTGTCGGTTGGGCCGGACCGCCAAGCGGTACCGGCCAGTCTGAGCATAACCTTGGGCATAATAAGATAACAAAATCATTCACTTGAAGGCACAAGCCCAACGCGACGCTACGCTGGCGCACCCCATTATTGTGACGCCGGCGTGCATGTGGCGGCGACTTCGCTCGGTGCGAAGACGTAGGTCGAGCTGCAAAACTCGCACGTCACCGTGATGCGGCCGTCCTCCACCATATCGGCGCGATCTTGCGGCGAGAAACTTAGCAGCATGTTTTCCACGCCGTGACGCGAACACGAGCACAGCGCGGCAACCGGTGTCGCGCGGAAGACGCGAACGCCGCGTTCGTGAAACAACCGATAGGCCAGGCGCTCGCTCGACAGTTCCGGATCAAGGAGCTCGATGTCGGTGACGGTTGCGACCAGCGAACGCCCCTCCACCCAAGCTTCGTCTTCGGGCAGCACATGTGGCGCGGTGCCTGCCGGCGCGTCACCGGGATCCAGATCGGCGCGGCGGGCGCGCTCGGGCGAATTGGGCAGAAACTGCAGGAGAATGCCGCCGGCGCGCCAGTGCCGGCGCGGACCGCCCTCGCCGGCACGGAATTCTTCAGCGACCGCGAGGCGCACACGGGTCGGAATCTGCTCGGAGCGCGAAAAATATTCATGTGCCGCCTGTTCGAGGTCTCCGCCTTCGAGCGGCACCAGGCCCTGATACCGGCTCATATCCGGCCCTTGATCGATGGTCATGGCGAGGTGCCCGCAGCCGAGCAATTGCCCGGGTGCTGCTTCGCCCTTGGCAATCGCGGCCGCGACGCGCGCGGCATCGAAACGGGCGCAGGCCCGCACATTGTTGGGCGCGGTGAAATCGACCACCAGCATCCGAACCGGTCCGTCGCTTTGGGTTTGCAGGATGAATCGCCCGTCGATCTTAAGCGCCGAGCCCAGCATCACAGTCAGCACGATCGCCTCGCCGAGAAGTTTGGCGACCGGGATCGGATAATCGTGCCCGGTTAGAATCGTATCGACGACCGCGCCAAGCCGCACAATCCGGCCGCGCAGATCAAGCGCCTTGACGGCAAACGGAAGGATCGTGTCGTCGAGACTGGTAGCTGTAGGCTGACGAACCGGGATGCTCAAATCGGGACTGTTCATTGCCGCAATATAGGTCCTGCGGACGCGATTGTGAGGGCCGCGGCCCGGCGTCACCGCGCATCGGCTTGCAGGCACCAGGTCAGTATGCCTTTTTGCGCATGCAACCGGTTTTCGGCTTCGTCGAAAACCACCGAATGCGGACCATCCATCACCTCGTCGGTGACTTCCTCGCCGCGATGCGCAGGCAGGCAGTGCATGAAAATGGCGTCGGGCTTGGCGCGCCCCATCAGCCGGCCGTTGACCTGATAGCGCTTGAGCAGATTGTGGCGGCGACTGCCGTTGCGGTCGCCCATGGACACCCAGGTGTCGGTAACGATGCAGTCGGCGCCCTTCACCGCCTCGTCAGGGTCGGTGCCGAGTGTGATCGCGGCGCCGGAGCCTTTGATCCAATCGAGTAGCGGCTTCTTCGGCGCCAATTCCGCCGGCGTCGCCACCCGCAAATGAAAGTCGAAGCGCTGTGCCGCGTGCATCCATGACGTCAGCACGTTGGTAGCATCGCCGGTCCAGGCCACGGTACGGCCGCGGATCGGGCCGCAGCACTCCTCGAAAGTCATGACATCGGCCAGCACCTGACAGGGATGCGATCGGCGCGTCAGCCCATTGATCACGGGTATCGCGGCATAGTGCGCCAATTCGCTGACGGCTTGCGGATCGAGCATCCGGATCATGATGGCATCGACATAGCGGGACAGGACGCGGGCGGTATCGGCGAGCGTCTCGCCGCGCCCGAGCTGCATTTCTTCCGCGGTGAGAAGAATCGCGTCGCCGCCCAATTGCCGCATAGCGACTTCGAAGGACACGCGGGTGCGCGTTGACGGCCGTTCGAAGATCATCTCCAGCGTCTTGCCGGCAAGCGGGCGCTCGTTGGGGTCGCGGCGCGATTTTATCGCGCGCGCAGCCTCAATCATGCCGCGCAGATCGGTGGCCGGAACCTCGATCAGATCGAGGAAATGGCGGACGATTTTCATTCCGCCGTCTCCGGCTTGCGCCGCGAGGCGGCGGCCGGACCGGCGGTCGGACCTTTGGCGCTCCGGCTAAGCTGCGCGCAGGCGCGATCGAGCCGGGCGATGCCCTCGGCCATTTCCTGCTCGCTGACGATGAGCGGCGGCAGCAAGCGCACGACATTGTCGCCGGCGGCCACGGTGAGCATTTTTTCCGCTCTGATCGCATTGACGAGATCGCCGGCAGGAACGATCGCCCGCAATCCGACCAGGAGGCCCTCGCCCCGCACTTCGGCGATGAGCTCAGGGTAACGGTCCTTGATCTCGGCCAAGCGCTGTTTGAACAAAATACCGATCCGTTTTACGTGATCGAGAAAACCCGGCGCTAGCATGACGTCGAGCGTCGCATTGGCTGCGCTCATCGCCAGCGGGTTGCCGCCGAAGGTCGAGCCGTGCGTGCCGGGCGTCATGCCCTTGGCCGCGTCGCTGGTGGCGAGCACCGCGCCGACCGGAAAGCCGCCGCCGAGCGCCTTGGCGAGCGCCATGATGTCGGGGACGACGCCCGTACGCTGATAGGCGAAGAGTTCGCCGGTCCGGCCCATCCCGCTTTGAACTTCGTCGAAGATAAGGAGGAGCAGGTTCTGATCGCAGAGCTCGCGCAGCGCGCGCAGAAAAGACGGTTCGACCATGCGCACGCCGCCCTCGCCCATCAGTGGCTCGATCATGATCGCCGCGGTTTCTGTGCCGATCGCTTTTTTGACCGCGGCAAGATCATTGAAGTCGACTTGATCGAAGCCTTCCACCGGCGGCCCGAAACCGTCGAGATATTTTTTCTGTCCGCCGGCGGCGAGCGTCGCCAGCGTGCGCCCGTGGAAGGCGCCCTCGAAGGTGATGATCCGATAGCGTTCGGAATGGCCGCTGACCGACTGATATTTCCGCGCCGTCTTGATCGCGCCTTCGGCCGCTTCGGCGCCGGAATTGCAGAAGAATACGACGTCGGCAAAGCTCGCCGCGCATAGCCGTTGCGCGGCGCGTTCCGCTTCGGGAATTTCATAAAGGTTCGATACGTGCCACAGCTTCTGGGACTGTTCGGCGAGCACAGCGATCAGATGCGGATGCGCATGGCCGAGCGCGTTCACGGCGACGCCCGAGGTAAAATCGAGATAGCGTTCGCCGTTTGTGGCGATGAGCCATACGCCTTCGCCCCGCTCGAAGGCGAGGTCGACACGCGCAAAAGTCGCCATCAGATGTGATGTCACGGTTTGACTCACGTTCTGGCTCACTGCTTGGCTCGCGTGTACCGCACGGCAAAAAGCAGCGCGGCTCAAACGAAATGTGCCGCCTCTCCGGGCGGCACGGAACAACATTCTATTTCCACGCGCCCCGCTGTCAACACTCGATAATTGCGCGACGCGGACCCGATTTGTACCCAGTTCATCCACACGCGTGCAGGAATATGTGGACGCACGCAGCGCGAGTCTTGCGTCAGACTCCAGCCATATTGTAGCCTTTTGATCGTCTAGTACGACATCTCGTGCGGCGGACAGTCTTCTAAAGCGTTGGTGTTTGAGTGCGTGTTGGGCAGCGACGCGCTGCCCGGCGCGAGGGGGGATTCTCGCGACGGCTTTGTCGACAGGTTCAAGGAGGGTTGAGCATGTCGTGGACGGATGAGCGGGTCGAGCTTCTGAAAAAGCTGTGGTCTGACGGTCTCTCGGCGAGCCAGATCGCGGCCGAGCTCGGCGGCATCACGCGCAATGCGGTGATCGGGAAAGTGCATCGGCTCGGACTTTCCGGCCGCGCCAAGAGCAGCTCCAGCGCCTCGCCGCGGCCGCGCAAGCCCCGCTCGCCGTCGCACATGCTGCGCATCGGGCGCGCATCGATCCGCGGCAATACCGCGCTGGCGCACGCCTACGATTACGAGCTGGAGGCTGAGCCGGAATTGATCGAGAACATCATTCCGATCGGTCAGCGCCGCACCATCTTGGAATTGAACGAGCAAACCTGCCGCTGGCCGGTTGGCGATCCCGGCAGCAGCGATTTCTTTTTCTGCGGCGGCAACACGGTCGCCGGCCTGCCCTATTGCGCCTACCATTCGCGGGTCGCGTATCAGCCGCCTTCCGAACGGCGGCGCGACAAACGGACGGTGCGGTAAGTCCTTCGTCATTGCGAACGCAGCGAAGCAATCTAGTCCGAGGCTCGAATCTGGATTGCTTCGTCTCTTACGCTCCTCGCACTGACGAGCAGCGGCGGGTAATCCTTCACGCCGTCTTGCCGAAGCGGTCGTCCAGCGAATAACCGGCGCCGCGAACGGTGCGGATCGGATCGGTGGCGTGGCCGCGATTGAGCGCCTTACGCAAGCGGCCGACATGGACGTCGACGGTGCGCTCGTCGATATAGACGTCGCTGCCCCACACGCCGTCAAGCAGCTGCTCGCGGGAGAACACGCGACCGGGCCGCTCCATGAGGAATTCCAGAAGACGGAATTCGGTCGGACCGAGATCGACCGGCCGGCTGGCGCGCGAGACGCGCTTTTTCTCGCGATCAAGTTCGAGATCGCCGATGGTGAGCACGAGCGCGACCCGTTCCGGACTGGCGCGGCGCAATAGCGCCCGCACCCGCGCCAGCAGCTCCGGCACCGAAAACGGCTTGACGATATAATCGTCGGCGCCAGTGGCGAGCCCGCGCACGCGTTCGCTTTCCTCGCCGCGCGCGGTGAGCATGATTATGGGCAGCGTTTGCGTCTGCGGCCGCGCCCGCAGCCGGCGGCACAGCTCGATTCCCGACAGGCCGGGGAGCATCCAGTCCAGTACGATGAGATCAGGCGCGGTTTCCTTCAACCGCGTATCGGCGTCGTCGCCTCTGGCGACGGCGTCGACTTCGTAGCCTTCCGCTTCGAGATTGTACCGCAGCAGCGTGGTGAGCGGTTCCTCGTCTTCCACGATCAGGATGTTTGCTCCCATCCCGGTCTCCTATTTTTGCAGAACGCCTGCCGGAAAACTCGTGGTATCACCCTTGGGACGCTGGTCGGTAATCGGTCGGCCTTCGACCATGTAGTAGACGGTCTCGGCAATATTGGTGGCGTGGTCGCCCATGCGCTCGATGTCCTTGGCGCAAAACATCAGATGCATGCAGAACGTGATGTTGCGCGGATCCTCCATCATGTAGGTGAGGAGCTCGCGGAACAGCGAAACGCACATCGAATCGACCTGTTCGTCGCCATTCCAGACGGCGAGCGCCGATTGCAGGTCGCGGCTGGCATAGGCATCAAGGACCTGCTTGAGCTGCGCCAGCACCAGCGCCGACATGTGCTCGACGCCGCGGATCAACTTTTGTGGATAAAAGTCGTCGTCGAGCGCGACGACGCGTTTGCCGATGTGCTTGGCGTGATCGCCAATCCGCTCAAGGTCATTGCAGACGCGCATGGCGCCGACGCATTCGCGCAGATCGACCGCCATCGGCTGGCGCCGGGCAATTGTGAGGATGCATTTATCCTCGACTTCGCGCTGCAGCGCGTCGATCGTCGGATCGAGCCCAATCACGCGCTCACCGAGCTCGATATCGCGATCGACCAAAGCCTGAACCGAATCCGCGATCTGCCGCTCCACGAGACCGCCCATCTCGGCGACCTTGCGGGTGATTTCCTGCAGATCGGTGTCGAACGCCTTGGCGGTGTGATCGATTCTGGTGGTGATGTCAGTCATCTGCGTTACCCGAAGCGGCCGGTGATGTAGTCTTGCGTGCGCTGATCCCGCGGCGCCGTGAACATGTTGCTGGTCGCGTCGAACTCGATAAGCTCGCCCAGATACATAAACGCGGTGAATTCCGAGACGCGCGCCGCCTGCTGCATATTATGGGTGACGATCACGATCGTGTAGTCGTCGGTCAACTCGTCGATCAGCTCCTCGATCTTGGCTGTCGAAATCGGGTCGAGGGCCGAACAGGGCTCGTCGAACAGGATGACTTCCGGCCGCACTGCAACGGTACGGGCAATGCAAAGCCGCTGCTGCTGCCCGCCCGACAGGCTCTGCCCATTGGCGTTAAGCTTGTCCTTCACCTCGTCCCAGAGCGCGGCACGCCGCAGCGAGGTCTCGACCCGGCCGTCGAGCTCCGATTTCGGCAATTTCTCGTACAGCCGGATGCCGAAAGCGATGTTCTCATAGATCGACATCGGAAACGGCGTCGGCTTCTGAAACACCATGCCTATGCGCGCGCGCAACAAATTCAGATCTTGCTTGGGCGAAAGAATATTCTTGCCGTCGAACAAGACTTCGCCGGTGGCGTGCTGGTGCGGATAGAGGTCGTACATTCGGTTGAGCACACGCAGCAAGGTCGATTTGCCGCAGCCGGATGGACCGATGAAAGCGGTCACCTTGTTCTGGTAGAGCGACAGGCTGATCGATTTCAAAGCTCTGGAGTCGCCGTAGAAGAAATCGAGATCGCGGATCGTGACTTTATCGGCGAGTCCGGACCGATTGCTCGGCGCGTGGGCGACTGAGGGAACGGCGACGGAAGCACTCATGGTCATGACTGTTTCCCCGTTGCGACCAAGGCGCGCGCAGTGACGCTCAAAGCCAGCACCGCCATGGTGATGATGAGGGCGCCGCTCCAGGCCAGCGCCTGCCAATCCTTGTAGGGGCTGAGCGCAAACTGAAAGATGACAACCGGCAAGCTGGCGACCGGAGCGTTAAGATTGGTGCTCCAGAACTGGTTATTCAAGGAAGTGAACAGGAGCGGCGCGGTTTCGCCGCTTATTCGGGCCACCGCGAGCAGGACACCGGTGACCATTCCGGCGCGGGCGGCGCGATAGCAGATACGTGTGATTGACAGCGAACGCGGCAGACCGATCGAGGTCGCCGCTTCGCGCAGTGCATTAGGCACCAGCGTCAGCATATCCTCGGTCGTGCGCACAACCACCGGAATGACCAGCACCGCCAGCGCCACGCCTCCCGCCCAGCCGGAGAAGTGGCCCATCGGCGCGACCATGATTTCATAGATGAACAGACCGACCACGATCGAGGGCGCGCTCAGCAGGATGTCATTGATGAAGCGCACCACGCTGGTCAATCGATCGTAGCGGCCATACTCGGCCATATAGGTGCCGGCCAGAATGCCGACCGGCGTTCCGATGAGGACGGCGAGCACCGTGAGGATCAGGCTGCCGACAATGGGATTGAGCAGCCCGCCGCTCGCGCCGGGCGGCGGCGTCATTTCGGTGAAAACCGCAAGTGACAGACCGCTGAAGCCCTCCCACAAAAGCGAGCCCAGGATCAGAACCAACCAGCCCAGACCGAATGCTGTCGCAGCGAGTGACAGCCCCATAGCGACAGCGTTGTTGCGGCGGCGGCCAGAATAGCGAGAAGATGAGACCTTATCCGGCATGGCGTTATCCGATCCGGCGCTCGATGCGCAGCAGCAGGTAGCGCGCTATGGCGAGCACGATGAAGGTGATGACAAAGAGAATCAAACCCAGCGCGATCAGCGCCGAGGTATAAAGATCGCCGACGGCCTCGGTGAACTCATTGGCGATTGTGGCGGAGATGGTGGTCCCCGGCGCCAGCACCGAGGCAGAGATCCGATGCGCATTGCCGATCACAAAGGTCACTGCCATAGTTTCGCCCAGCGCGCGGCCAAGGGCGAGCATGATGCCGCCGATGACGCCGACCCGGGCATAGGGCAGCACCACGTTGCGCACGACCTCCCAGGTCGTGCAGCCGAGGCCGTAGGCTGCCTCCTTGAGCACGCTGGGTACCGCCTCGAACACATCGCGCGTAATCGCGGTCACGAATGGCAGCACCATGATGGCAAGGATCAGCCCCGAGGTCAGGATGCCGATGCCATACGGCGGCCCGGCGAACGCCGATCCAACGCCCGGTACATTGCCGAGCGTATTAATCAGGAAAGGTTGCAGTGTTTCCTGTAGGAACGGGGCGAACACGAACAAGCCCCAGATGCCGTAGATGATGCTTGGAATGCCGGCGAGCAGTTCGATGGCGATACCGATCGGCCGTCGCAGCCATTGCGGACAAAGCTCGGTGAGAAAAAAGGCGATCATCAAGCCGACCGGAACCGCGATCAGCATGGCGATGAAGGATGTGATGATGGTGCCGTAAATCGCAGGCAAAGCGCCGAAGATTTCGGTGACCGGATTCCACCGCTCGCTGACGAAGAAGCCAAAGCCGAAGGTACGCAGCGCGGGAATTGAGCCGTCGATGAGCGAGATGATCACGCCGCTTAACAGCAACAGCACGCCCAAAGCCGCGGCACGGGTCAGGTGACGGAATACAACATCGCCAATCCGCAGCCGCTCCAACGCTTTGGCGCGCGTGACTGCCTCGACTGACACGAGGGCTCCTCTCTCTAAGGCAAAGTCAACCACAGACCTCTTCCCTCGCAAGATTCATTGCGGCGCCCCTGAAGGCGGTCTCGGAACGTGTCACTCACACCACCGGCCGCCGCACAAGAACGCCGTGCAGCGGACCGGCGAGAAACAGGCAAAGCACTTTCACGCGGCGCCTTGCCTTAGCGTCTCCACTTAAACTTGGGTCACTTCGAGGTAACGTGGAGCGGCTTGCCAGTACTGTCCTTGATCTCTTTGGCCCACATTGCCTCGATTTGCTCGACGACTTTTTTGGGCATCGGCACGTAGTCGAGTTCCTCGGCCAATTTATCGCCCTTGGCATAGGCCCAGGCGAAGAACTTGAGAGCTTCCGTCGCAGAGGCTGGATCCTGCGGCTGCTTGTAGATGAGGATAAACGTCGCCCCCGCGATCGGCCACGAGGCAGGGCCCGGCTGATTGGTCAGAATGACAAAAAAGTGGTCAGCCTTTGCCCAGTCTGCGTTGGCGGCGGCCGCTTGAAAAGCCGACGCGTTGGGAGTGACGACCTTCCCGTCCAAGTTGATCATGTTGACGGTCGTCATGTTGTTTTGCTTGGCGTACGCGTATTCGACGTACCCCATCGAACCCTTGGTATTGACGACGTTGTTGGCGACGCCTTCATTGCCCTTGGCGCCGATGCCAGCCGGCCACTCAACTGACGTATTGGCGCCGACCTTCGATTTCCACTCAGCGTTTACCTTCGACAGATAATCAGTCCAGATAAACGTGGTGCCTGAACCGTCAGACCGATGCACGACGACAATGGCCTGTGAGGGCAGTGCGACACCGGGATTGAGCTTCTTGATCGCCGGATCATCCCATTTGGTGATTTGGCCGAGGAAAATCTTCGCCAGTGTGTCGCCGTCCAACTTGAGTTCGCCGGACTTTATACCTTCGAGGTTGACGACCGGGATGTCTCCGCCGATGACCGTGGGGAATTGGACCATGCTCCACTTGTCCAATTCGGCGGGCTGCAGCGGCATGTCGGAGGCGCCAAAGGTCACGGTCTTGTTTTGAATCTGCTTAATGCCGCCGCCTGAGCCGATCGACTGATAATTCAGCCCGACTCCGGTCTCCTTCTTATAAGCGTCCGCCCATTTGGCGTAGATCGGATAGGGGAATGTGGCGCCGGCGCCGGAAATATCCATTGCGGCAGCGGGCAGGACCGTCGCGGCCAGGAAGCCGGCGACGGCAAAGGTCCTGAGATGTTTCACTGTGCTCTCTCCTGTGCATTGATCCGGCGAAACGAATTTGCCGACCGCGTTTGGCTAACGCGGCCATCGGTGGCGCTCAGTCGCCGTGTGTCAGAACGCTGCATCGTGGGGCTTGCCTTGGAAGGCGGAACTGCAGCAGGCGCACGGTTAGGCCTGACGCGTAGAAGTTCTATGAAGGTTACATGACAGTCGGATGACAACGCAAAGGCTTGAAAGGCTGGGTATTTATCGCGCAGGCAGGGCAATGGCGGTGGGCAGATGCACCGTGAAAGTGGCGCCGGCGCCGGGCGCGCTGTCGATGGTGAGGCGGCCGCGATGGCGATTGAGAATGTGTTTGACCAGCGCCAGACCGAGCCCAGTGCCGCCCTGCGCGCGACTTTCGGTGACATCGACGCGATAGAACCGTTCGGTCAGCCGCGGCAAGTGCTCGGGCGCGATGCCCGGACCGTAATCGCGGACACTGACCCGCGCCTCCGGTTCGCCCTCGGCCGATGAGCCGGGACCAAGCTTGATGTCGACCCGCCGTCCGGCCGCCCCGTATTTGAGCGCGTTTTCGACCAGATTTTCGAAAACGCGGACCAGTTCGTCATGGTCGCCGAGCACC
>DASXJB010000214.1:0-14055 GCA_036497645.1 Xanthobacteraceae bacterium
TTCGAGCTTCTTGAGAAGATCAAGACCATCGCGGCGCACATGGCGCACCGCCACGCGCGCAGCTTCGGCATATTTATGCGCGACCTTCACGAGTTCGCGGCGCCGTTCCTCATTGAGTTCGGGAATGCGCAGGCGCAGGACCTGGCCTTCGGTCGACGGCGTTAGACCAAGATTGGCGGCCGAGATCGCTTTTTCCACGGCATGAACCATGGATCGGTCCCAAACCTGAACGTTGAGCAGACGCGGCTCCGGCACGCTGATCGTAGCGAGCTGGTTGAGCGGCATATGCGTGCCATAGGCGTCAACCTGCACATGATCGAGCAAAGCCGTCGACGCGCGTCCGGTGCGCAGCCCTGACATTTCCTGCTTAAGCGCGCCGATCGCACCCTGCATGCGGCGCTTCAAATCGTTCATGTCGAATGTCGTCGTGGCCATGGTACCCTCCGTGGCACCTTATCCGGCAGACATCCGCGGCAACCGCCCGCGGCAGTGATCCGACTTCGTGGCGACCTCTGTTCATACGCGGCAGCGCGAGCGCTAGCCGACGGTCGTGAAGTGCCCTTTTCCGCACAAAACGTTCTCGATCGCGCCATGCTCGCGGATAGAGAACACGATGATAGGCATACGGTTTTCCTGGGCAAGCGCGAACGCGGCCGCGTCCATGATCTTCAAGCGGCGATCCATGGCTTCCTGATGGTCGAGGTGGTCAAAACGCTTGGCCTTGGGATCATGTTTCGGATCTGCAGTGTAGACGCCGTCGACATCAGTAGCCTTGAGAACGGCCTCGCACTGCATTTCGGCGGCGCGCAGAATGGCCGTCGTGTCGGTGGTGAAATAAGGATTCCCGGTGCCACCGGCAAACACAATGATCCGGTTGTCTTCCAAGTGACGGAGCGCCCGCTGCCGTTCATAGGTTTCGCACACCTGCGGCATTGTGAGCGCGGACATGGCGCGCGCGCTCACGCCGGCGCGCTCGATCGCGGCCTCCAAGACCAGCGCGTTCATGACTGTCGCCAGCATACCCATCGCGTCCGCGGTCGGCCGCGACAGGCCGTCCTCGGACACCTTGGCGCCGCGCAAAACGTTGCCACCGCCGACCACGACCCCAAGCGCGATGCCGCGCCGGTGCGCGGCGACCAGGTCAGCGGCGAAGCGCTCGATGGTCGGCTGATGAATCCCGAACTTTTCTGGGCCGCTCAGCGCCTCGCCGGACAATTTGACGATGACGCGCCGGTATTTCGGTTTCGCCATTGGGATGTCCCGCCCCTCGTCGCGGCCGATTCTCTAAAAGATACGGCTAACACAGGCGTAAGCGAAAACAATTCGCCGCGGTGTTAGTGCGCCGCCGTGCGTTCGATGCCCTCGCCCAGAGCGAACCGGACAAATCCCGCGACTTTGATCGGCGCGCCGGCTTTGGCTTCAGCTTCCTTGACCGCCTGCGCTACCGACTTTTTGTCATCGAAGATGAAACCCTGGTCCAACAGGCAAACTTCCTTGTAGAAGGTCTTCAGGCCAGATTCGACGATCTTGTCGATGACATTGGCGGGCTTGCCCTGCGCCTTGGCCTTGTCGCTAAGGACCGCCTTCTCGCGTTCGACGGCTGCTGCATCCAATCCGGACGGGTCGATCGCTTGCGGGTTGGCCGAGGCAACATGCATCGCCACCATGCGGCCGAAGGCTTTCAGCTCATCGCTCTTGCCGGTCGACTCGAGCGCTACCAGGACGCCGATCCGTCCCAAGCCATCGCTCACCGCATTGTGCACGTAATTGCCAATCGCGCCTTTGCCGACCGAAAGTTCGGCGGCCCGCCGCAGGCTCATGTTCTCGCCGACCTTGGCGATGGTGTCGGCAATCGCTTCATTGATGGTGATGCCGCCGGCTTTGGCGACGAGAATTTTATCGACATTCGCCCCCGCATCGAGCGCCGCATCCGCGACCATCTTGACCAGGCCCTGGAACAGATCATTGCGCGCAACGAAATCGGTTTCCGAATTGACCTCGACCAGAATGCCCTTGGTTGCCCTGACAGCAACGCCGACGAGGCCCTCGGCCGCGACGCGGCCGGCTTTCTTGGCCGCCTTGGACAAGCCTTTCTTGCGCAACCAATCGACAGCCGCTTCGAGATTGCCGCCGGTCTCGCTGAGCGCGGCCTTGCAATCCATCATTCCGGCTCCGGTCTGGTCCCGAAGCTCCTTCACCATGGTTGCGCTGACATTCGCCATTTAAAATCGCCTCCAGGGTCCTAGACTTCTTCCGACGTCAATTCCTTGGCCTTGGCGATCCAGCTTTCCACACGGCCGGGCAGCCCGACCTCCTCGCCGACATTATGCGCCGCGGTCGGCGACAATTCCGCGATCTGCTGGAGGTGGAAAATGCCGAGATCGTTGAGCTGCTTCTCGATCGCCGGCGAAACGCCGGGGAGCTTCTTGAGATCGTCGGCAACCCCGCGCGGACCCGATAGCGGCTCGAAACCGAGCTTGTTCTCGACCGCCGCCGGCACCTCTTCGGCGATCGGTTCGGCTTGCGCGCCGATGTCGATGCCCTGCGTGCCTTGCGCTCGCGAAATCCCGTCGATCGCCGCCTTGGCGGCGAGATCGCAGTAAAGGGTAATAGCGCGGCTGGCATCGTCGTTGCCGGGAACGACGTAGGTAATGCCGTCCGGATCGCAATTGGTGTCGACGATGGCGGCGACCGGAACGTTAAGCCGCCGCGCCTCCTTGATCGCGATGTCTTCCTTGTTGGTGTCGATGACAAAGACGAGATCGGGAAGGCCGCCCATGTCCTTGATGCCGCCGAGCGCCCGATCGAGCTTGTCGCGCTCGCGCTGCAGCGTCAGCCGCTCCTTCTTGGTATAGCCTTGGGCTTCGTTCGAGCCGAGCATTTCCTCAAGGGCGCGCAGCCGCTTGATCGAATTCGACACGGTCTTCCAGTTGGTCAGCGTGCCGCCAAGCCAGCGTGAATTGACATAGTATTGCGCCGACCGCTTGGCGGCCTCGGCAATGGCGTCCTGGGCCTGGCGTTTGGTGCCGACAAAGAGGATGCGCCCGCCTTGAGCGACCCTATCGCTGATCGCCTGCAGTGCGCGATGCATCATCGGCACCGACAGCGTCAGATCGATGATGTGGATGTTGTTGCGGGTGCCGAAGATGTATTCCGACATCTTCGGGTTCCAACGATGAGACTGATGGCCGAAATGAACGCCAGCTTCCAACAGCTGGCGCATGCTGAAGTCTGGCAGCGCCATAGGATATTCTCCGGTTGATCCGCCGCGGACCGCGAGCCCGGTTTTTAGGACCGGACACCGGACGGCTAAAAGCCAAGGTCCGCGTGTGAAGTTAGGCCCGGCTTATATAGGCAGTGCGGCGCGGGCGCAACAATGGCTGGCGTGTTAAAGGCTGGCGCTACGAAAGCCGCCGCTACAGCGCTTCCACAGTCACGACCCCGGAAACCGCCTTGATCGCGCCGGCGATCTGCGGCGAGACCTTGAACCGCCCGGGCAGCTTAACCTCGACCTCGCTGCCGTTTTGCAACAGCAGCACCATGCTGACCTCGCCTTCGGCGGCTTCGGCGCCGTTGCCGTTCCCACCCTTCTGCGAGGCTTCGAGCCGGCGCGCCACGCCGGCGAGCGGTTGCGCATCGCGCAGAAAGACCCGCAAGCCGCGATGCATCCGGGCCGCCGCCTCGTCGAGCGGCTCGACAGATTGAATGCGGGCGCGGACCTCGTCGCCCTGCACCTCGGCGGTGAGAAACAACAGCACGGCGCTGCCCGGCTCTAACAGATCGCGATATTGCGCCAAGCCCTCGGCAAAGAGCACCGCCTCGTAATGCCCGCTCGGATCCGACAGGCCGATAATGCCCATCTTGCTGCCGTTCTTGGTGCGCCGCTCGGTCCGCGAGACCACCGTTCCGGCAACGCGGCCGGCGCCGACCCCGGTTTTGACCGCGCGGGCGAATTCCGCCCACGACTGCACCCGCAAGCGCTTGAGGGCGGCGGCATAATCGTCGAGCGGATGGCCGCTCAAAAAGAAGCCGACCGCCTCGTATTCGCGCTGCAGGCGCTCGGCCGGCAGCCATGGCTCGAGCGCCGGCACGGCGATGGATGAATGCGCAGCGGCGCCGGCGAAGAGCTCGGATTGGCCGCGCGCTACGTCGTCTTGGGTGCGCTGCGCGGTTGCCAAGATCGCGTCCACCACCGCATAGGCGCGTGCGCGGTTTCCCTCGATGCAATCGAACGCGCCGGCGACGGCGAGGCTCTCCAGCACCCGCTTGTTGACGGCGCGCGGATTGATGCGCCGGCCGAAATCGGAAAGGTCGGCGAACGCGCGCTCGCCGCGCGCGGCGACGATGGTCTCGACCGCCTGCCGGCCCACCCCGCGCAGCGCGGCCAGAGCGTAATGGATGGTGTTGCCTTCGACCTCGAATTCGACGTCTGAGCGGTTGACCGATGGCGGCTCGACCTTGATGCCGAGGCGCTCGGCCTCATCGCGAAATTCGGCGAGCTTGTCGGTATTGCCCATATCAAGCGTCATGGAAGCGGCCATGAACTCGACCGGGTAATTGGCCTTCATATAGGCGGTCTGATACGTGAGTAGCGCGTACGGCGCCGAATGGGACTTATTGAAGCCGTATTCCGCGAATTTCGCACACGTATCGAAAATGGCTTCCGCATCCGCGCGTCCGATACTGCGCGCGACCGCGCCAGCAACGAAACTGTCGCGTTGCGCCGCCATCTCCTTCCTGTCCTTCTTGCCCATGGCGCGGCGCAGAATGTCGGCCTTGCCTAGACTGTAGCCGGCAAGATCGCGCGCGATCTGCTGCACTTGCTCCTGATAGGTAATGATTCCGTAGGTCGCCCTCAGGATCGGCTCGAGTTTGGGATGCAAATAATCAGTGCGCTCGTGGCCGAGCTTGCGCGCGCAATACGTCGGAATGTTCGCCATCGGGCCGGGCCGATACAGCGCCACCAGCACAATCAGATCCTCGAATCGGTCGGGGCGCATGTCGATGAGCGCGCGGCGCATGCCGGCGCTTTCCACTTGGAACACCCCGACCGTCTCGCCGCGCGCCAGCATCTGATAGGTTTGCGCGTCATCGAGCGGCAGATTGGATAGATCGATCTCGATGCCGCGCCGGCGCACGAGCTTGACGGCGCGATCGAGCACAGTGAGCGTTTTCAAACCGAGGAAATCGAATTTTACCAGCCCCGCAGGCTCGACCCATTTCATGTTGAACTGGGTCACCGGCATCAGTGATTTCGGATCGCGGTAGAGCGGCACAAGTTCGGTGAGCGGCCGGTCGCCGATGACGATGCCGGCGGCGTGGGTCGAGGCATGGCGGGTGAGCCCTTCGAGCTTTTGCGCGATATCAAAGGCTCTGCGCGTCACGGGATCGCGATCCCGTTCGGCTTGTAATCGCGGCTCGTCTTCGATGGCGCGGCCGAGTGAAATCGGATTCGCCGGGTTCTGCGGCACAAGCTTGCACAAGCGATCGACCTGGCCGTAGGGCATCTGCAACACGCGGCCGACATCGCGTAACACGCCGCGCGCCTGGAGCGTGCCGAAGGTGATGATCTGCGCGACCTGGTCGCGCCCGTATTTCTCCTGCACGTAGCGGATGACTTCGTCGCGCCGGTCCTGGCAGAAATCGACGTCGAAATCCGGCATCGAGATGCGTTCCGGATTGAGGAAGCGCTCGAACAAAAGACCGAAGCGGATCGGGTCGAGATCGGTGATGGTGAGCGCGTAGGCGACCAGCGAACCCGCTCCCGAACCGCGCCCGGGACCAACCGGAATGTCTTGCGCCTTAGCCCATTGGATGAAATCGGCGACGATCAGAAAATAGCCGGCATAATGCATGTTGACGATGACGCCGAGCTCGAATTCGAGCCGCTCGTTGTAATCCTCGACACTATGACCTGGCGCAGTGCCGTAGCGCTGCAAGCGTCGCTCCAATCCCGACCGCGCGGCACGGCGCAGCTCTTGCGCCTCTTCCGCGTCTTCCGCTTCTTGCACCGGTTGCCGCGACTGCTCTTTGTCTTCGCCCGCCAAGCCGGCGCGATCATTTCGGCCAGCGGCAAAGCGCGGCAAGATCGGCGCCAGCGTGCGCGGGCGAAATACGCAGCGCTGCGCAATTTCGATCGTTGTGACGAGCGCTTCGGGCAAATCGGCGAACAAAGCGGCCATCTCGGCGCGGGTCTTGAAACGATGCTCGGGGGTGAGCTGACGGCGTTCGCCGTCGGCGATCAGCTTGCCCTCGGCAATGCACAGGAGCGCATCGTGCGCTTCGTAATCCTCGCGCGTGGCGAAGAAGGGCTCGTTGGCGGCGACGAGCGGTAGACCGTGTGCATAAGCAAGATCAATCAGCTGCGGCTCGGCGAGCCGCTCACCCGCCATGCCGTGGCGCTGCAATTCAATGTAGAGACGGTCGCCGAACAGCCGTTGCAGCACCTGGCAGCGCGACGCCGCGACTGGATGCTGCCCGGCGACGACCGCGCCGTCGAGCGGACCGTTGGGGCCGCCGGACAGCGCAATCAACCCGCTAGTGGCTTCATCAAGCCAGGATACTTTGATGTGCGGCCGCTCCTGCGCTGCCGTCTCAAGATAAGCGCGCGAACACAGGCGCATCAGGCTGCGGTAGCCGCTCTCATCGGCGGCGAGCAAAACAAGGCGCGGCCAATTTTGTTCGGTGTTGCGGTTTTCGATGTCGCCGAAATCGACCGCCATGGCGCAGCCCACGATCGGCTGAATCCCGGAGTTCGCCAGCTTTTCCGAGAACTCCAGCGCGCCGAACATGTTGTCGGTGTCGGTCAAGGCGAGCGCCGGCTGCCTGTCGTTCTTCGCGAGCTCGGCCAAGCGCGCAATCGGTAACGCGCCTTCGAGCAGCGAATAGGACGAATGAATGTGCAGATGCACGAAAGCCGGTTCAGCAGACATCACATTTACGTCCGTGGGCTGACGCCCTCTTCGTTCCGAAAACTCACGCATGATGAGAACGGCAACGGCGATTCTCGCCCGATCAACCATGCGGGATCGGAAACGACGCTGTCCATCGCCACGCACGCGATGCGCCCATAGGCAACGGGTTTTCCCCAATATGCCCGGCCTTAACCTCTTGCGGCCCGATCCAGAGGCAAGCCGTGCGCTGGACCGCGCCGTCGCCTCAATCCGGCGGGCGCAAGCACGCCGCTGGCGCGGACTGCGCAGCTTATTGTTTGAGCATGATCTTTTCCGAAAACCGGCAGCCACTTTTCGGGATCATGCTTTAGAGCATCCCAAGCACCTGCGCCCATACCGCTACGGTGGCGAGAAACAGGCTCAAAGAGGCCAGCGCGACCGCTTCTTCCAAGACTGACCGGATCATGATTGCACCCTACGATCTAAGAACGTAAAGAGAACATAGTTCCCTTATTGTTCACGGTCAAGCATGGGCACGCGACCCGGCCGCAGGCCGGTTAATCGGAGCTCAACGTCGCGGCGCGCCGGGTACCCTTGGAGCAAGCGGCCACACGTTTCCCATCCGCATTGGACATATTCTTCCGGCAAGGCCGGGAACCCCCTGGATGTGCGCCGTTTGACATAGGCAAAGGCTCGCGCATGGCGGTTGTTCTGGTTGTCGAGGATGAAGATCAGGTCCGCGTCCTGGCTGAATCCTATTTGGAAGAACAAGGCCACGAGGTGCTCTCGGCCGGCACGCCGTCTGGCGCGCTGGCGCTGCTGCGGCAATCGGCGCCGGTCGATCTCTTGTTCACCGATCTCGACCTCAAAGGCGACATCCAGGCCGGCATCGAATTGGCAAAAGCGGCGGTCAAGCTGTGCCCACAACTGCGGGTGCTTTATACGACCGGGAGAGCGATCACTGACGGAATGAAAGCGCGCTTCGTGCCGGGCTCCGCGTCGCTTGCGAAGCCGTACACGGTCGAAGAATTGCGCGGCAGCCTGTCGACGAATTTCCAAATCGATCCATTGCGGGGCGCCCGCGGATAAATCATGCTTGGCATGTTGGTTGGTATGGGCTGGGAGCTTCCGACCGGGCCACGGCCTTGCGCTTTCTCGATAGGCGTGGCGTTTTGCATTTGCGCATGCAGTCCCGCGGCGCCGCGTGTTTGAATCTGTGCGCCAGCCGCAATGACAGACGCGGTGAGCACGAGTCCCGCGGTGATCCATACAGTCGTCCATAGCGTGAGCTTTCGCATCAGGTCCTCCTGCGCAAAGCGGCCGAACCCGGCACCGCCACGACGCGTCCTGTTCGTTGCCGCTGCGATCAGCACGCCTGCTCACGCGCAAAATCGTCCATGGTGCGCTTTTTACAGTGGTCACTTCGGCGGCGCGACCAACTGCGGGTTCAGCACCTACGAGCAATGCCTGGCAACGATCAAAGGCGTCGGCGGATGGTGCCAGCCGAATACGATGTATGTCCCACCGACCGGGCGGCATCGGCATTACCGCGCCTATCCGTATTAAAGCGACGAAGTGCTTTAGGACAGTTCGACGACCTGGCCGTCGCGAAGCGTGACGCGGCGGTCCATCTGCGCCGCTATGTCGAGGTTATGCGTCGCGATGATGGCGGCGAGACCGGAGGCCCGTACCAGCTGATTGAGCGTGGCGAAGACGTGATCCGCCGTGTGCACGTCGAGATTACCGGTCGGCTCGTCGGCCAGCAGAATGCGCGGCGCATTGGCGACCGCACGCGCAATCGCGACGCGCTGCTGCTCGCCGCCGGAAAGCTCCGCCGGCCGATGCATCAGGCGTTCTTTGAGACCGAGATAGCTTAACAGCTCGATGCCGCGGCTGGTCGCCTCGCTGCGCGACAGGCCGCGGATCATCTGCGGCAGCATGACGTTTTCCAGCGCGGAAAACTCCGGCAACAGATGGTGGAATTGGTAGACAAAGCCAATGTCGCTCCGTCTGATGCGGGTGCGGGCAATGTCGGACAAATGCGAGGTCGCGACCGCATCGATATAGACTTCGCCAGCGTCCGGCTGTTCGAGCAAGCCGGCAATATGCAGAAGCGTCGATTTGCCGGCGCCCGACGGCGCCACCAGCGCGACCGACTGACCGGCCCAGACCGCGAGCTCGGCGCCCTTGAGAACATCCAGCGTTGAATCGCCCTGATGGAATTGCCGGCTGATGCCCTGCAGGAAGACGAGCGGATGCTCTTCGCTATCCGCTGAAGCGGTCTTCGATTCGCGTATGGTGGTGGTGTCGTCCATCGCGCCTGGTCACTCGTAGCGCAGCGCTTCGACAGGATCGAGCCGCGCCGCTCGCCAAGACGGATACAGCGTCGCCAGTAATGATAGGCCGAGCGCCATCACCAGGACAGCCATAGTTTCCTTCAAGTTCATGTCGGCCGGGAGCTTGGAGAGGAAATAAAGCTCCGGCGAAAACAGCTCGGTATTGGTCAGCCACGACAAGAAGCGGCGAATTTCCTCGATATTGAGACAGACGATGGTGCCGAGCAGGAAGCCGACAACGGTGCCGACCACCCCGATCGAGGCGCCGGTGATGAGAAAGACCCGCATCATCGCGCCCTGGGTTGCGCCCATCGTGCGTAAGATCGCGATGTCGCTGCCCTTGTCTTTGACCAGCATGATCAGGCCGGAGACGATATTGAGCGCCGCGACCAGCACGATCAGCGTGAGGATGAGGAACATCACGTTGCGCTCGACCTGAAGCGCGTTGAAGAAGGTGGCGTTTCGCTGCCGCCAATCGATCATGTAGATCGGGCGCGCGGCGGCATCGGTGACTGATTGGCGAAAGCGGTCGATGCGATCCGGATCGTCGGTATAAATCTCGATCGCGGTCACGTCGCCGGCGCGATTGAAATAAGCCTGCGCTTCGGTCAGCGGCATGAACACGAAAGCCGAATCGTATTCCGACATGCCGATCTCGAACACCGCGGCGATCTTGTAGGCTTTGATCCGCGGCGTGGTGCCCATCGGCGTCACCGCCCCGCGCGGCGAAACAAGCGTAATATTGTCACCGGCCCGCACCGAAAGCTGCTCGGCCAAGCGGCGGCCGATGGCCAGGCCCTGGCCATTGTCGAAACCATCCAGCGTGCCTTGTTTGATGTTGCTCGAGATCTGCGACAGCTTCGCCAGGTCGGCGCCGAGCATGCCGCGCACCACCACGCCGGACGCGTTAAACGGCGACGAGGCGAGCGCCTGACCTTCAACCAGGGGCGCGGCGAGATAGATGCCGTCGACCTTGGATATGCGATCGGCGACCGCGGCATAGTCGGTGAGCGGGGATTCGAGCGGTTGGATCAACAAATGGCCATTCAGCCCGAGGATTTTGGATAAGAGTTCCTGGCGGAAGCCGTTCATCACCGCCATCACGATGATCAGCGTGGCGACACCGAGCATGATGCCGAGGAAAGAGAAACCGGCGATCACGGAAATAAAGCCTTCCCGGCGCCGCGCCCTTAAGTACCGCAGCGACAGCATCCATTCGAAAGGCGCAAAGGGATGGGTGCCGGTCGACTCGGCCATCGAGATGCGTTCCCCGTGAACGCTCGGAGTTTCACACGATTCTGGCGGTTTCAAGCCGCAGAAAATCGCGTCAAAACCGCACCACGCAGTTTCATGCGACAAGCCGCTCGACCGCATCGGCCGGGGATAACAGTTCCCTCTTTCCGTCGGCGCGGCGTTTTATTTCCACTTTGCCTTCGCCAAGGCTGCGAGGGCCCACCAGAATCTGCCAGGGAATGCCGATCAGGTCCGCGGTTGCGAATTTCGCGCCAGGCCGCTCGTCGAGATCGTCATAAAGCGTGTCGATGCCCCTGGCGGTGAGCTCGGCGTAAAGCTTTTCGCAAGCGGCGTCGGTGTCGCTGCCGCCTTGCTTGAGGTTGAGAATGGTCGCGCGGAACGGCGCCACCGGTTCCGGCCATTTGATGCCGGCCTCGTCGTGGAAGGCTTCGATGATCGCAGCGACGAGGCGGCTCGGGCCGATCCCGTAGGAGCCCATATGGACCGGGCGTTCGATCCCGTCGGGCCCGGTAACCACGGCCTTCATCGGCTCCGAATATTTGGTGCCGAAATAAAAAATGTGGCCCACTTCGATGCCGCGAGCGGAAATGCCCTTGCCGGCGAGCTTGGCGAAGGCGCCGGCATCGTGCTTTTCGGAAGTGGCGGCGTAGAGCGAGGTCCATTTGGCCACGATCGCCTGTAGCCCCGCGACATCGTTGAAATCCACATCGGCGCCCGGCACTTCGAAATCGAGATAGTCGCTGTGGCAGAACACTTCGCTCTCGCCGGTCTCGGCAAGAATGATGAATTCATGCGAGAGGTTGCCGCCGATCGGTCCGCTCTCGGCCACCATCGGAATCGACCGCAGACCCATGCGCGCAAAGGTGCGCAGATAAGCGACAAACATCCGGCTATAGGCGTGCTTGGCTCCGTCGAAGTCGAGGTCGAAGGAATACGCATCTTTCATCAGGAATTCGCGCCCGCGCATCAGTCCGAACCGCGGCCGCATTTCGTCGCGGAATTTCCATTGGATGTGATAGAGATTGAGCGGCAAATCCTTGTATGACCGCACATAGCTGCGGAAGATCTCGGTGATCATTTCTTCGTTGGTCGGACCGTAGAGCATTTCGCGGTCATGGCGGTCGCGGATCCGCAGCATTTCCTTGCCGTAGGCCTCGTAACGCCCGCTCTCCCGCCATAGCTCGGCGGGCTGGATGGTCGGCATCAACAGTTCGATGGCGCCCGAGCGGTCCTGTTCTTCGCGGACGATGGCGCAGATCTTTTGCAAGACGCGAAAGCCGAGCGGCAGAAAGGCGTATATGCCGGCGGCCTCCTGGCGCATCATGCCGGCGCGCAGCATCAGCCGGTGTGAAGCGATTTCCGCTTCTTTCGGCGTTTCACGCAAAATCGGAAGGAAATAGCGGGAGCGGCGCATGAATTCTCGGTCTTTTGGTATCGCGCCACGCACACAAGCCGCAAGCCGGCTGAAAAGACAAGAGTTTCGCCAGGCTCGGGCGCGGCTGAAGGATAGGCCGATATTGCCCGCGACAATCTGATGACAAGCGCCCCGACATCAATTAGAAGGAGCGTCCGGTCCGGTTTGCCCCGAATTATCGCGGGCAAACTGGCCGGTCGTTTGTAGGTTCAAGTCATCGATCTCAATCAAAGGTCCAAGCAAAGGTCCAAGTCTCGGGAGGGCCACCCGCGACCTAAAATGTCGCCAGCCGCGCTTCATAGAGAACAAGCGGAGTTCGGGTTTCCAAGGATCCTCGAAGCAGGGCAACGGCCCTGCTTTTTCTTTGCCTCAAACCGCCTTTCCAGATTATCCAATCTTTCAATTATTTAGCATAACACATTGAATCAATGTGTTTTAATGAAGACGTTCAGGAGACCATCGACCGTCACCCAATGCTGCGCATAAGCGACGTAGCAGACGGCGTAGATCGCGGCGGCGATCACGGTCGTCCAGACGAGCTTCCATCCAATCCGCGCTTTGCTGGGGGCGCCTGGGTCGGTGCCCGGCGCAATATCGTCCCCTTCGTGCTGGCTCCTGATACCCCAGGGCAGAACCGCAAACAGCACCACCCACCAGATCAGGAAGAAGATAGCGAGCGCGGTGGCAACCGGCATTTAGGGTCAAAATCCATTATTTCCGTGAGCCGCGTTGCGGCCAAAATCGCGATCCAGGCAGGAGAAAGGCGAAGAGCGTATCGGCAATACGGTCGAGCCTTTCGACGAACCCGGTCGCGATTTTCGCCGCAACCAAAAGGGACGCGGGCCTTTTGGCCGCTGGCGTCGTTGCTCGTCGCTCATGATCCTATAGATCACATCGCTCCTTGCGCCTAGCCAACGGCCAAAATGCTCAGCGTCGCGGCCACGCAAATAATGGATTTTGACCCTAGGCCTGTTCGAGCTCGACCAGCGTGCCGGCAAAGTCTTTGGGGTGGAGAAACAGCACCGGCTTGCCATGCGCGCCGATTTTGGGCTCGCCATCGCCCAGAACCCGAGCACCGCCCGCTTTGAGCGCATCGCGCGCCGCGCGAATATCCCCAACCTCGTAGCAGATGTGGTGGATGCCGCCGTCCGGATTGCGGTCGAGGAACTTTGCGATCGGCGAGGCGTCCCCAAGCGGCGCGAGCAGTTCGATCTTGGTGTTGGGAAGCGTGACGAACACGGTGGTCACGCCGTGGTCGGGCTGCGGCACGGCGGGCGAGACGTCGGCCCCCAACACGTCGCGGTAGATCGCGGCGGCCTTGCCAAGATCGCGCACGGCAATGGCAACGTGATTGAGCCGACCGATCAATCCTAGTCTCCTTCGCCTCGGATCCTATAGCGTGATCCGATTAGGTCGATCACCAAGCGTCCATAAAGTTTTATTTGCACATGATCTTATCCGAAAACCGGTTCCCACTTTTCGAGATCATGCGCTAAACGTTTTATTTGCGCATGATCTTACCCGAAAACCGGTTCCCACTTTTCGGGATCATGCGCTACACGACGAGAACGTGCACGTGGCAAATCGGCTTTTTGCCCCAACGCTCGGCGAGGGCGGCACGCACCGCACGGCGTAAGCTCTCGGCCACTTGATCCGGATCACGGCGGTGTGGCTTCGGCAGCGTCTCGAATGTCTCCTCGACCGCGCGGCGGGCGACCTCAAGCAACGGCGTGCCGGCGGCATCGGTTTCGGGCAGCCCAATGAGCTCGACCTCGGGGTAAGTCACGAGCGCGCCCTTGTCGTTGATCGCGATCGCGACCGAGACAATTCCGGAGAAAGAGAGCCGGCGGCGCGCGGCGATGGTGCGCGCCTCGGCCTCGATCACCAGCGAACCGTCCTTGTAGAGGCGGCCGGAGGTAAGCTGGTCGACAATTTCGGCCGGGCCCGGCGCCAAGCGAACCAGATCGCCGTTGCGGCAAACCAAGACTTGCGGCACGCCGGCACGGCGAGCGAGCGCCGCATGCTCGGCGAGATGCAGCGCCTCGCCATGGGCCGGGATCAGGATTTTGGGCCGCACCCAGCCGATCATGTCCCGCAATTCGTCGCGCCTGGGATGGCCCGAAACATGGACCAGGTGGGTGCGGTCGGTAATAACTTC
>DASXJB010000215.1:0-34601 GCA_036497645.1 Xanthobacteraceae bacterium
CGTTTCTTTCATCGCCGCCAATGGCCAGTCGCAACACCGGTTGACCATTGCGCAATTGTGCGCGCACGCGAATATCGGCAGCGACACGCGCAAGATTGAGCGGAGCGCCACCGTCGATCACGACGGAGACCTTTTGATCAAGGCGGCCGGCGAGCGATTGCTGCGTCACGGCGCAGCGCAAAGCGGCGGCGATTGCGGTGGCGTCAAAAATCTCCGCAGCATCAAGCCCGGCGAGCGGATTGCACAGAATTGGCACGCCGTCCTCGGCGGCGATGCCGAGCGCGGCAATGGCGTCGGCGAACCGAGGCGCCGAATGCGCGCTTAAGCCGCGCACCTGAATACTGCCACGCGCAGTGATTTCGATAATGCCGTTGCCATAGGCGCGTGCTGCTGCACACAGCGCGGCGAAGGCGTCTAGCGTAATCGTGCCGATCGGCAGGATCCGCACCAGCAGGCCATCGCCCGTCGGCAACGGCCGCGACAGCCCGGGACAGACGCCGCGCCGCGACGGAACGGCAGAAGGGCTGCGCACCGGCGCGCTCATGTCATTGCTCCAGCGGCGACCTCGGCACGCAGCGCCGCCAAGGAAGCGCCGACATCATTGCGCCGTGGATGCCAAAAGCCGCGCCGCAGCGCTGCCTCGAGGCGATCCGCGATGCTCGCAGCGGCCGCAGGGCTCTCGCGCAGCAGAAAATCGCGCACGGCCGGATCCTCGACATAGGAGTCGTGCAGAAGGTCGAACAGTTCGCCGGCCACCGCGTCGGTGGTTTCGGCGAAATTCACCAGCCGATCGACTGTCTCGGCGAGCTCGGCGGCGCCGCGCGGCCCGTGGCGCATTTGCCCGGCGATGAAGCGGGGATTGACCGCGCGGGCCCGCACAATGCGTGCCAGCGCAGCCGACAGCGGCCGCGCCCGCGGCCGTTGCGAATCGGTCATGTCGAGCATGACAAGATCGGCGGCGCGCCCGAGCATTTTGGCGGCGGCGGCAAAGCCGCCGATGAAAGCCACGTCTTCGGCGCCTTCGAGGAGATCGCGCGCTGGATCGTCGCTGACATGAATGAGCATGTCGGCGCCGGCGACGCGGGCAGCGAAGGCGTCGGGCGCAGCGCCGGCTTCACCCTCGGCGCCGCGATAGACATGCGACGCTGCGCCGAGATAAGCAGCGCCGATCGCGCCGGCATCAACGTCATGGCCGAGCATATCTTCAATACCGGCGCCGTAGGCGCCGGGCGCGCTGCCAAAAATCCGATCGAGGCGGACTTCGCCCTTGCCATTGACGGCGCGGCGCGCCACGGCGAGCGGATTATCGTCATCGTCTTCATCGCGCGCGGCGACTGCCTGCACCGCCGCGTCGATCAGCGCGATCTGCGCCGGGAATAAATCGCGGAACAATCCGGATATCCGCCAGGTGACATCGACCCGAGCTCGTCCAATCGCCGCGCCCGGCAGCACTTCAACACCGGTCACGCGTCCAGTCGCGCGCTCCCAGATCGGGCGGCAGCCAAGGAGCGCAAACCCTTGCGCGATTTCTTCGCCGCCAGTGCGCAGCGTGGCGCTGCCCCACAACTCGATCACCACGGCGCGCGGTGGCTCGCCATGATTTTGCAAATGCGCGCGAACGATTTCGATCGCGGCAGCGCCGCCGATTTCCATGGCGGTGGGCGTCGGCAGCGTCCGCGGATCCGCCGTGAACAGATTGCGTCCGGTCGGCAGCACGTCGCGGCGGCCGCGTGCCGGCGAGCCCGCCGGTCCGGCCGCGATGCGGCGGCCATCGAGCGCGGCGATCAGCGCCGCGCGTTCCGCTTCGGCGCTGTCGTGCCAAACGCCGTCATCGCTGGCTGCCGGAGCTCGACCGAAGATGTGCTGGCCATCTTTGATGGCGAGGTCCTTGAGGTCGCAGAGCCAGGCATCGATGCGCTTGAGGGCTTCATCCGCAGGCGCAGTGGCGTCGACGCCGGCATCGCGGGCGAGGCCCGTACGCCGGGCTGTTTCGATGATCAAAGCGGCAAGCCGCTCGCGCCGCCGGCGATCAAGCCCCTCGGCTTGCGCATATTCGTCGAGCAATAGTTCGAGCTCATGCGCGTCGCCGCTCGGTCTACCCGCGGTCAGCGGCGGCGGCAAATGGCCGATGGTCACGCCGGCAATACGGCGCTTGGCCTGGGCCGCCTCGCCGGGATTGCTGACAATGAACGGATAAATAACCGGTAGCGCTCCGGTTACAATTTCCGGAAAACACGCGGCTGTCAGCGCCACCGCTTTGCCGGGCAGCCATTCCAGCGTGCCGTGCGCGCCCATGTGGACGAGGGCGTCGACGCTCGCCACGTGTTCCAGCCATAAACCGAACGCGACCAGCGCGTGACGCGGCGGCAATTGCGGATCGTGATAATCGGCGCGGCGGTCCGAGCTTCGTCCGCGATCGGGCGGCAGCGCTACAATGACATTGCCGAATCGTTGCGCGCGGAAGTGAAACGCGGCGCCGCGCAGATCGGGATCGTCGGCCGGCTCGCCACAAACCTGATAAAGTTTTTCGGCGGCGGCTCGCGGCAGGCGTTGGAGCAGACGCGCGTAATCCTCGAGCGGCAGGACCGCATCGTCGGCGCCGCGCGCAAGGCCGTCGAGCAAGCCACGCGAGGTATCCGGCACGCCATCGACTATGTACCCGGCTTCCCGCAGATCATCGAGCGCGGCAAGCACGCTTGCGGGCACGTCGAGGCCGACCGCATAGCCGGCACGATCTTTCGCGCCCGGATAATCCGGCATCAGGATCGCAACCCGGCGGTTTCGCCGCGGCAGCCGCGCCAGCCGCACCCATGCGGCGATGCGATCCGAGGCGATCGCCATGCGATCAGGTTCGACACGGCTGGCGAGCGCAGTGAATGCGAGTTCTTCGGAGTGTGCCAGCGCATCTTTAAACGCCACGACGCCGGTCAGCACCCTTCCATCCAATTCGGGAAGCACGATGTGCATCGCCAGGTCGGCGGCGCCGAGACCGCGCGGACTGTCGCGCCAAGCCGTTCGTCTGGTGGTGGCGCTGACGATCTGAAACAGGGGCGCGTCGAAACCGTCGAGGGCGGTTGTTTCTCCTGCTGTTTTACCTCCGCCACTTGCGGCAAAACCGGTCATTGTCACGATTGCCGCCGGACCGAGGTGACGGAAGGCATCACGGAGAAACGTCGTCGCGGCGCTGTCTTTGAGAGACGTGACGAATAAGGGCGCGGCGGCGAGGCCGCGCGCCGCCAACGTCGCGCACAGCGCATCGACCGGCGCGGTGTCGCCGGCCAATAGCATCGCGCGATAGAAGATGATCGGCACGATCGGGCGATCCGGTGCGAGCCTCTCGATCAGACGTTCGACTGCAAGCGTGCCTTCGCCCGGCAGATAGCCGGCAAGTCGTGGCACCGCCGCAGGGTCGTGCGCTTGCAGCGCGCATCCGGCATGACGCGCCAGCGCGCGTAACAGCGCGCGCAGATTGCCGGGTCCGCCTTCGCGGAAATATTGCAAGAGCGTGCGCAGCTCATTCTGCGGCAGCGTCGACGCCGCATCGAGCCGCGGATCGTCGCGGTCTTCGCCCGGCAGTACCGCTAACGCGCTGCCGCGCTCGCGCGCCAGCACCGCAAGCCGGTCAACGCCATATCGCCACCAATCGAGGCCGCCGAGGAGACGAACCAATATGACCTTGGCATGGGCGCCGACGCGATCGATCCACAGATCGACCGACATCGGGTGCCGCAAATCGCGCAAATGCGCCAGGCGCAGGCTCGGCAGCGCCGCGCGCTCCGCCTCCCAGGCGGCAGCGAGCGCGGCAAGATCGCTGTCGGCAAACGACAGGATCGCGATCTCGCCCGGCGGTTGGCCGAGATCGACCGCTTCGACGATTTCGTCGAGGCCGGTCGAGCTCGTCGTGAGCAGATGCATCGCTCACCTCATAAGAAGCTCAGGCGCGAAGCGCGTCTGTCACTGCGGCGCGGTCGAGGCCCTTTAGTCCGATCACGACCAGGCGGCCTTGCCGGTGCTCGGCGGCGCCCCACGGCCGATCGAATTGGCAGGTCACCCGCGCGCCGACCGCTTGTACCAAAAGCCGCAACGGTTTGTTCGCCACAGCCGCAAAGCCCTTCACGCGCAGCACCTCGAACCGGTCGGCAAGCGAAGCAATACGGGCGACAAGCGTTGCCGGATCGGCAAGCTCATCGAGTGGCACGACGAAGCTGTCGAAATCGTCGTGATCGTGCTCGACTTCCGCATCGTGCCGGGTCGGGCGATTGGCAATGTCATTTTCGGTCGCGATCCCGAGTCCAAGCAGCAGTCTCTGATCGACCTTGCCGTCGCTCGTGGTGAGGACTTTGACATTGCGCGGCAGCGCGCTCGCGATCGCCGCGCGCGCGCGGTTAAGCCCGGCATCGTCCAACAGATCGCGCTTGTTCAGTACGACCAGATCGGCGCAGGCGATCTGATCTTCGAATACCTCTTCGACCGGGTCGTCATGCGTGAGCGCGCTGTCGGCAGCACGCTGATGCTTGAGTGCTTCGAGATCGGCGGCAACGCGGCCGTCGGCGAGCGCGGCGCCGTCGACAACGACGACCACGCCGTCGACGGTGACGCGGTTTTTGATCGCCGGCCAATGAAAGGCCTGCACCAGTGGTTTGGGCAAAGCCAGGCCCGACGTCTCGATTACAATGTGATCGACGCTGTCTTTGGCCAGAATGGCGTCAAGCGCCGGGACGAACTCGTCCGCCACCGTGCAGCACAGGCAGCCATTGGCGAGTTCGACGATGTTGTCTTCCGGGCAGGCGGCGTCGCCGCAAGCCTTGAGGATCTCGCCGTCGATGCCCACGTCGCCGAATTCGTTGACAATGACCGCGAGCCGCCGGCCTTGGGCGTTGGCCAAGACGTGACGGATCAAGGTCGTTTTGCCGGCGCCCAGAAAGCCGGTGATGATGGTGCAGGGGACGCGTGCAAGCTGCGCGGCAAGTACGTTATTCATGGATCACTCTCTACGAAATCGAACGGAGGAACGCGCGCGATCAAAGCGCGCTTGAGGATTTCAGGTCGGCCGCGCCACGGCAGAATGCCGTCGCTCGCGTCGGCAAGGAGCTTGGCGCCGGCGACAAGAGCATCGGCATTGGCGGCGTCGAGCCCGCCGAACACGTAAGTCCATGAGCCGTTGCAGCGCATCGCAGCGCTCGGGCCGCGCGTACAATTGGCAAGGCAGCGCAGCCGTCGCACCTCGACTTCGGTGCCGGCTGCGGCTTGTTCGGTTGCATCGGCAAGCAGCGCGCCGGGCCGTGGCTCGGCGTCAGGTTCGCCGGCACGCCTGCAGGTGACGCAAACGTAGATCAGCGGCGATGGGGTTTCGGACATCGGCCTGTCTCACGCACGCTCGACGACAATGCGGCCGAAGCCGCGCCAGCGATAGATCAGATAGGACAGGATCCAGCTGGCAATGAAAATGCCGACGACGAAATAGCCGAAACCGGCGAGCTCCTTGTTGAGCTTACCAATCAGATCCCAGAACGCGCCATTGAGTTCGAGCTTGTCGGCGATCAGACCCAGCGCCTCGATGCCGCCGATCAGCATAGCGACCATCGCGGAAATCGCGGTGATGGTCAGATTGTACCAAATTTTGCGGATTGGATTGAGAAACGCCCAGCCATAGGCGCCGACCATCAGTACGCTGTCGCTGGTGTCGACCAGCGTCATGCCGGCGGCGAACAGCGCCGGAAAGATCATCACCGTCGCGAAACTCATGCCTTCGGAAGCTTGGCTCCCCGCAACCGTGAACAGCGTTATCTCGGTCGCGGTGTCGAAGCCGAGACCGAACAAAAAACCGATCGGGAACATCTGCCAGCTGCGCGTGACCATCCGGAACAGCGGCCGGAACATGCGCGCCAACAAACCGCGGCCGGAGAGCAGGTGATCGAGTTCATGCTCGGCAACCGCTTCGCCGCGCCGCGCGCGCTGAAAGCTGCGCCACACCCCGCGCAGAATGAACAGATTGATGCAGGCAATAGTGAGCAGGAAAAATGACGACGTGCCGGTGCCGATAACGCTGCCGATCACCTTGAAAGGATGGAGCTTGCCTTGGAGCGCGAATGCCGTGCCGACGATCACCGCAACTGCGATCGTGACGACCAGTGAGTGGCCGAGCGAAAAAAACAATCCGGCCGAAATCGGCCGTTTGCCTTCCTGCATCAGCTTGCGCACCACGTTGTCGATAGCGGCGATATGGTCGGCATCAACCGCGTGGCGGAGCCCGAGCACATAGGCGAGGAGCGCGGTGCCTAAAAGCGTCGGATGGGCCGAGAGCGTGACAAAAGCCCAGGTCCAGACCACCGTATTGAATGCAAACAGCAAGAAATAGATGGCGGCGATCTTGCGCCCCTGATGGGGCGAAGCATCGTCAAGTGCCGAAGTCAGATGGCTGAGCACGGATGGTCCTCGCATAACCTGCCGTCGGCGCGAGCGAGGACCAAAAGACTAAAGTCGTCTTTCAGATCATCCACAGGCACACCCCGGCCCGTGTTTGTCGCGTCGACACGGACGATGGCAGGTCTCCTGGCTCGCGGATCGTCGCTCCGTCCTGCCTTCCCGGTGCAGACGCTGCGCCAGTGGCTTAACCGGACGGAACTTCCCGCTCACAGTTGCGGGGGCAGCTGCGGATTTGGTCGCACGGATGCGCGACCGCACCGCATTCCCTATTCACCCTCGTCGAGGGACCATCGATACCCTAGTGATAGATTTCGGTGCGTGGGCCTGTCAATCTGGCCGGCGGTGTTCCGCGGGTGTTCCGGCGAGTATTCCATTGGGCGGCGTAGCAAAACTTTCTCTGGTCCTCGGCGGCGCCCGCTCCGGCAAGAGCCGCTATGCGGAAAGCCTGGTTTCGGCGTTGCCGCCGCCGTGGCAAGCGCCGTGGAACTATGTCGCGACTGCGGAGACCGGCGATGCGGAGATGGCCGAACGCATTGCGTCGCATCGCGCCCGCCGCGGCGCGTCGTGGCGTACCATCGAGGCTCCGCGCGATCTTGCCGGTTCGCTGCAAGCTGCCAAGCCCGCACCGATATTGGTCGATTGCCTGACACTGTGGCTCTCCAATCTGATGCTCGCCGGTGCGGATATCGACGCGGAGATGGAGCGTCTCGACTATGCCCTTGCCGCCGCCGCGGCGCCGGTCGTCATGGTGGCCAATGAAGTGGGTTACGGCATCGTGCCGGACCATCCGCTTGGGCGGCGTTTTCGTGACATGCAGGGGGTGCTGAACCAGCGGATCGCCGCACGCGCCGATCGCGTCGTGCTGGTGGTCGCCGGGCTGCCGCTCGCATTGAAGGGGGCGCTGTAACAGCATTCGATGAAAATCTCAGGTGATGCAATGAACCAACCGATCGATCAGACCGAAGCCGAGCGGCATCGCGCCAAAATGGCCAAGCGCAAGGCCGTGCAGGACGCCGAAGTCGCGGCCAAGACGATCGAGAAGGGATTGCTGATCGTCCATACCGGCACCGGCAAGGGCAAATCGACGGCGGCGTTCGGATTGGCGCTGCGCATGCTCGGCCGCAGTCAGCGCGTCGGCGTGGTGCAATTCATCAAGGGCGCCTGGCATTCGGCCGAACGCGACGCGCTGGCACGTTTCGGCGATCAGCTGGTCTGGCACACGATGGGTGAGGGCTTCACCTGGGAAACACAAGATCGCGCCCGCGATGTCGCCGCCGCCGAACGCGCCTGGGCGAAAGCCTGCGCGCTCATGGCCGATCCGAATCTGGCCATGCTGATTCTGGACGAGCTCAATATCGCGCTGCGCTACGATTATCTCGATCTTGCCGCTGTCATCGCCGCGCTTAAGGCGCGACCGCCCGGCTTGCATGTCGTGATCACCGGCCGCAATGCCAAACCCGAGCTCGTGGCCGCCGCCGATCTCGTCACGGAGATGACATTGGTGAAGCACCATTTCGCCGCTGGCGTGAAGGCGCAGCCCGGGATTGAGTTCTAGGTATGGCGGCACGCGCGCTGATGTTTCAGGGCACCGGCTCTGATGTCGGCAAGTCACTGATCGTCGCCGGGCTCGCGCGCGCCTTCACACTGCGCGGCCTTAAGGTCCGGCCATTCAAGCCGCAGAACATGTCGAACAATGCCGCGGTCACGTCCGATGGCGGCGAGATCGGCCGCGCCCAGGCGCTGCAGGCGCGCGCCGCGCGCACGCCTGCGACCGTCCACATGAATCCGGTTCTGCTCAAACCGCAGAGCGAAATCGGTGCGCAAATCATCGTGCAGGGCCGCGTCTATGGCAGCGCCAAGGCGGCCGCATATCAGCACATCAAACGCGATCTGTTGCCGGCAGTGCTGGAGAGCTATCGGCAGTTGCGCAGCAGCGCCGATATCGTGCTGGTGGAAGGCGCTGGCAGCGCCGCCGAGGCCAACCTCCGCGCCAACGACATCGCCAATATGGGCTTCGCGGAAGCCGCCGACCTTCCGGTCGTGTTGATCGGCGACATCGACCGCGGTGGCGTCATCGCCAGCCTCATCGGCACCAAACACGTCATCGATGCACAGGACGCCGCCCGCATCTGCGGGTTCATCGTCAACAAATTTCGCGGCGACCCGGACTTGTTCGCCGAGGCGATGACGCGCATCGCGCAAGCGACCGGCTGGCCGGCGCTTGGGCTCGTTCCGTTCTTTCCCGATGCGCGGCTATTGCCCGCCGAGGACGCGCTCGCGCTCGAACAGCGGCGACCGCCAAAATCGACAACCCGAATGCGCATCGCCGTGCCTATCCTGCCGCACATTGCCAATTTCGACGATCTCGATCCCCTGGAGGCCGAGCCCGCGGTCGATTTGATTCGGCTGCGGCCGGGAATGACGCTCCCTGGCGACGTCGATCTTGTGATCTTGCCGGGCTCGAAGGCGACCATCGCCGATCTGGCTGCGCTGCGCGCCGCCGGTTTTGACATCGATATCGCCGCGCATCGCCGCCGCGGCGGATTAGTGCTTGGCCTGTGCGGCGGTTATCAGATGCTAGGGCGGACGGTCGCCGATCCGCAAGGGATCGAAGGATCGCCGGGCCAGGTCGCCGGGCTCGCGTTGCTGGATGTCGAAACCGTTATCTCCGGTCACAAGCGGCTGGACCCGATCCGTGGCACGACCGATGGCGGCGTTCCGTTTAGCGGGTATGAGATGCATATGGGCGTCACTGTCGGCGCCGATTGCGCGCGGCCTTTCGCGCGGCGCGACGACGGTGCGTCTGACGGCGCGGTTTCCGCCGACGGCCGCGTGTTCGGGACCTACATCCACGGCCTGTTTGCCGATGATCGTCAGCGTGCGGCTTGGCTCGGCCGCCTGTCGGCCGGCACGGCCGCAGTCTCCTACGACGACTTGATTGAACAAACGCTCGATCGGCTCGCGGCGCACCTTAGCGCCCACCTCGACCTTGATCGCCTGCTTAAGCTAACGCGATAAATATCGCGGCGAGCACCGCGACCAGCGCCACAAGTAATGCGTCGGCGCCGCGGTAAAGCGCCAGCGCGCGCCAGATGTCTTTAGCGTCAATGTCACGCCGGCCGTCGCCCATGAACGCATCCTCTGCGCGAACGCCGCCATAGACTCGCGATCCGGCGAGCGACAGGTCCAGGGCGCCGGCCATTGCGGCTTCCGGATAGCCGGCATTAGGCGAGCGATGGCGGGCGGCATCGCGGCGGACTGTACGCCAGGCGCCCCTTGCGGAGGCGCCTTTCCGTAATACTGCTGCCGCGATTAGCAACAAAGCGGCGAGCCGCGACGCCGGCAGATTGACAAGGTCGTCGAGCCGCGCCGCCGCCCAGCCGAAATCGGCGTGGCGCGGCGTGCGGTGCCCGATCATGCTGTCAGCGGTGTTGATCGCTTTGTACAGCGCGATGCCCGGAAGTCCTGCCACCAGGAGCCAAAAAACCGGTGCGACCACCGCGTCCGAGAAATTCTCGGCCAGGCTCTCGATCGCCGCGCGGGCGACCCCGGCGCGGTCGAGTTTGGCAGTATCGCGGCCGACAATGTGCGATACTGCCTGGCGCCCGGCAGCGAGGCCATTTTTATCGAGCGCAGAGGCGACATTGGCGACATACCGGTGCAGACTGCGTTGTGCGATCATGGTGTTCGCCAATACCGCGACCACGATGAGACCGTACGGCAGACGCAGCAATTGGCTTTGCACCACGAAAGCGGCCGCGCCCACCAGGCCGAGCAACACGACGACCGCTGACATTCCCATGAGTCGCCGCAATCCCGGCGCGCCCCCGCGGTTGAGAAGGCGGTCGCATCCCTCGATCAGGCCGCCGATCCAGATCACCGGGTGGCCGATCGCGCGCGTGAGCCGTTCCGTATAACCGATGCAGAGCTCGATCAGCATGGCGAGAAGCGCGAGTGCGGCCGACATGATGTTTTCTGAGGATCTCGATCACCCGCTTGTGCACGGCGGCGGGCTCGCTGCCGCGCGACGTCTGTTCACTGACGCCCCGCAACCTTTCATCGACCTTTCAACCGGGATCAATCCATATTCTTATCCGCTGCCGCAACTGCCGTCTGATCTATTCACGCGGCTGCCCGATCCGGAAGCGCTCGCCGCAGTCGCGGCCATTGCCGCTCAAAGCTATGGCGCGCCGTCGCCAGCGCATGTCGTCCCGGCGCCGGGCACGCAGATACTGCTGCCGCATGTCGCCGCTCTGCTCGGTCCAGGCCGTGCCGCGGTGGTGGCGCCGACCTATCGCGAACACGCGCGCGCGGCGGCGCTTGCCGACCACCGAGTCACTGAGATTGCCGATCTCGATGCTGCACGCGAGGCTATGCTGGTTATTGTGACCAATCCGAATAACCCAGACGGGCGGCTGTTTGAGAAGAACGAATTGATCGCTCTGGCAAAACGGCTTGCGACCAGAGGTGGACTGCTGGTGATCGACGAAGCCTTTATGGATGTCGGTCCGCGCAACGCCAGTCTCGCCGGCGAGGTCGGGCGGAACGCGATTGTGGTGCTGCGATCATTCGGCAAATTTTTCGGGCTCGCGGGTATCCGGCTCGGCTTTGCGCTCGCGGCGCCGCAGCTTGCCGCGCGGCTTTCCGCGAGGCTCGGTCCGTGGGCGGTCTCCGGACCAGCGCTCGCAATCGGCGCGACGGCTTTGGCCGATCGCCCCTGGATCGAGCAGGCGCGCAACCGTTTGATCGCGGCGGCGGACAGGCTGAAAGCTGTTCTCTTAAGTGCCGGAATCGAAATTGTCGGCGGTACCGCGCTATTCCAGCTGGCGCGCATGCCGGCGGCGTCCGATTTGTTTCATCATCTCGGCCGCGCCGGAATTTTGGTCCGCAGGTTTCCGGAACATCCGTCCTTGCTGCGCTTCGGTCTGCCCGATAGGGAAGCGGCTTGGGCGCGGTTGCAGATTGCCATAGCCGCCTATGCCGACACGCATTAGGCTTGCGCCATGATCATACGCCTATCGCCATGCGCCTGACCCGACGCAAAGATGGATTCGCATCCGCGCCGCGCGCGATCCACTTCGACGCGGCGTTTTGCGCGCGCTTGCGCGATCTTTTGTTGTGGCGCCGGGACGTCCGCCGTTTCCGGCCCGATCCGCTGCCGCCGGGTATGCTGGAGAACCTGATCGAACTTGCTTGCCTTGCCCCTTCGGTGGGCCTGAGTCAGCCCTGGCGTTTCGTCATCGTCGAGGATGGTGCGCGTCGCGCCGCTGTTCGCGAAAATTTTGCGGCATGCAATGCGCAGGCGTTGCGCGCGCTGGCGGCGCAGCGCGCCGGCCTTTACGCCCGGCTCAAGCTCGCCGGACTGGGCGAAGCGCCCGTTCATTTCGCGGTATTCGCCGATCGCGCCGCCACGCAAGGCCACAGTCTTGGCCGCCGCACCATGCCGGAAATGATCGAGTATTCGGCGGTGACCGCCGTGCATACGATCTGGCTTGCCGCGCGCGCCCAAGGAATCGGTTTGGGATGGATTTCGATCCTCGATCCGCCGGCGGTGGCGACCATTCTGGACGTGCCGACGACGTGGAAGCTCATTGGGTATTTTTGCCTCGGCTATCCCGAAGTCGAGGATACGGTGCCCGAGCTTGAACAAGCAGGATGGGAGGAACGAGCGCCGGTGTCCTCAGCCATCATCCGGCGTTGAGGTCTGTTCTTGCCTCTACGCGGGGAATCGCGATGACTCAGCGCATGGCGCTGGGCGGCCGCGCTGGTTTTTCCTGATGCCCGGAAGCCGTCAGCGGCAAACGGGGCTTGGCTGTCCCGGGCAGGTAACGGGCGACTATCACTGGATCGAGCTGGCGCACGGCGTTATCCGGCAGCCGCTGCCAGTTTTCATCGCGGCCGAATAAAGCGATCCCGAGGTAGCCACGGACAGTCAACGTCTCGCCGTCGGGGCTGACGCGCATCATGGCGTTGTAAATGTTGCCATTGCGCGGGTCGAGAATATTGCCACCCTCATAGCTCAAGCCGTCGCGTTGCATGTTTCTGACCAAGGGCAGTCCGAGCAGCGGCTGATCCTTGCGGTCATCGCGACAGCTTGAACAGATCGGATTTTTCGGATCCTGCGGACGAAGAAACAGTTTTGCGATCACGCCTTCATAGAAGCCGCCGCGCTCGACGAAGAGGAACCAGCTGACCGGATTGCCGGTCTCTTCGTCCAGTTTTTGCCACAGCCCGGTTGCGGCTGGCTCCTCAGGTGCGGTGGACTGAGCCGCCGCGATCGCCAGAGAGGTTGTCAAAAAACACGCTGCTAGCGCGGTTACGAGTTTTACCGATTGCAATGCCAACGGAGCCCTCCATTGGAATCGAATGTTGCGCGTTGAGGCAGATTGATCGTTTGACAATGCGGTGATTTCACGACCTCACATCGCGCCATGTGGCGATCCTTCTTGGCTTTTTCGTGCGCGATGGAACAAGAATTACTTGATCCTGCCGTGGCCGGTGTTATTGGGGGGAATTCACAAGCCGTGACCGCCGGCTCCGGCGCGTTCGCGATTTCTCGACAGTTTTGTGACGGCGGTTTCCGATAGCTGGCCCAAAGCATGCGCGTATTCGTCCCAATTTCAGTTGGCGGCTGGACCCGTTTGTTCAGCCGATGGGACATTCTCGCCATTCTCTTGATCCTCGGGCTTCTGGTTTTTCTCGCCGAGGCAAGCCGGAATCTTTTCGTACCATTGGCCGAACTGCAAAGGCAGCCGCCCTCGCTCGATCCACGCAATCTCCCTGAATATGCCGCGCGCACCACGCTGCGCATGCTGATTGCGATGGTGCTGTCGCTCGTCTTCACCTTTACCTACGCGACGCTTGCCGCGAAAAGCCGATCCGCCGAACGGCTCTTGGTGCCGCTGCTCGACATTCTGCAATCTGTGCCGATTCTCGGATTCATTTCGGTTACCGTCGTGTTTTTCATGAGCCTCGCGCCCGGGCGCGTGCTCGGCGCCGAATTCGCTTCGATCTTTGCGATTTTCACCAGCCAAGCTTGGAACATGGCGTTCAGCTTTTACCAGTCGCTGCGCACAGTGCCGGCTGAGCTGGAAGAAGCCACGCGCAGTTTCCGGCTCAGCGCCTGGATGCGGTTCTGGCGACTCGATGTGCCCTTTGCCATCCCGCAGCTCATCTGGAACATGATGATGTCGATGTCGGGAAGCTGGTTCTTCGTTGTCGCTTCGGAGGCGATCAGCGTCGGTAATACCACGGTGACTTTGCCCGGCATCGGCTCGTATATCGCGCTGGCGATCGAGCATCGCGACCTCGCCGCGGTAGCTTGGGCGATCGGCACCATGCTGGTCGTGATCTTGATCTACGACCAGGTGCTGTTCCGGCCCCTGGTGGCATGGGCGGACCGCTTCCGCTTCGAACAAGAGCCCGGCGCGCCGCCGCCGCAATCCTGGGTCTTCGACGTGCTGCGCCGCTCGCGCATTGTCGAGCGGCTGAGGGCACGGGTTACGGCGCTGTGGCGCTCCTCGCTGCGTTGGCGCAGATCTGGCAAGAAACCATCCGGCGTGCCGGCACGACGAACCGGCCGCGCCTTGGCTTTGCAGTTTACCGTGGTCGTCCTTGTTTTGGCCGCGGCGGCACTGTGGCAGGTCGCGAGATTCGCGATGACCGGGATCACGCTGCGCGATATCGGCGTGACGGCGCTGCTTGGCTTTGCCACGCTCGCGCGCGTCGTCGTCCTGATCGCGATCGCCAGCTTGATCTGGGTGCCGATCGGAGTCTGGGTTGGAACGCGGCCGCGCGCTACGCTGTTCGCTCAGCCGGTGGCGCAGTTTCTCGCCGCCTTTCCGGCCAACCTGCTGTTTCCCATCGTGGTCTCAGGGATAGTCGCCTGGCAGCTCAATCCGAATATCTGGCTGAGCCCGCTGATGATCCTCGGCACGCAGTGGTACATTTTGTTCAACGTCATCGCCGGCGCTGCGGCGATTCCGGCGGAATTGCGCGCCGTTGCCGTCAATTTGCGCGTGCGCGGCTGGTTGTGGTGGCGGCGCATCGCATTGCCGGCGGTGCTGCCCTATTATGTTACCGGAGCGATCACCGCGTCGGGCGGTTCGTGGAACGCCAGCATCGTCGCGGAGGTCGCGTCCTGGGGCGATGAGCATCTGCAGGCCGAAGGACTCGGCGCCTATATTGCGGAACAAACCGATGCCGGCAATTTTCACCAGATCGTGCTCGGCATCGCAGTGATGAGCCTGTTCGTCGTCGTCATCAATCGCGTATTCTGGCGGCCGCTGTACCGTTACGCCGAACGCAAATTCCGGCTTGGATGAGGATGGAAATGAACGGCGCTGCTTTGCTCGACGTCCATTCGTTGCGCCAGTCTTTTCCACGCGCCGACGGCGGCGAACATCTGGTGCTGGATGGCGTCGAGCTTTCGCTGGTCCAGGGTCAGATCGTCGGTCTCCTCGGCCGCACCGGTTCGGGCAAGTCGACATTGCTGCGGCTGATCGCAGGGTTAGCCCAGCCGTCGGGCGGAACGGTCACTTATCTCGGCGAGCGCGTCACCGGACCAGCGCCGGGCATCGCGATGGTTTTTCAGTCCTTTGCGCTATTTCCCTGGCTGACGGTGCTGGAGAACGTGCAATTGGGCCTCGAAGCGCTCGGCCTTCCGGACGCAGAAATCCGCAAACGCGCGCTGGCGGCGATCGATCTGATCGGGCTGGACGGCTACGAGTCAGCCTATCCGCGCGAATTGTCAGGCGGCATGCGCCAGCGCGTCGGTTTTGCCCGGGCGCTGGTCGTGCATCCGAACATTCTGCTCATGGACGAGCCATTTTCCGCGCTCGACGTGCTGACCGCCGAGACGTTGCGCACCGATTTCCTCGAACTATGGGGCGACGGCAAGCTGCCGATCAAAGGCGTCATTCTCGTCACCCACAATATCGAGGAAGCGGTTCTGATGTGCGATCGCATCCTTCTGTTCTCCACCAATCCCGGTCGCATCATCAACGAAATCGCCGTCGACCTGAAACAGCCGCGCAATCGACTCGATCCGCGGTTTCGCGATCTGGTCGAGAAAATCTACGTGGCAATGACGGCGCGCACAACGACGCCGATCGGCATTCCGGATCGGCTGCCGGCGGCAACGATCAACACGGTGCTGCCGCGCGTTTCCGCCAATCTCCTCGCCGGCCTCATTGAGACGCTTGCCGCCGCGCCCTATGACGGCCGCGCCGACTTGCCGGTCTTGGCCGACGAACTGCACCTCGAGATCGACGACTTGTTTCCAGTCGCCGACGCGTCGCAACTGCTGCGACTCGCCGAAATCGGGGGCGGCGACATCAAACTTACTGAAACCGGCAAGCAATTCGCCGAAATGGGTACTGACGATCGCAAGCGGCTGTTCCAGCGACAATTGCTGGCCTACGTGCCGCTTGCCGCGCACATTCGTCACGTTCTGCAGGAACGCGCCAATCATACGGCGCCGAAGAGCCGCTTCTTCGACGAGCTGGAGGACTATGTGAGCCCCGAAGATGCGGAAACGACGCTGCGCGCCGTGATCGGCTGGGGACGCTACGCCGAAGTGTTCGCTTACGACGACGATTCCGGCACGTTCAGCCTGGAAAATCCGACCTGAAGCGCATCAATCTTCTTCACTTCGGCGGCGGCAGAAAATTTACTTCGTGCTTGGCCGAGACCGCGACGACTTCCTCGGGCTTTTGTTCTTTCATCGAATGGATCGCCCAGAACAAGTCGTAGAGCTTGCGTGTCGGCGAGACCCAGAAGAAACATTTCACCGGCTGGTCCGACTTGTTGAAGATGCCGTGCGGCAGGCCCATCGGCATGCGGATCAGGTCGCCCGCGGTCGCGACCACATCTTTGCCGTCGAGCATGAGATCAAAGCGGCCTTCGAACATGTAGATGAATTCGTCTTGCGTCGGGTGAATGTGCGGCGGCACGAAAGTGCCGGGCGGAAACGTGGCATGCCAGGAAAACGAACTCTCGCTCACCGCCTTCGGCACATAGGTCTGGCCCAGAATATTCCAGACAATGCCGTCAAGGCCGGTGCCTGCTTTGGTTATTCCCACCGTGAGTTTCTGCATCGGGTCATCTCCTTCGCAAACCGCAATCAAGCCGCGCTGCGCCGTCCACTGGCTGCGATCGCGAGCAGCGCCCGTTCGGCAACGGTCTCGGCCAGCGCCGGATTGCGCCGTGATTGCAGCACTGCGTCCGCCAAATCCGCCATGGCATTGGCGAGCCGCACCGCGCTCCAGGCTTTGAGCGCCGCTTCAACCAGCGGCCGGCGCCGGAACGGCAGCGCCGGCTGAACGGCATCGAGCGAGAACGCCCGGCCCTGCTCGATTGCCATACGCCACTTGTGCAGCTGGGCGAGCTGCCGCTGCGCGTTGAACAGGATCGATCCTGCGCTGGTGCCGGCGGTGCGGGCTTTGCCGAGCTGGATTTCGAGTTCGCCGGGCCGGCCGGCAAAGGCTGCGTCGACAATATCCTCGATCGCCAGTGCCGACGCGTCGGAAACCACGGCGGCGACGTCCTCGACGCCGACTTGGCCGCGGCCGCGCGCGTAGAGCGCGAGCTTCTGGATCTCGCTGCGCGAGGCGGCGCGGTCGCCGCCCAACAATGGAATCAGCGCCGCGCGGGCATCTGCGGCAAGCGACAATCCGGAAGCGCGCATCTCTTCATCGATCAGGCGCGCGCGGTCGCGTTCGGTGTCGGCGTAGCATGGCAGCGCCGCGGCATTTTTGGCGCGCTCGCAGACGACGCGCAGCGGCGCATTACGGCGCAGATCGCCGGCTTCGATGACCACGCGGCATGTGGGCGACGCCGCGAACAGCGCATCCCCGAGAAGCGCTTCCACCGCCGGCGCAATATTGCGGCTGCCGGCCTTGACCCAGACCGCGCGGCGACCGCCAAACAGCGGCATGGTCAATGCCTCTTCGACCAGACGCGACGGTTCGGCGGCGAGCTCCTCGCCGTCGAGGCGCGCCAGCGCAAAAGGATCGTTGACGTCGTCGACCGAAGCGGCGAGAAGCGTGCGGACCCGTTCGCCGACTAGACCGGCATCCGGCCCGAACACCAGAACCACGCGCCGTGTCGGATCGGCCTGCGCTACGAAGGCATCGACATCGGCGGCTTTGACGGCGACCATGAAATTATCTCGGTTCGCGCCGCGGGCTTTGCCCTGTTGCGGATCGCCTCGGTGGCCACCTTCGAGGCGCGGTCCTCCGCGTCGAGCAAAGCGCGCTGCTTGGCGAAGCGCTGCTGCGAGCCCGGGATATCGTAGCCGACGTGAGCGAAGGTGGAGTCCTTGAGCACAATCTTGCCGGTTGCGATTTCGACCATCTGATAGGTCGCGCTCACGCCGCCGATTTCCTCGGTTGGACGTCCGGTGACCGGATCGATCGACACCGATACGTTGAGCGGCGTCACGGTCACGTCGAGCCGATGCGTCGGCGAGGTCGCGCCGGCGGCGCCGTTGAGATCGAACTGCAAGGCATTGCGCATGGCCACCGCGATGCGCGCCTGCGGCGTTCCCTGCCGCATCGGGATCGGCGCGATCAAGACTTCGGCGAGCTTGTCGCGAACGCTCTCGTCGCCGAGCGACGGATTGCGGCCGTAGAGCGGCTCGAAACAACCGGCGAGCAGGCCCGCCGCGGTGAGCACCACAGCAAGTCGCGCGGCGGCGCTGATGCGCTTGCGGTTGTCACACCACCACATTGACGATCCGTCCCGGCACGATGATCACTTTCTTTGGCCGCTTGCCGTCCAGCGCCTTTTTTACCGCATCGAGCGCCAGCACCGCAGCCTCGATCTCGGCATTGCCGGCGTCGCGAGGCACCGTCACATCGGCGCGTTTCTTGCCGTTGATCTGGACCGGCAACGTCAGCGTGTCCTCGATCAGCAGCGCGCGCTCGAGCTCCGGCCACGGCGCCTGCGCGACCAGCTCGTCATGGCCCAACAGCGCCCAGCATTCTTCGGCGAGATGCGGCATCATCGGATGGAATAATCGCACGAGAATATTAACCGCTTCGCGCAACGCCCAGCGCAAATCCGGTGGCGCCGCGCTTGTCTGCTGCGGCTTGTCGCGAGCCCAAGTTTGCGCACTGTTTGTCGCCCCCGCTTGCGCCTCTTCCACCCCTTGCGCGCCGATATCCCCAATTATCGCATTGAGCGCATTGGCCAATTCATAGATGTGCGCGACACAAACATTAAAGTGCAGCTTTTCCATGTCATCGGTGACGCGCGCCAGCGCCCGATGCGCCGCCTTGCGCAAGGCCAAGGCTTCATCTGAGAACCGGGCCGGCCGCTCGGCCGGCGCGTCTTGCGCCAACTCCGCCGCCTCGCCGATGAGCCGCCACAGCCGCTGGGCGAAGCGCCAGGCGCCCTGGACGCCGCGTTCGGTCCATTCGACATCCCGTTCCGGCGGCGAATCCGACAGCATGAACCAGCGCGCGACGTCGGCGCCGTAGGTCTCGATGATGTCGTCCGGATCGACGGTGTTGCGCTTCGACTTCGACATCTTTTCGATCGGGCCGATCTCGACCGCTTCGCCGGTCGCGGCCAAAGTGGCGCGGCGCGTGTCGCCGTCGACTTCCACTTTCACTTCCGCCGGCGCCGCCCATTCGCCGTTGGCCCGGCGATAGGTCTCGTGCACCACCATGCCTTGGGTGAACAGTCCGGCGAATGGCTCATCTAATCCGACATGGCCGGTGCGTTTCATGGCGCGGGTGAAGAAGCGGCTGTACAGCAGATGCAAAATCGCGTGCTCGATGCCGCCGATATATTGATCGACCGGCATCCAGGCATCGACCATCGGCCGGTCGGTCGGGGCATTGTCGATCCAGGGATCGGTAAAGCGCTCGAAATACCAGGACGAATCGACGAACGTGTCCATCGTATCGGTTTCGCGCCGCGCGGGGCCGCCGCATTGCGGGCAGGCGACATGTTTCCAGGTCGGGTGGTGATCGAGCGGATTGCCGGGCCGGTCGAAGGTCACGTCTTCCGGCAAGGTCACCGGCAGATCTTTTTCCGGCACCGGGACGGCGCCGCAGCGCTCGCAATGAATGATCGGGATCGGACAGCCCCAATAACGCTGCCGCGAAATGCCCCAATCGCGCAGCCGGTAATTGACCTGACGCTCCGCGACCGGGCGATTGTCGCGGCGCTCGCGCTCAAGTCGGCGCGCGACTTCTTCTTTCGCCTGCGCGCTGGTCATGCCGTCGAGGAAGCGCGAATTGATCATCACGCCGTCGCCGTCATAGGCGGTGTCGGTGATGACAAAATTCTTTGGATCGACGTCGGGCGGACAGACCACCGGCACATTGCCGAGGGCGTATTTGTTGACGAAATCGAGGTCGCGCTGATCGTGCGCCGGACAGCCGAAAATCGCGCCGGTGCCGTATTCCATGACGATGAAATTGGCGACATAGACCGGCAGCTGCCACGCCGCGTCGAACGGATGGCGGGCGCGAATGCCGGTGTCGAAGCCGAGCTTCTCTGCGGTCTCGATCTCAGCTTGCGCGGTGCCGCGATGCTTGCACTGCTCGATGAATTCGGCCAGCGCCGGATTGGTCTTGGCCGCCGCCGCGGCGAGCGGATGATCCGGCGCCACCGCCATGAACTTGGCGCCGAACAAGGTGTCCGGCCGGGTGGTGAAGACTTCGAGCTCGGTCTCGTCCTTTGGCACGTTTGCCAGATCGAGTGCGAAGCGGACCAGCAAGCCCTCGGAGCGGCCGATCCAGTTCTTCTGCATCAGCCGCACTTTCTCCGGCCAGCGGTCGAGTCTGTCGAGCGCTTCGAGCAAGGACGGTGCGAATTTGGTGATGGCGAAGAACCATTGCGTGAGCTCACGCTGCTCGACCAGCGCGCCGGAGCGCCAGCCGCGGCCGTCGATCACCTGTTCGTTGGCCAGCACCGTCTGATCGACCGGATCCCAATTCACCTTCGACTTCTTGCGCTCGACCAGGCCGGCGCGCAGGAAATCGAGAAACATTTTCTGCTGGTGCTTATAATAAGTTGGATCGCAGGTCGCGATTTCGCGGCTCCAGTCGAGCGACAGCCCCATGGATTTGAGCTGCGTCTTCATTGCCGCGATATTGTCGTAGGTCCACGCCTTGGGATGGACCTTGCGCTCGATCGCGGCGTTCTCGGCCGGCATGCCAAAGGCGTCCCAGCCCATCGGATGCAGTACGTTCAATCCCATCGCCCGCTTCACCCGCGCCACCACGTCGCCCATCGTGTAGTTGCGCACGTGGCCCATATGGATGCGGCCCGACGGATAGGGGAACATTTCCAACACGTAGTATTTCGGCCGCGGATCGTCGTTACGCGTTAAGAAGATGCCGCGCTCGTCCCAGATTTTTTGCCAGCGCGCCTCGGCGTCGCGGGCGTTGTAGCGGTCGTTGGCCATTGGATTCGCGAGTATTTTCTGCCGCGCCGAGGTGCCACGAAAGGCCGCGGCCGGTCAACAATAGGCCTTAGAACAAAACCGTGAACGGCCGGTGCACACGGTGGGGCGCAAGCCGTGATGCTTGCGCCACGGACTTGTGTTGGCGGCCATCGGCTCGGCTAGCTGTTCCGCCGCATCGCGGCGTCGAGGCTGAAGCAGCCGGCGCCGAACGCCACGATGGCGAGCATGCCGCCGATGATCGAGAGGTGATTGAAGAAAATGATGCGCTCGAACCGCGCATCGGCCGCGGGCGCGAGCCAATAGGCGTGGAAGATCAGCCCCAGCGCCAGCGTATAGGCGGCGATCGCGAGCGCGACCCAGCGCGCGAACAGGCCGGCCATCAACATCAATCCGCCGACGAGTTCGACCGCGATCGCGCCCCAGACCAGGATGTCGGGAAACGGAATGCCGTGACTGGCCATGTTCGCAACCGTACCGGCGGTGCCGCCCATGAGCTTGTTGTATCCGCCCAGCACGAACAGGATTGCCAACAGAATGCGCGCCAGGAGCGCAATGAAATTCGTCAAAGGGTTCATGAGCAGTCCTTCCGTTTCGTAAAATCGTTTTGAACGTCGCCCGCGGCGCAAATGCGTTGGATCGGACACGCGAGTCAACGGCGATTCAGCGTGACCGTTGCGATTCGCTGGCGCTCACTCATTTCACCTCCCCCTGGAGGGGGAGGTCGCGAGCGTAGGTTCGAACCGTCACCAGCTCGTTCCGTGAGAACATCTTCCGCGCCGGCCTGAATACCGATTTGGCGGGTGAACTAGCCTGGAAGCTTCGAGCCGATTGCGGCAATGACGGGCGATTCAACGTTTGTCACTAGGCGTGTCCGATGTAATCCATTCGCCCGCCGTCCACGGTCAACAGCTGCGCGGTGATCCAGCCTGATTCCGGCGCCGCCAAGAAGGCGATGGCATTGGCGATGTCTTCCGGTTCGCCGACGCGGCCCATCATGGTCTTGGCGGCAAAGCGCTGTGCGGTCGCCTGCCAGTCGTCGGCGCCGCGGCTGCCTTGCGTCAAATCGGTGCGGACGTAGCCGGGAGCGACCGCGTTCACGGTGATGTTGTGCGCGCCAAGCTCCATGGCAAAGCGCTTGGTCAAGATCGCGACCTCGGCCTTGGCCGCGGCATAGAAGGCGTTGCCGGGGAACGCCGTGCCGGTTGCGGCAATCGAGCTGACATTGACGATCCGGCCGTAACGCCGTTGCCGCATGCCGCCGATCACGGCGCGCGTGGCATTGATGACGCCCTCGACGTTGACCCGGCGCATGCGCGCAACCTGCTCCGCGTCGTAATCGTCGAGCGTGCCGCGCCACGATACCCCGGCATTGTTCACAAGGATCGTTACGGGACCCAATTCCTTTTCTGTCCGCGAAACCATCGCCGTGACCGCGGCAGCGTCGGCAACGTCCGCCGCCGCCGCGATGGCGCGCCCGCCGGCGCCGGTAATTTCCTCGACCACTTTCGCGGCCGCATCGGCATGAGCGGCATAGTTCACGCAGACGGCGGCGCCGTGCTGCCCCAATAGCCGCGCTGTTGCTCGGCCAATACCGCGGGCCCCGCCGGTCACCAGCGCCACTTGATCGCGCCACGTCATGGTCATCGTCCTTGGTTAGCGGCCAGTCCCGCACAATGATATGGGATGGCGGGCAGGGATCGTAACGCACCACGGCGCCATGCCCCGTCATGGCCGGACTTGTTCCGGCCATCTCGATCCAAAATGCTCTGCCCGCCTAAGCGGGATGCCCGGCATAGGCGCGCGAAGCAACGCCGTTCTGCAAACGGCTATGCCCGGGCATGACGTGAAACAGCGAGATCGCCGCTTAAAAGATGGCCGCATGAAACGTTGGCTTATTCTCGTAGGGTGGGGAGCGTAGCGAAGCCCACGCGTCAATCGATGACCGATGATGACGTGGGCACGGCGCATCGCGCCTTTGCCTACCCTACGCTTACTGACTCAATTATTGAGTATCGAAATGTCTTTCGCCGACCGTGCAGCCGGCAGCGACTTCACAAATGCATAAATATCGGCGATGTCCTTGTCGGACAGCACCGCATCGGAATAGGCCGGCATGTCATTTGACGGATTGCGAATTTGCTCCTTAAAGCCGTCAAAGGGGAACGCTGTGCTGGCGAGGATTGGCGCCGCCCCGTTATAGGCGCCGCCTTGGCCAGAGCGGCCGTGGCAAGTGAAGCAGCCGACCGCCAAATAAATCCGCTTGCCGTTGCCAGCATCGCCGCGCGGTTCGTCTTGCGCTTGTGCTTGGGTTTGGGCGATAGCGCAGGCGGTTGCCCCAAACGCGACTGCTGCAAGTACCGCAATGCTTTTCATAAAAAAACTCCTCAGCGCGGATCGGTGACGACATCCACCACGGCCGGCTCGCCGGTTTTGACGACGGCGACAGCGCGTGCGAGCGCGCCTGCGAGGTCCTTCGGGTCGGTGATCGGACCTTCGCCATGAACTCCCATGCCGCGCGCGATGGTGGCGTAGTCGATGTTCGGTTCCTTGAGGGTCGTGCCGATATCCATCCGCTCGACACCGCGGCCATGCCGCGCCGCCATCGCGATCAGATACATATATTCCTGGTGATAGGCGCGATTATTGTGGACGACATAAAGAATTGGAATTTTGTAGTGTGCCGCCGTCCACAGCGCTCCGGGATTGAACATGAAGTCGCCGTCGCCGCCGAATGCGACGGTGAGGCCGCCCCGTTCCTTGTTGGCCAATGCGGCGCCAATCGAAGCCGGTAGATTGTAACCGACACCGCCGCCGCCGCTGACGCCGTTCCATTGATGCGGCTTTTTGAAGTCCCAAAGCCGGTGTGGCCAGGTCAGACGGATTGCGGTGCCGACCAGCGACCAGTCTTGGTCTTTGATCTGGTTATACACTTCGGCGCACATGCGCGCCGTCGTGATCGGGCTCGAGTCCCAACCGATTGTCGCATCTGTCTTCGACTGCTCGACCATTGCGGTATGCAGCTTGGCCAGCTTTTGGCCTCGCGCAGCCAAAAGCTCCTTACGGCCGTCATCGATAAGACGCTTCACCGCTTCGGTCAGCGCCGGCAGCGAAGCCTCGCCATCGCCTGCGAGATCGAGATCGACATCCTGCCAACGGCCGAAATCCTGATAGTTGGACTTGAGGTAGAGATCGCGCACGCCAAGCGTGATGATTTTTGCGTCCGGTTTGGTGGCCGGCCGCGATTGCCGCACGATCCGGTCGCTGAAATGCGTCAGCGTGCCCCAAAGGTCGTTCATCTCGATTGCCAGGATGACGTCTGCCTGGCCGATTATCCCTCTGCGGAAGCTTTGATTGAGCGGATGCCGCGACGGGAAGTTCATGCGGCCGACATTGTCGATAACGCCGCATTGCAGCGTCTCCGCAAGCTCGACAAGGCCAGCCATTCCGGCCGGCGTACGCGCCAGGCGATCGCAGACGATGATCGGATTTTGCGCCTCGACCAGCATCTTCGCCGCCGCGGCGAGCGCGCCGGAATCGGCTTGCGGCGGAGTGACGGGCTCGAATTTGGGAATGCGCAGATTTTTGGCGTTCGGGATTGGGTTTTCCTGCAGTTCGGCGTCAAGCGCGAGAAAGACCGGTCCCATCGGCGGCGTGGTTGCGATCTTGTACGCGCGCACCGCGGACTCGGCGAAATGCTGCAATGAGGCTGGCTGATCGTCCCACTTGGTGAATTCGCGCACCAGCTGACCAATGTCGACACCCGAATGCGGCCATTCCGCGCCAGGTGCGCGTTTGTCGGCCTCCATGATGTTGCCGCCAAAAACGATCACCGGCACGCGATCGCACCATGCGTTGTACATCGCCATGGCGGCGTGCTGCAGGCCGACGACGCCGTGACACGCCATCGCAATCGGCCGGCCGGCTATTTTGGCGTAGCCTTGCGCCAGGTGGACCGCGATATCCTCGTGGACGCAGGTAATGATCTCCGGCTTATTGTTGGCGTGATTGACGGCAGCTTCGTGCAGGCCGCGGTAGCTCGACGCGCAATTGATCGCCAGATATTCGATCCCGAGCGAGTTGAGCACATCGACCATAAAATCGCCGCCGCTCGAGGTCTGATTTACCGGATCGGTTGCCGGCGCCATGGTCTCGGCGGCGATTTGCCGGGGACCCGGAATGGCAGCCTTGCGCGTCTGCGGGGCGGCCGGGATAGCATTGGCGGCAGCCGGCGGAACTATCGCGGCAGCCGCGCCGGCGAGGCTCGCGCCTTTGAGGAAATTGCGGCGGCTGGAATCGGCGGAACGGCGGCGCTTCGACATGAATCCTCCCTCGAATGGCAATGTCGCCGAGAGAAAAATCGGCGCGTTTGTCGGTTGATTAAATTGTCGCCCCGGCGGTAGTTCCGTCAACGTCCGATGGCGCGGCGGCGCCGCCAAGTTTGCATGCCGCCCATGCCCAAGGTTGCTTGCTCAAGGGTTCTTGCCCAAGGTTTCTTGCCCAAGTTCTCTACCCATGCTGCCGGCGTTGCCTTTGACTCGCAGCGGCGCCGGCACTTCAGTGCTTCTTTTTGTGAGCGACGCTCATCCCTTCCCCACCAAACTGATATCGCTGCCGTCGCGATAGGCGGGATGGCGCCAGCCGTTCTCGTCGTAATCGGCCATGCATTGATCGGCGAGCGCTTCCATCGCTTTAAGCGCGCCGTTGCCTTGCGCCTGCTGCAGCTGGAACACGCGGATGAGCTCATGGCTGCCGGAATAGTTCATCTCGTAAAGCTCGTGGCGGGCGCCGAATTCGGTGCCGATCGCGTCCCAGAGGAGCTTCATGATCTTGATGCGCTCCTTGTAGTCGATGCCGTTCGAGCCGCGCACATATTTGGCGAGATATTTGTCGATGTCGGGATTTTTGAAATCGCGCGCGTGCGAGGGCAAGTAGATCAGCCCGGAGGCGACGACTTTTTCGATGATGTTGCGCACTGCCGGATAGGCCTCGGTCATGAATAAGCGATACGTGGCGGAGCCGCGTGCATTAGGCAGCACCGCACCATCGACCCACGGCACCGGATTGCAGGCCATGGCGTCGGTGAGCGACCAGAACAAATTGCGCCAGCCGATCACTTCGCCGATCTGCGCCTGCACGCCGCGAAAACCCTCGACGCCGGTGGCGCGCGCCGCCTTCCAAAGAAGCCCGATGATGAAATCGAGCTTGACCGCAAGCCGCGTGCAGCCTTGTAGCGTGAAGCCGTTGAAGAAACCGGATTGCGGATAGAAGTTCTTCAGCCGCTCGATGTCGCGGTGGATGATGACGTTTTCCCAGGGGATGAAGGCGTTATCAAAAACGAAAATGGCGTCGTTCTCGTCGAAGCGGGAGGTCAGCGGATAGTCCCACGGCGAGCCGGTTGCAGCGGCGGCGAATTCGTAGGACGGCCGGCAAATGAGCTTGATGCCGGGCGTGTTCATCGGCGCGATGAACATCACCACCATGGCCGGGTCGGTGATCTCCTGACCCATGTTCTGGCCGAGGAAATTGTATTGCGTGAGCGCGGAATTGGTCGCCACCACTTTGGCGCCGGAGACATAGATGCCGGCGTCGGTTTCTTTTTGAATGGTGATGTAGACGTCCTTGACCTGCTCAACCGGCTTGTTGCGGTCGATCGGCGGATTGACCAGCGCGTGGTTGAGATAGAGCACCGCTTCCTGCCCGCGTTTGTGCCAGGCCCGGGCGTTGTCGGCGAACTTGCCGTAGAACTGCGCATTGGCGCCGAGCGTGTTGAGAAACGAGGCCTTGTAGTCGGGACTGCGGCCCATCCAGCCGTAGGACAATCGCGCCCAGGCGGCTATGGCGTCGCGCTGCGCGATCACTTCTTCCCGGGAACGCGCCGCTTTGAAGAATTTATGGGTGTAGCCGCCGGAGCCGGTGTCGGTCGGCGCGGTGAGCACGTCCTTGAAGGCCTTATCATGCAGCGCGTCGTAAAGCAGCGCCACCGAAGCCGCCGAATTGCGAAAGGCCGGATGTGTGGTGACGTCCTTGACGCGCTCGCCATAGATGTAGACTTCGCGGCCGTCGCGCAGCGATTCCAGAAACTCCGCGCCGGTGAAGGGCCGCTTCTTGCCGGCGACGATGGCTTCGGGACGGGCTTCGGGATGTTCGGGCATGTCGTCCCTCTCTGTGCGGCTTGATTCGTAGCCCGGATCATTTATTCGTGTTGCAATTCGTCAGTATACTGACGATTATCGTCAGTGTATCGACAAGCGGGTGGGGCGGTCAACCGGTCGGGTAAGGAACTATGGCGCGGCGCGAGACCGGAACCGACATGCACAAGCCGGACGGCGACAAGCGCCTCCTGGAAATGCCGGGCCATCTCATCCGCCGGCTGCATCAGATTTCCTTCGCGCTGTTTCTCGATCAGGCCAGGGCATTTGGCGTCACGCCGGTGCAATATGCGGCGCTGGTCGCGATCAACTCCAATCCCGGAATCGACCAGACCGCGCTGTGCAACGTCATCGCCTTCGATCGCACCACGATCGGTGGTGTGGTCGGCCGCCTGCAGCGCAAGAAGCTCATCACCCGCGTCAATGGCGCGCACGACCGGCGCACCAAGGCGCTCCACATCAGCGCGGCGGGCCGGCGACTTATTCGCGACATCGAGCCCGCGGTGCAGGCGACGCAGCGGCTGATCCTGGCGCCGCTCGACGCACGCGAGCGCAGCGCGTTCAAACAGATGCTCAAGCATCTCGTGCATCTCAACAACGCGCATAGCCGGGCGCCATGGCGGCCGAAGAGGGCGAGGCGGGGAAGAGCTTGATTTTCCCTCCCCTGAAAGGGGAGGGTCGGCGCGTAGCGCCGGGGAGGGGTCATCTTCGGCAGCCGCAACTTGACCCCCACCCGGCGGCTTGCAGCCGCCGACCTCCCCCTTTCAGGGGGAGGCGATTTCACTTTTGGCCGCCGAAAATGAAAGGTCAGTTCGGCTCCTGTCGCACCAAGGCCCACAGCGCCAGCGCGCCGACAATGGCGACGGCGGCAACGGCGCCATGCAAGCCGGTGGTGGCGAAGGCGAGGGCGCCGGCCGCGGCGCCGACGAGGAATCCGAGCGCGATGGCGAGCACGGTGACGAGCCGCCTGCGCGCATTGTCAAAATCGCGGACGGCGGTGTCGCCGTGCCGGCTGTGATCGAAACGCCGCCGCGCCATAATCAATTCGGTCACGGCGATGCCAAGCTGGGTCATATTGCCGGTCATTACATTGGTCTGCGGAATGTCCTTCATCAGGAGCCGGACCGCGACGCTCTGCGCGCCCATCGCCATGGCAGCAAAGACGCCGGCGACGATGCCGTGCCAATCGCGAGCATCGCGCACCGCCGGGCCGAACACCATGATGCCAACAAAGGTCGCAAGCAAAAGCGCTTCAAGGCCGAGCATCCACGGCAGCGCGGCGCGGTGCGCGTCCCGCGCGGCAATGCAGAACGCGGCGGTCGCGGCCGCGGCGGTGAGAAACGCGGCGATCGCAATGAGCTTGCCGGCAATGCCGAAGTCGGTCGTTACGAATTCCGCGCCGGCGATGACGAAACTGCCGGTGACTTGCGCGGCGAACAAGCCGAACAGGCTTAAATAGGTGTAGCTGTCGAGGTAACCAGCGACGAGACTAAGCAGCACTGGCATCAACAGCGGCACCGGCGGATCGTCCCGCTGTGCCATCATTTCGGTCATAAAGAATCTCCGCGCTCTCGTCATTCCGTGATGCGGGCGAAGCCCGCAGGTCCGGAATCCATAGTCACGAACTGTGGTTATGGATTCCGGGCTCGCCGCTTCGCGACGCCCCGGAATGACAGCGCATTACCTGTGCCGCCGCCAGGGTCGTTTGTTCATAACCGCAGAAAATCTTATGTATTAAAACAACACGAGCAGGCGGTCCGGCCATTCGCAGGAGAGCTGCCAAATGATCAGTTTGCACGCCGGATCGGCGGTCACCGCGGCGTTTCTGGCCTCGCTGGTCGAGGCGGTCGAAGCGCTGACCATCGTGCTGGCGGTCGCCATCGTGCGCGGCTTGCGGCCAGCTCTACTCGGCGCGATCGCGGGACTCGCGGCGCTGGCGCTGATCATCGTCGCGCTCGGGCCGCTGCTCGATCGCGTGCCGCTCAACGTGTTGCAGATCGCCATCGGGATTTTGCTGCTGCTGTTCGGCATGCGCTGGCTGCGCAAGGCTATTTTGCGCGCCGCCGGAATCATTCCGCTCCATGACGAATCGACGGCGTTTGCCAAAGAAGAGGCGGAACTGCGCGAGCAGATACAACGGCACCAGCGGCGGCTCGATTGGCTTGCCGCGCTGGCAAGCTTCAAGGCGGTGCTGCTGGAAGGGCTCGAAGTGGTATTCATCGTCATCGCGCTCAGCGCCGGACGCGGCGTGCTGTTGCCGGTGAGCGTGGCGGCCTTCGCCGCTTGTCTCTTGGTGGCGCTGTGCGGCGTTCTCGTGCACCGCCCGTTGACGCGCGTTCCCGAGAACGCGCTCAAATTCGCGGTCGGTGTCATGCTCTCGGCGTTTGGCCTGTTCTGGACCGGCGAGGGCTTTGGCGTCAATTGGCCCGGCGCGGATCTCGCAATCCTCGCCTTCATCGCGCTGTTCCTCGGCGCCGGGCTCGCTTGCGTTGCGCTCCTAAATCGCCGCGCCGCTGCCGCCGGCGCGTCATGAAGAACGCGTCATGAAAAATTTGATCGCCTCGCTACGCGAACTCGCCGGACTCTTCGTCGAGGACGGCGCGCTGGCACTCGCCATCATCGCCGTCGTCGTCATTGCCGGACTGGTGGCCGCGCTCGCGCCCTCGGCGTCATGGCTGAGCGGTTTGATCCTGCTCTGCGGTTGCCTCGGCGCGCTGGTCGTCAATGTCGCGACGGCGAGGCGGCGCTGAATAATTCCGGACTACGCGTCCCTTCTAGCCCTCCGCGCGCCGGCACGCCTCCCATAGCCGCGGCGCCGAGGCCGGCATGTCGAGATGCGCGCCGGCGCCGTTCGGAATGGCATCGGCGACCGCGTTCATCACCGCACCGATCGCCGCGGTGGTGCCAGCCTCGCCCACGCCCTTGATGCCGAGCGGGTTTGTCGTCGCCGGCACATTGTGCATGGCATCGCGCAATGGCGGCATGTCGTCGGCGCGCGGCATGGCGTAATCCATGAACGAGCCGGTGACGAGCTGGCCGCTGTCGGCGTCGTAGACCGTGTTCTCCATCAGCGCCTGGCCCAGCCCCGACGCAATGCCGCCATGCAACTGGCCTTCGACGATCATCGGATCGAGCGGACGGCCGCAATCGTCGACCGCGGTGTAGCCGGCGATCTCAAGCGCGCCGGTCGCCGGATCGATCTCGACCTCGGCAATGTGCACGCCGTTGGGGAAGGTCTGCGGCGTTTCCGTGACCGCTTTGGTGTCAAGGTCCTCGGCGATCGTGCCGCGTTGTTTGAGCGTCGCAGCATGTGACGCGACATCAAACAAAGACACGCGGCGGTCGGTGCCAACCACTTCGAAGCGGCCGTCTTTGTAGGCGACATCGGTATCGGCGACTTCCAGCATTCCGGCGGCGATCGGCTTCGCTTTGGCGAGCATCTGCTCGATCGCTTTCACCACCGAGTGGCTCACCGTCATCGCGGAGCGCGAGCCGACCGAGGCGTAGCCGGGCAGTTCGTTCGCCGAATCGCCGTGACGATGCGGAATGTTCTCGGGCGGAATACCGAGCTGCGCCGCAATCAGGCGCGAGAATACGGTGGCGTGGCCTTGTCCGGTGTTCTGCACATTGAGCCGGAACTGCAAGGTGCCGTCGCCGGGGAATGCGAGCATCGCGCTTTCGGTCGGCGAGCCGCCGGAATGTTCGAGCATGCAGCAGATGCCGAACCCGCGATATTTGCCGCGCTTCTCGGCCTCGCGGCGGCGGCGCTTGAAATTGGCGTAATCGGCGAGCTCCAGCGCCTTATCGAGCATCGGCGCGAAGTCGCCGCTGTCGATGACGGTGCCGACCGGGGTCTTGTACGGCATCGCCGATTTCTTGATCAGGTTGCGTTTGCGCAATTTGATCGGATCGATGCCGGTGACGCGCGCGGCTTCGTCGACCACGCGTTCGAGCGCATAGCTCGATTCCGGCCGGCCAGCGCCGCGATAGGGCGCGGTCGGCAGCGTGTTGGTGTAGACGCATTTGACGCTGATATCGATGTGCCGGATGTCGTACATGCCGGGCAGGCAGCGCGTGAAGCTGATGGTCGGAATGTTGGCGCCGATGGCGCCGAGATAAGCGCCCATATTGCCGACGCTGCGGATGCGCAGCGCCAGAAATTTTCCGTTCTCGTCGAGCGCCAGCTCGACATCTGAATACGTATCGCGCGCCTGGTTGTCGCTGAGGAAGGCCTCGGAGCGGCCGGACATCCAGTGCACCGGGCGGCCGAGCTTTTTCGCCGCGACCAGGAGTGCGATATATTCCGGATAGGCGGAAGTCTTCAGGCCGAAGGCGCCGCCGACATCTTCGGTGATAACGCGCAAGCGCTCCTTCGGCCAGTTCATGATGCCGAGAATGTTCTCACGCATGGTGCCGGCGCTCTGCGAGCAGGTGCGCAGCGTGTAGAGGTCGCGGGCGGTGTCATAGCTGGCGGTGCCGCCGCGCGGCTCCATCGAGGCGACGCACAGCCGCTGGTTCATTTCGAAAACCCGCGCGACATGCTTGGCGGAAGCGAAAATGCGCTCGACTTCCGCGACGTTGGCATCGGGGTCGGCGGCCGGGCCGGGCCAGTCGACGGCGAGGTTATTCGGCGCTTCCGGCCACAGCTGCGGCGCGCCGGATTTGAGCGCGTCGCGGGCGTCGGTCGCCGGCTTGAGCGCCTCATAATCGACGCTGACGAATTCGGCCGCGTCCTGCGCGGCCGCCGCGCTTTGCGCGATCACCATCGCCACCGCCTCGCCGATATGCATCACGCGGTCGTGCGCGAGTGCCGGACGATTGGAGACGGCGAGCTTGGCGCCATTGCGCCCTGGCAGCGGGGGATGCCGCGAAATATTGCCGACACCCTCCATGTCGTTGGCGGTGAGCACCGCGATCACCCCCGGCGCATTCTTAGCCGCCTCGGTATCCATGCTCACGACGCGGGCAAAGGCGTGCGGCGAACGGACGAAATAGGCGAAAGCCTGGTTCGGCGCCGGTGCGTCGGCGATGTAGCGGCCGAGCCCGCGCACGAGCGCATCGTCTTCGACGCGCCCGCGGCTCTCCGCATGATGGCGCGGCGCGTGTTCGCTATTGGATTTGGTGTCCGCTGTGACGTCCATTGGTGTACCGCAGGCCTGTCGATTTCGGGGCGCCCTTTATAGCCGAAAGCCGCACTTAAAAAGACCGTCTTGCGCAACGGCGGACGCCTGTATTGCATGGCCCGCCGAGATATGCGCACAACGCGCCGCCAATCGGGAAAAAGCGCCGCCGATCCGGGAGAACACATGACGCGAACGATCGACATCCATACCCACATTCTGGCCGATGCCACGATCAAGCTCTTGCAAAAAGAGGTTCCGCAGCTTGGGCTCAAGCTCACGCCGATCGACGCCGACAACGCCGAACTCGAAGCCGACGACATGCGCTACCGGCCGTTTCCGCGCGGCGGCCACGACATCGCGCGCCGCTTCGCCGACATGGACGTCGCCGAGGTCGACATGCATGTGCTTTCGGTGGCGCCGCAGACCTTGGCCTACGACCAGGACACCGCCGTCGGCGCCGCGATCGCGACAATCCAAAACGACGAGATCGCGCGGCTCACACGCGAATATCCCGACCGCTTCGCCGGCATCGCCGCCTTGCCGATGCAGGCGCCGGAGCGCGCCGCCGATGAATTGCGCCGCGCTGTGACCAAGCTCGGTCTGCATGGCGCGATGATCGGCTCCAATATCTGTGGCCGCAATCTCGACGATCCGCGCTTTGAGCCGCTGTGGGCGGTGGCCGCCGAGTTCGACGCCCTGATGCTGATCCATCCCGGCAATGTCGCCGGCGCCGACCGGCTGCGCGCTTATTATTTGACCAATCTCATCGGCAATCCGCTCGATACCACGATCGCGGCCGCGTGCCTGATCTTTGGCGGCGTCCTGGCGCGCCATCCCAAGCTCAATTTTCTGATGGTGCATGGCGGCGGTTTTATTCCCTATCAGGGCGGCCGCTGGGTGCACGGTTGGGAGGTGCGCCCCGAACCGAAAGTGCATCTGAAAGAATCGCCGCAGAAATATCTCGACCGCTTCCTCTACGACACCATTTTGCATTCCAAGGCGCCACTGGAATTTCTGATTTCCTCGGTCGGCGCCGCGCGGGTCTTTCTCGGCAGCGATTATCCTTATGACATGGGCACGATGGAATGCGTGCGGCAGGTGCGCGCGCTCGGCATCGCGCCAGCCGATCGCGACCTGATCCTTGGCAGCCATGCCGCGGCGATCTTGAACAAGCGGCGCCAGCCGGCGGCGGCGCAGTAGTTATGGCGGCAGAAATCATGGAGAGCGGCGAAGCTGCGCGAGTGGACGTGGCGCGTGTCCCTTGGCGCGCTACGGCGGCGCTGATCGCCGATGCGCTCGCCGCGGCCGGCCTGCCGCAACCGGACGCCGCGCGCTGCGCCGAACTGATGACGCAGGCCGATCTCACCGGCGCCGACGGCCACGGCATTTTCCGTCTGCCGCAATATGTGCGGCGCCTGACCGCCGGCGGCTTCAACAAGCGCCCGAACATCACGGTCTCGCGCACCGCGCCGGCGACCGCGCTGGTCGACGGCGACAACGGCATGGGGCATTTGGTGATGTCGCGCGCCGCCAGCGAGGCGATTGCGATGGCGCGGGAGACGGGCGCCGCCTGGGTCGGTGTGCGGCGCTCCAATCACGCCGGCCCCGCAGGTCTCTACGCGGAAATGCCGGCGGCGGCCGGCATGATCGGGCTCTATGCCGCGGTCGCCAATGCCAATCACATGGCGGCCTGGGGCGGCGCCGATCTTCTCCTTGGCACCAATCCGCTCGCCGTCGGCGTGCCGACCGGCGGCGAGCCGCTCGTCTTCGACATGGCGACCTCGATCGTCGCCTACGGCACGGTGAAGAAATACGCGCTCCGCGGCTTGCGAATGCCCGAGGGCTGATTCGTCGATGCCGCGACCGGGGAGTCCATTACTGATCCTGCCAAGTCCGCGGCCGGCGTGCTGCAGCCGATGGGCGAATACAAAGGCAGCGGCCTTGCTTTGATGATCGGGCTGATTGCCGGCGTGCTCAACGGCGCCGCGTTCGGCGGCGACGTGATCGATTTCAATGCCGATGACGACAGCGCGACCAATACCGGACATGCCATCGTTGCCGTCGACATCGCGCGCTTTGTGCCGCTGCAGAATTTCACTGCCGAAGTCGATCGGCATGTGCGCGATTTGCGCGGCTCGCGGCTCCTGCCCGGCTTCGATGCGATCCGCCTGCCGGGCGATCGCCGCGCCGCCTGCCGCGATGAGCGGGCCCGCGACGGCGTTCCGGTTCCGGCGCCGCTTCTCGCCCAACTCGACAAATTGGCCGCGGAGTTGCAGATAAAGCCGCTGCGCTCGCGGTGAGCATTCGTGCGATTGTTTAGGGCGTGTACTCATAAAAGCAGCTGGCAATGTCCGCTTTCGGGGGCAAAGCGGACATTGACCAACCGTTGCTCGTCGTGATCTCGATTTTATGAGTACACGCCCTGGTCTTGCGCTCGTTCCCGCATAAGTTGGAATCCAGCTTCGATTGGACGCACCGCCG
>DASXJB010000216.1:0-2463 GCA_036497645.1 Xanthobacteraceae bacterium
TCTTTATCACCCAGAGCTCGTCGAGCCTCACCCGTCGTATTGTCGTTCTTAACCTCACCGGTCTGGTTGCGCTTTCGATCGGCATTATTGTGCTGTCGCAATTCCGCGCCGGCCTCATCGACGCCCGCATCCAGAGTCTGTTGGTGCAGGGCCAAATCATCGCCGGCGCGATCGCATCGTCGGCGACCGTGGAAACCGATTCATCGATCACGCTCGATCCCGACAAGCTTCTCAATTTGCATCCGGGCGAAAGCTACGGTCCAAACGAGGACGCGCTGTACGGTCTCGATTTTCCGATCAATCCCGAGCGCGTCGGGCCGATCCTGCGGCGACTGGTTTCGCCGACCAAGACGCGCGCACGCATTTATGATCGCGACGGCGTGCTGCTCGTGGACAGCCGCAACCTGTTCGGCCGCGGCGATATCTTGCGTTACGACCTACCGCCGCCGAGTGCCGAAAAGCCCGGCTTCTTCGAGCGCGCCTTCATCGCGCTGCGGATGCGGCTCGGACGCGGCGATCTTCCGCTGTATCGCGAACTCGGCCCGGACGACGGCAAAGGCTATACTGAAGCAGCGCGCGCGCTGGACGGGCAAAACGCCAGCATGGTGCGCATCAACGAACGCGGTGACGTGATCGTCTCGGTCGCGGTGCCGGTCCAGCGCTTCCGCGCCGTGCGCGGCGCGCTGATGCTCTCGACCCAAGGCGCCGATATCGACGACATGGTTGAGGCCGAGCGGCTTGCTATTCTCAAAGTGTTTCTGATCGCCGCGGCCGTTATGGTCGTGCTGTCAATCCTGTTGGCGGGCACCATCGCCGAACCGGTGCGGCGCCTCGCCGACGCCGCCGAACGTGTGCGCCGCCGCATCCGTTCGCGCATAGAGATTCCCGATTTTACGCGCCGCCGTGACGAGATCGGCCATCTGTCGGGCACGTTGCGCGACATGACCAATGCGCTCTACAGCCGGATCGAGGCCATCGAAAGCTTTGCGGCCGACGTTGCGCATGAGCTAAAAAACCCGCTGACTTCGTTGCGTTCGGCGGTCGAGACTTTGCCGCTCGCCAAGAGCGACGAAAGCCGCTCTCGCCTGCTCAGCATCATTCAACACGACGTCAAACGACTCGACCGCTTGATCTCGGATATTTCCGACGCGAGCCGGCTCGACGCCGAGCTGCAGCGCCAGGAGGCGGCGCCGGTCGACTTCGCCAAGCTATTGAGCACGCTGGTCGCGGGAGCAAACGAAGTGAAGCGCGAGGATTGCGTCAAGGTCACTTTGCGGTTCGAAGGCGGCTCCGCGCGCGGCTTCCAGGTCCCCGGCCACGACTCGCGTCTGGGCCAGATCATCGACAATCTGATCGAGAACGCGCGCTCCTTCTCGCCACCCGGTGGAGTGGTTCGCGTCACCTGCCGGCGCTCGCGGCACGACGTCGAGATTTTAGTCGACGATGACGGACCCGGCGTGCGGCACGAGGTGCGCGAGAAAATTTTCGAGCGGTTCTACACCGATCGGCCACATCAGGGATTCGGCCAAAACTCAGGTCTCGGACTGTCGATCTCGAAACAGATCGTGGAGGCCCACGGCGGTTCGATCTCTGTCGAAAACCGTACCGGTCAAGCAGGCGCGGATGGCGAACCGCGCGTGCTCGGCGCGCGCTTCATCGTCCGGCTCCCGGCGCTCTAATGGTAGAACTTGGCGGCGCGACAGTGCACGCTTCGGCGGTGCTCGTCGGTGCCCGCGCGGTCTTGATCCGGGGGCCCTCCGGGGCCGGCAAATCGCGGCTGGCATGGGAGCTCATCGAGGCTGCGCGCGGGGGCGCCATCGCTTTTGCCAGACTTGTCGGCGACGATCGCATCCATCTTCAGGCGGCCGGCGGCAGGCTCTTGGTACGTCCAAACGACACGCTTGCCGGACTGATCGAACTGCGCGGCGTCGGCATTTTGCGGCGCGATCATGAACCCTGCGCGGTTGTCGGCCTTGTGGTCGATCTCGCCGCGGCGGACGCCGAACGCCTGCCCGAGCGCGACGAAACCGTTGTGAAAGACATAATTATGCCGCGTCTCGCCGTCGCACCGGGCGTCGCGGCCTTGCCGCTGGTCTTGGCCATGATCAATTCCTGCGGTGCCGTAGGTGTCTCAAAGACGCCTGAGGGGCGGCAGAAGGCCCGGATTGGCAATTGATTAACCATAATGTTCCAAAACATGGTTCAAAGACTCGGCGCGGCGCTCACCTTTGACGCGCGAGCGATTCTGGTCGCTTTGGCCGGATGCCGTGCCGGCGGAACCCGCTCGTTACCGCGATGCAACAACCCCCGCAGTTTGCCAAGAATGCCCCTTGCGCCGGGGCTTTAGATGGTCATGATGAGCACCCTTTCGTGCGGCGCAACCGGGGCGCGCCCGCGGGGAGTTCCATGATTGGTCTTGTGCTGGTCACCCACGGGCGGCTTGCTGTCGAGTTCCGCGCCGCG
>DASXJB010000217.1:0-18335 GCA_036497645.1 Xanthobacteraceae bacterium
TCGAAACCGCGCTGCAGGCGGTCGATAGCCTCGATGAAGATCGCATTATCCGCCATTTCGTCAATGCGGTGATGGCCGCGGTCCGGACCAATTTTTACCAGCTCGATCGCGATGGCCGCGCCAAAGATGTCATCGCGATCAAATTCGCCAGCCGCATGCTGGAAGCGGTGCCGCCGCCGCGGCCGCTGTATGAGGTTTTTGTCTATTCGGCGCGGCTGGAAGCCGTCCATCTGCGCTTCGGCAAAGTCGCGCGCGGCGGCATACGCTGGTCGGACCGGCCGCAGGATTTCCGGGCCGAGGTATTGGGCCTGGTCAAAGCGCAAAATGTCAAGAACGCTGTCATCGTCCCAGTCGGCGCCAAGGGCGGGTTTGTACCGAAACGCTTGCCCGCCGGCGGCGCGCGCGAAGCCATCCAGGCCGAAGGTGTCGCGACGTACAAATCGTTTATCTCGACGCTACTCGACATCACCGACAATATCGGCATGGGCACGGCCGGCGTGATCCCGCCGGCCGATGTCATTCGCTATGACGGCGACGATCCCTATCTTGTCGTCGCCGCGGACAAAGGCACCGCGACCTTCTCCGACATCGCCAATGAACTGGCGATCGCGCACGACTTCTGGCTTGGCGACGCGTTCGCCTCGGGCGGCTCCGCCGGTTACGACCACAAAAAGATCGGCATTACCGCGCGCGGCGCCTGGGAATCGGTGAAACGGCATTTTCGCGAGATGGACATCAACGTAGCGATAACGCCGATCACCGTGGCGGGAGTCGGCGACATGTCCGGGGACGTTTTCGGCAACGGCATGTTGCGCGAGAAAACAATTAAGCTCGTCGCCGCTTTCGATCACCGCGACATTTTCATCGATCCCGATCCGGACCCGGCGCGAACCTTCGCTGAACGCCAGCGGCTGTTCGATCTGCCGCGTTCGAGCTGGCAGGATTTCGACAAAGCGCTCTTATCCAAAGGCGGGGGCGTGTATTCGCGCGCCGCCAAGGACATCAAGCTGTCACCGACAGCGCAAGCGTTGTTCGGAGTTCCCGAGCATGTCACGCCGAACGATCTCATTCGCGCCATTCTCAAGGCGCGCGTTGATCTCATCTTTTTCGGCGGCATTGGCAACTATATTCGCGCCTTGGATGAGAGCGACGAGGCGGCCGGCGATCGAACCAATGACGGCGTCCGTGTCGCGGCCAAGGAGTTGCGCTGCAAGGTCATTGGCGAAGGCGCCAATCTCGCCGTTACCCAACGCGGCCGCATCGAAGCGGCGTTTCACGGTGTGAAGCTCAACAGCGACGCGATCGACAATTCGGCCGGCGTGAATACGTCCGACATGGAGGTCAACATCAAAATCGCGCTGAGCATTCCGTTGCGTGATGGGCGGCTGACAATGGACGGCCGCAACGCTTTGTTGGTGCAGATGACCGACGAAGTTGCCGGACTGGTGCTGCGCAATAATTATCTGCAGACGCTGGCGCTGTCGTTGGCGGAACGGCGCGGCATGCAGGATTTCGGCTTCCTGCAGCGGCTCATTCAATCGCTTGAAACCCGCGGCTTGCTCGATCGCGCGCTCGAATACCTGCCCGACGACATGCAGCTCGAGGAGCGCCGCCGCCGCATGCAGCCGTTCTCGCGGCCGGAGCTGGCGGTGCTGCTCGCCTATGCCAAGCTCTCTCTCTACGAGGAACTGCTCGAATCCGCCGTGCCGGACGATCCTTATCTGGGGCGCGAGCTGGGACGCTATTTCCCCAGAGCCATCGCCGAGAAATATCCCGATGCGCTTTAGCATCACCGCTTGCGCCGGGAAATCATCGCCACCCAGCTCGCCAATTCGATGATCAATCGCGGCGGCCCGTCGCTGATCGTGCGAATCGCCGATCAGACCGGCGCCTCGACGGCCGCAATCGCCTCAGCCTTCGCCGCAACCCGGGACAGCTATGATCTCACCGCGCTAAACGCCGCGATCGACGATCTCGACAACAAGGTTTCCGGAAAGCTGCAGCTCGCTCTCTATATCGACGTACAGAATCTATTGCTTGACCGGCTGGTCTGGTTTTTGCGGGCCGTCGATTTTTCCAAGGGACTGGCCGAAGTCGTCGTGCACTATCGTGACGGCATTGCCGCGGTCGCCGTCACGCTGGGTGAGTCGCTGTCGCAAGAGCTGCGGACGGCGCGCGACGCACGCCGGCAGGAACTCATGGCCGCCGGTTTGCCCGAGGCGCTTGCCGCACGCTTTGCCGACCTTCGCGCGCTCGTTGCCGCGCCCGACATCGTGCTGGTCGCGGACCGCAGCCGCAAACCCGTTAATCGGGTGGCGGCGACCTATTTCGCCGTCGCGGCGTTCTTCGGCATGCACCGATTAACAGGCGCTGACATCCCAGCGGCGGATTACTTCGATCGCCTGGCGCTTGATCGCGCCCGCGACGTCATCGGCGATGCCGAGCGCAAACTTACGGCCGTGGTTCTGGAGGGCGAGGCGTGGGGCGCACCTGCGGTAGAGGCCTGGGCGGCCAAGCACAAGGCCGAGGCCGATCGGGTGCGATCGGCGATCGGCGCCATGGCGAGTTCCGGCTTAACGGTGTCAAAGCTGGCCGTCGCCGCAAGCATGCTTGAGGATCTGACACGGCGTTAAAGCATGATCCCGAAAAGTGGAAACCGGTTTTCGGAAAAGGTCATGCTCAAACAACAGCTAAAGCGAAATGTCGCTTTAGCGGCTGCGCGCCCAAACCAGCGAGGCAAATGCAGAAGCTGCGCAAAAGAAAGACCCCAAGCAAATACGCCGCTTGGGGTCCGTAAGTTGTTGCCTCAACTTCAGGCTTATCTGACCGGACGACGGGGTGTCGGGGGATGGGGAGTCGCCCGGTCGGCCTTGATAAGGCGCAAAATAGGCCTCGCCCGCGCGAATACAATGCATATCACGGATTAGTGTTATCGCTGCGTCAAAAGGCGCAGGCGCCGGGAGGACTCAGGCCGTTCCTCCAACCGCGGCGCGGCAAGGTTAAAACAACAAAATGTCGGGTCGGCCCTCGGATGGCTCGGGTAAACCATACCGGTGCAGATCGGCCCCGTGGGTGTCGAGCCAGGCCTTAGCCTTTTCATGCCCGGGGGCGAGCCGGTTCACCACCCGCCAGAACCGCGCCGAATGGTTCATTTCGACCAGATGCGCAACTTCATGGGCGGCGAGATACTCGAGCACATACGGCGGCGCCAAAATGAGCCGCCACGAAAACGACAGAACGCCGGTAGTTGAGCACGAACCCCAGCGGCTCAACTGATCGCGCACGCTGACGCGCCGCACGGAAAGGCCGAGATCGGTGGCGAACCGCCGGCTGGCGGCTTCGAGGTCCCGTTTGGCTTCGCGCTGCAGAAAATCCGTGACCCGCCGATTGAGGTGTGGCGCTTGGCCGGCGACGCACAACAGGCGCCCGCCATTGCCGTCGCTCTCCGTCCACACTGTCCCGCGCGCACCCTGTCGGTGCGTGATCCGGTGTGGCTCGCCACGCAACGGCAATAAGACGCCGTGAGCGAAGGGTGCTGCTTGCGGCAACCGTCCGAGCCGGGCGGCAATCCAGGCGCCATGCTTCTCGACAAATGCGCGCGCTTCTTTGAGCGTGCCGCGCGGCGGAATCGTGAGCACAACTTCCCGCGTCGGCGCTTGGATCCGTAATGTATAGCGCCTGGCCTGGCGGTGCCGCCGTACGCGGATCGGCAACACCGCGCCGTCGAAGACGATCTCGATTCGTCCGGGCTCGCTCGGGCGGCGGTAGAGCAACGCATGCGGCGGCATGGGACACCCGGATCCGATTGCGGAGCGATATTGCCACATTGCCCATATCCATGGCGAGATTGGGCCGACGGCACAATGCTGGGGAGAAGATCAGGCGCTGCGAAGCGCGGCGCTTACCAATCGCGCGCCGATCGCGCGTCGCGCTGCGCGGTCGGACAATGTCATCGACAGCACGAAGTCGGAAATTCGCGGTGCTATTTCGGCGCGAAAACGCGAGCCGTTGAAGACGCCATAGTGCCCAACACCAGGCTGCAGCCAATGCGCTTGGCGATCCGGCGGGATGTTGACGCACATACGGTGTGCCGCCTCGGTCTGCCCGACGCCCGAAATATCATCGTGTTCGCCTTCGATGGTGAATAAGGCCACGCGCTTGATCGCGGCAGGATCGACGCGGCGTCCCCGATGAGTCATCTCGCCCTTTGGGAGAGCATGCCGCACGAAAACCGTGTCCACCGTCTGCAAATAAAATTCCGCAGCGAGATCCATCACCGCGAGGTATTCGTCGTAGAATTCCTTGTGCTTCTGCGCCGAATCGCCGTCGCCGCGCACCAGATTGAGGAACAATTGCTTATGCGCCTCGATGTGCCGTTCGAGGTTCATGCTGACAAAGCCGTTGAGCTGAAGGAAACCGGGATAAACGTCGCGCATGAAGCCCGGATTGGGGAACGGCACCTTGGTGATGACGTGGGTGCGGAACCAATCGATGCCGCGCTTTTCGGCGAGCGTATTCACCCCGGTCGGGTTGATGCGGGTGTCGATCGGTCCGCCCATAAGAACCATCGAGATCGGCACGCAGGGGTCCTGGTCGGCTTCCATCAGCGCCACCGCCGCGAGAACCGGAACCGAAGGCTGGCACACGGCCACGACATGGGTGTCGCTGCCGAGCCGATGCAGCATCGAGATCAGGTAATCGATATAGTCATCGAGATCGAACGAGCCTTCCGTCAGCGGCACCATTCGCGCGTCAACCCAGTCGGTGACGTAGACATCGTGATTGGGCAGAAACGCCTCGACCGTGCCGCGTAAGAGCGACGGGTAGTGACCGGACATCGGCGCGACGATCAAGAGTTTCGGCTGCGGACGTTTGGGCGGATGTTCGAATTGACGCTCGAAATTGATCAGATTGCAGAATGGCCGCTGCCATACGGTGGAAATTCGTACCGGAATTCGCTCACCGCCCGCGAAGGTCGAATTCACGCGCCAGTCCGGCCGGCTGTATCGGCGCGTCGAGCGCTCGAACAGTTCGCAGGCGGCCGCGACCGATTTCCCGAAAGTCGTATAGGAGAGGGGATTGCCGGGGTTCTTGAAGAATAACCGGGTGGCATCAGCCCAGGCCCGCGACGGGTTCAGGGCCGCATAGCTCATCTCATAGAACCAATAAAGCGGGGTCGAGACGAGAACACCGCTGTCGCCCGGCACCGCGGGCGCGCCGCCAAACTCCCCAATAGCCATTCTGGAACTATCCCCGGCCTGCTGCAGCGCAACATTGTGACGTTCGTGTGTCATCTCGTCAACTTAAAAGCGAAGTTTCCCATGTTTATTTTTGTATTAGAATCAACCTCTTCACGCCATTCGGCGTGCACATGGCGGCCATTCTCCGCGCCCTTGAACTTAAGGTGGTTATTCGCCGCTCTGCATCAATGAGCCGACGCGCCGCGCGCCTCGCAGCAACTGGAGAAAGCCCAAGACCCCGGCGGCAAACAGGACCGCGTTGAGCGCGAGGGCATCGAGCATCAGGTCGGGTCGGAATACCTTGTCGATCACCAGCGCGCGCATGCCTTCGAAAACGTAAGTGGGCGGCAACAGCCAGGCGACCGGTTGCAACCAGAGGGGCAAGGTCGCGACCGGGTAGTAGACGCAGGTCAGCGGCATGAACACAAACGTGATCGACCAGGCGAGATTTTCAGCGCCCATGCCGTTACGCAGGATGAGCCCGGAGACGAAGATTCCGATGGCCCAGCTTGTGAGCATCAAATTGAAAAAGAACGCCACCAGCGCCAGGCCGAATGCGTAAAGATTAAAGCCGAAAAACGCGATCGCGAGGAACGTTACCGGCACCGCACCGAGCGACAGCCGCACCACACTGATCACCATCAGCGCGATGATGAACTCGAACGGGCGCAGCGGACTCATCATGATGTTGCCGAGGTTGCGCGAGTACATCTCCTCCAAAAACGAAATCGAAATGCCAAGCTGACCGCGGAACAGAATGTCCCACAGCAGCACCGCGCCGATGAAAGTACCGCCCGCCCGCGCGAAGAAGCCGGCATTGTTGGCGATGTAATATTGCAGGAATCCCCAGGTCACCATCTGCACCGTCGGCCAATAGATGAGATCGAGCAGGCGCGGCCAGGACGAGCGCAACAGGTACCAGTGCCGCAGCATCATTGCCGAGATGCGGCGCGCCGAAGATGCGACAGCGGATTTGTGGCGCCGGCTCATTGCGCGGCCTCCCGGGCCTCGCCGCCATTACCGCGCGCAACATCGAGGAAGACTTCTTCCAGCGTGCTGCGGCCGTAGCGCCGCAGCAGATTTGCCGGCGTGTCGTCGTCCTCAATGCGCCCGCGTTTCAACATGATCACGCGTTCGCACAGCCGCTCGACCTCGGTCATGTTGTGCGAGGCGAGCAGCAAGGTGGCGTGCCGGTCCCGGCAATACCGCTCCAAACGCCCGCGCACCCAGTCCGCCGTGTCGGGATCGAGCGAGGCGGTCGGCTCGTCGAGCAACAGCACATCGGGAGTGTTGATCAGCGCCTTGGCGAGCGACACCCGCGTTTTCTGGCCGGCCGACAGGTTGCCGGTGGGACGATCGAGCAGTTCCATGAGATCGAGCTCGTGCCCAAGCTCGGTGATACGCTCGCGCAAATCGTCGACGTCGTAGAGCTTGCCGAACACCGTCAGATTCTGCCGCACCGTGAGCCGCATCGGTACTTCGACGTAGGGACTTTCAAAATTCATCCGCTGCAAAACACGATAGCGCTGCTGCGGCATCTGCGCGCCAAGCACACTCACACGCCCGGACGTCGGCGTGATCAGGCCCATGATGCTGGCAATCGTGGTCGTCTTGCCCGCGCCGTTGCCGCCGAGAAGGGCGGTGATCGTTCCGGGCGCGAGCGTAAATGAAATCCCGTCCACCGCGGGAACGGTTTTATAGATCTTGACGAGGCGCTCGACGGCTATGGGAGGAGCTTGCGGCACCGCGCAGATGTGGCGTGCTTGGCCGAGCTAAGCAAGAGGAGAAAATCCGCACTGATCGGGCGCTATGGAATAAGCGCGGGGAAGATGGCAGAACGTGAGGTAGGAGCGCCCCATCCCCGGCACAGCATTCCATTACTGACGTCCCCAGATTGAGACACCAATGACTTCCGTCATACTCGATCAGGCCGAGCGCATTATCGACGCGATCATCGAGCGCGGCGCCGCACTGAATTGCCGGCCGTTGAGCGTTATCGTCGTCGAGCCTGGCTGCAAGGTGAAAGCATTCAAGAAGGAAGATGGCGCCTCGATGATCAGGTTTGAAATGGCCTATGGCAAAGCCTATGCCGCACTGTCGCTCGGCCGCAGCTCGAAACTCGTTCGCGAGCGCGCGCAGGAACGGCCGATCTTCATGCGCTATCTCATTGCCGCAAGCGGTGAGCAGATTTTTCCGGAAGGCGGCGGCATGCTGATCCGCGATTCTGGCGGCGAGGTCATTGGCGCGGTCGGCGTGACCGGCGATACCGAGGACCGCGACGAGGAGCTTGCCGTCCATGGCATCCATGCCGCGGGGCTAAAGACCGACGCGGATTGCATGGACATGGGACGGCGGGTCGGGTTACCGCCGAAAATGAGCTGATGCTCCCCACACGCGATGCATCGCAGAAGCAGGATCGCTGCAAACTCGGCGTAGGTAAAATGGACGTATGTAAAATGAGCATGGAGCAGAATGCATTATGCAAATCGGATTGTTCGATCATGTCGAGCATGGCGACCGGCCGCTGGCGAGACTGTTTGACGAACGGCTAGCATTTGTAGAGGCCGCCGAAGCCGCCGGTATTTATTGCCTGCACGTTGCCGAACATCACGCCACTCCATTGAACATGGTGCCGGTACCGGGCGTCTATCTCGGCGCCGTTGCGCGCACAGTGAAGCGGTTACGGCTCGGGCCGCTCGTCTATTTGCTGCCGCTATATTCGCCGCTGCGGTTGATCGAGGAAATCTGCATGCTCGACCATCTCAGCCATGGCCGACTCGATGTCGGCATCGGCCGCGGCGTATCGCCCTACGAGCTGAAATATCACAAGGTCGAGCACGATCGCTCGCGCGACATTTTCATCGACGCGTTCAAGTGCATCAGCGCCGGCCTGACGACGGATCGCCTTTCCTACGAGAGCGAGCACTATGCCTACAAAGACGTGCCGATCGAGCTGCGCCCGTTGCAAGAGCCGCATCCGCCGTTTTGGTACGGCTCCTCCAATGAGATCGGTTCGACCTGGGCCGGCGAGCAGGGTCTGCATTTCGTTACGCTGGGGCCGATGCCGACCGCTAAAGCCAATATCAGCGCTTACAAAGCCGCGTTGAACAAGCGCGGCGGCCCGGTTCAGCCCAAGCCGGAATTTCCAGGTGGCGCAGCAGTCGGCGTGCAACGGCACATTTTCGTCGCCGACACCGACGCGGAGGCGCAGCGCTTTGGCAAGCCGGCGACGGACATTCATCTCGCGCATTTGAATTGGCTGCGCGTCAAGCATGGCGAGACCGGGCTCACGTCGCGGCTGAACGTGCCGCGCGGCGCCAACTTCGAGGCTTGCGTCGAGGATCGCACCGTAATCGCCGGCTCGCCGGCGACGGTCCGCGCCGAGATCGAGCGGCAAGTCCGCGAGCTCGGCGTCAATTATCTGCTGACCTATCTGTTTCTCGGCACCATGTCGCTTCGCGATGCGCTGCGCTCGCTCCAACTATTCCGCAGCGAAGTCATGCCGCATCTGACCAAGCTGTAGCGTTAGTCGTCCCGGGGGGCGAGCGGCAGCCGGTTATTTGGCGCCGTTGTCGGGCGCGCGCTGCTGGTCCGCCCGCAGCGCGTCCGGGTTAGGCATTGCGATGACGTTGTAGCCGCAATCGACGAAATGGATCTCCCCGGTCACGCCGGTCGAGAGGTCGGAGAGCAGGTAAAGCGCGGCGCCGCCGAGCTCGTCCAAGGTGACGCCGCGATGCAATGGCGAATGCCGCTGCTGGAACGCGAACATCGCTCTGGCATCGCCGATACCGGCGCCGGCGAGCGTGCGGATCGGGCCCGAAGAAATGGCGTTGACGCGAATGCGCTCGGGCCCGAAATCGACGGCGAGATAGCGTACCGATGCCTCCAGCGCCGCTTTGGCGACGCCCATGGCGTTGTAATTCGGCATGGCGCGCAAACCGCCATTGTATGTGAGAGTGAGCATGGCGCCGCCATTGCACATCATGGCAGCGGCCCGTTTGGCTACCTCGGTGAACGAGAAACACGAGATCAGCATGGTGCGCAGAAAGTTTTCGCGCGTGGTGTCGGCATAGCGTCCGGCAAGCTGGGTCTTGTCGGAAAAGGCGATGGCGTGAACTAGAAAATCGAGCGCGCCCCACATCCGCCCGATCTCGGCAAAAACGTCATTGACAGTGGCGATATCTTCCACGTCGCAGGGCACAACGATGTCGGCATGGACCGCCGCCGCCAGCGGTTTCACGCGTTTGCCGAGCGCCTCGCCCTGATAGGTGAAGGCAAGCTTGGCTCCGTGTGCGGCAAGCGTCTTGGCTATCCCCCAGGCGATCGAATGATCGTTAGCGACCCCCATGATCAGGCCGCGCTTGCCCTGCATCAAGTCCGGCATGCGTCAGGCGTCCGGGTGCTTGAATACGACGGAAGCGTTGGTGCCGCCGAAACCGAATGAGTTTGACAGCACGCATCCGAGCTTCACGCTGTCTTGGCGCTCGCGCACGATCGGCATGTCGGCAAAAGCCGGATCGAGCCGTTCGATATTGGCGCTCTCGCAAATGAAACCCGAATTCATCATCAGCAGCGAATAGATCGCTTCCTGGGCGCCAGCCGCACCGAGGGAATGGCCGGTCAGCGATTTGGTCGCCGAAATCGGCGGGCATTTCGCGCCGAACACTTCGCGGATCGCTTCGATCTCTTTGAGATCGCCGATCGGCGTCGAGGTGGCATGCGGGTTGATGTAGTCGACCGGCGGTTTTACCGACGCGAGCGCCATTTTCATACAGCGCACTGCGCCTTCGCCAGACGGTTGCACCATGTCGGCGCCGTCGGAGGTGGCGCCATAGCCGGCAACCTCGGCATAGATTTTAGCGCCGCGCGCCTTGGCGTGGTCGAACTCTTCGAGGACGAGAACGCCGGCGCCGCCGGCAATGACAAAGCCGTCGCGATCGGCGTCATAAGCGCGCGAGGCTTTCTCTGGCGTCTGGTTGAAGCTCGAGGACATCGCGCCCATGGCGTCGAACAAAACAGAAAGCGTCCAATCGAGCTCTTCGCAGCCGCCGGCGAAGATGACGTCTTGCTTGCCGCACTGGATCGTTTCGAAGGCGTTGCCGATACAATGGTTTGAGGTCGCGCAGGCGGACGAGATCGAATAATTCACACCTTTGATCTTGAACCAGGTCGCGAGCGTGGCCGACGCGGTCGATGACATCGCTTTGGGAACCGCAAACGGGCCCACGCGCTTGGGTCCCTTGCTGCGCGTGATGTCGGCGCTCTCGACAATGGTCCGCGTCGAAGGACCGCCGGATCCCATAATAATGCCGGTGCGTTCGTTCGACACCTCGGTCTCTTCGAGACCGGCATCGCGGATCGCCTGCTCCATCGCCACGTGATTCCAGGCGGCGCCGCCGCCTAGAAAGCGCATGGCCCGGCGATCGATGGCATCGCTCGCTTCGAGCGTGGGCGCGCCGTGCACCTGGCAGCGAAAGCCGAGCTCGGCATAACGGTCGGCGCGGACAATGCCGGATTTTGCTTCGCGCAACGAGGCCAGCACTTCCTGCGTGTTGTTGCCGATCGAGGAGACAATGCCCATCCCGGTGACGACGACCCGTTTCATGTCAGCCTCGCCCGCCAGGGCCCTGTCGTGAGATGATCCCGTCCAAACCGGCGCTCGTTGTGTGAATTATAGCAATCAATCCGCGCATCATCGTGTCTGAAAGCTGGCGGCATTTGCGGCCTCGCGCGCGGCCGAGAGGCGATCTCACGCGCCGCTGGGCTCCGGCTCGCCATCGCGGAACAGGCCCACCTTGAGATCTAGCGCGCGGTAGATGACCGAGCCGTCCGCCGATAGCCAGCCATCGGCGATGCCGAGCACCAGCTTCGAGCGCATCACGCGTTTGATGTCGATGCCGTAAACGATCTTTTTCATCGTCGGCAGGACCTGCCCCGAAAACTTGATTTCGCCCAGGCCGAGCGCGCGCCCTTTGCCCGGCGAACCGAGCCAGCCGAGGAAAAAGCCAAGCAATTGCCATAGCGCGTCAAGGCCGAGACAGCCCGGCATCACCGGATCGCCTTTGAAATGGCAGGGAAAGAACCACAGGTCGGGTTTGAGATCGAGCACGGCGCGAACCAGGCCTTTGCCGTATTCCCCGCCCACCTCCGCGATTTCGGAGATGCGGTCGAACATCAGCATCGGCGGCAGCGGTAGCTGCGGGCCGTGCGCAAACAGTTCACCCCTCCCGCACGCGAGAAGGTCCTCATAGTCGAAATTCGAGCGGCGTTCTTGCATCCGCGGTTCAGCTCCGCGATTTCCGGGGCAATGGTCTAATTCACTAACATATTGGCATAGCGGGGCAAAGACGCATCCCCATCATGCCGCAACTGCATAGTGCGCGCGCTCTGCCGGCGGGGAGCGGCGGTTGCAGCACGGAAAACTGTCGTATATTGATCTCGTCCGCAACAATCGCCCCGGTGGGGCGAGGAATGGCTGCGTGATGAAACAGGGTGCGTTATGAAACCGCCACTGCCGATCGCTTTTGCGCCGACCGCGCTCGCCCAAGAGCGACTCGTCCAAGAGCGGCTCGTCCAAGAGCGGCTGGCCCAAGCGCGCCCGGGAGAGCCGAAGCACGGCGCGCTGACTGGCTGTCCTTGGCATGACGTCAAGGCCAAGCTGCGCGGCGTCGGCCTGCGTCCGACCCGGCAGCGTATGGCGCTCGGCTGGATCTTGTTCGCCAAGGGCGACCGGCACGTGACGGCGGAAATGCTTTATGAAGAGGCGAACCGCGCCAAAGTGCCGGTCTCGCTCGCGACCGTCTACAATACGCTGCATCAGTTTACCGAGGTCGGCCTATTGCGGCAGGTGGCGGTGGACGGATCAAGGGCGTATTTCGACACCAACAATTCGATGCATCACCACTTTTTCATCGAGGAGCAGAATGAGCTCCTCGATATCCCGGCCAGCGACGTGATGGTCGACAACGCGCCTGTTCCGCCCGAAGGTTATGAGATCGCGCGCATCGACGTCGTGGTGCGATTGCGGCGCAAGCAGGCCTGAATTTCTTTCACATCACCGTAAGCGATCGCGATTGCGGCGTTGAATGACCGGGCAGTTCTGCGCTTGCCTTCTTACGTAGGAGCTAGGCCGATCGCGAAAATCGCGATCATTCAATCTTCTCACCGGGATAGACGCCCCACAACGCGCTCTGCTCCACCCAGCCGGCAAAGCCGTCGCCGGAAATCTGGCACCATGCCCCGGTGCAGTGCTTCACTGACCCCAGCACTCCGACTTGCAAGCGCGCGGTCATGGCGCTGTGGACGTCGGGGGTTTGATAGAGCGGCGCCAGGTCGGTTTTAGCTTTCAATTGCACCGCCGCGGTGCGCTTGCCGGAGAGGAGCGAGTGATAGACCCAGCCCTCGGCGCCATCGCAATCGCGAATCCGGCGCCAGTTTTCAAATTCCGCGGTGATTTCGACCGGCCAGCCGGCGCGGGTGTAGATCCAGGCCACATCGTGATCTTTGTCGGGACCGCCACGCACCGTCACCCGATCGGCTTTGAGGCTGACAAAACGTGGAACCGGCAAGCCGCTGGTCACGGCGTCGCTGCCGGCCCAAGCCTGGGACCAAACCGGGGACCAGACCGGGGACCAAGCTGGACCAGGCATGCCGCCGAGTGCAAGCAGAGCTGCCGGCGCGGCCAAGAACGACAGGATCACGGTCCTCAATGCTTTGCCGCATGATTTGCCACATGATTTGCCACGTGCTTGGTCACGTGCTTGCGCCATTGCCGCTCGCTTAAATCCCGCTATTGGCCGTGTGCACCGTGACTCCGGCGCACTTTGTTGGACTATGGCCATCTGCTAGAGATTTTAATGGACCGCTCCCCGCCCTTTAGTTTCGGCGAGTGGGGTTAAGGAGACCTGAACGGCGGTCTGGCGAACAGCTCTTGCAAACGGCTGTTGCAAAGCGTGCGATTGCAGGGCTGAATTTGCGGGTCTTTATTGGAACCATCCGGCGAAGAGGCAGCGCATGGCGACGGGCAAGAAGCCGCTGGTCGTGGTCACCCGCCGGCTGCCCGACAGCGTCGAAATGCGCATGCGCGAACTGTTCGACGCGCGGCTTAACTCCGATGACAAACCGATGACCCAGGTGCAGCTGGTGGAGGCTGCGAAAACCGCCGACGTATTGGTGCCGACGGTCACCGATCACATCGATCGCGCCGTGCTCAGCCAATCGGGCGAGCGCCTTAAGCTCATCGCCAATTTCGGCAACGGCGTCGACAATATCGACGTCGCGACCGCGGTGCAGCGCGGCATCACCGTGACCAACACGCCCGGCGTGCTCACTGAGGACACCGCCGACATGACGATGGCGCTCATTCTCGCGGTGCCGCGGCGTTTGGCGGAAGGCGCGCAGGTGCTCACCAGCGACCGCGAGTGGACCGGCTGGAGTCCGACCTGGATGCTCGGTCACCGCATCTGGGGCAAGCGGCTTGGCATTGTCGGGCTGGGCCGGATCGGCCAGGCCGTGGCGCGCCGCGCCCAGGCCTTCGGCCTGAAAATCCACTATCACGATCGCCGCCGGGTCTCGGTGCAAATCGAGGAAGAATTGCACGCCACTTATTGGGAGAGCCTCGATCAGATGCTCGCCCGCATGGACATCATCTCGATCAATTGCCCGCACACGCCGGCGACCTATCATTTGCTTTCGGCGCGCCGGCTCAAGCTGATCCGTTCCGAAGCCTATATCGTCAATACCGCACGCGGCGAGGTGATCGACGAGAACGCCTTGGCACGCTTGATCGAGTCGGAGCACATCGCCGGCGCAGGTCTCGACGTGTTCGAGCACGAGCCGGCCGTCAATCCGAAGCTGATCAAGCTTGCGCGTGCCGGCAAGGTCGTGCTGCTGCCGCATCTGGCCTCGGCGACGCTCGAAGGCCGCATCGACATGGGCGAGAAGGTCATCGTCAACATCAAGACCTTCCTCGACGGTCACCGTCCGCCCGATCGCGTTCTACCGTCGATGCTGTAGAGCAAGGCCGCGCTCCGAACATGCATCCGAAATTATTGGCGCCGCGACGCCTTGTCTGCTTTGCGCTGGCCGCAGCTGTGGTGCTGCCGCTCGTTGCGCGCGGCGACGAGCGCGCCGATGCCATCGCCACTCCTCAAGGCGTTGTGGCGCATGGCGGCATGGGCGTGGCGCAAGAGGCGCGGGCAGCGCAGATCGGCGGCGATATTCTTAAAAACGGCGGCAATGCGATCGATGCCGCCGTTGCCACAGGCTTTGCGCTTGCCGTGAGCTATCCGCGCGCCGGCAATATCGGCGGCGGCGGCTTCATGGTGATTCATCTGGCCGACGGCAACGACACGACCATCGATTACCGCGAGACCGCGCCGGCCGGCATCGGCACCAAAAGCTTTCTCGATGAGTCTGGGAATGCCGATCCAGGAAAGTCGCGCGATTCCGCGCTTGCGATCGGCGTGCCGGGCACGGTCGCCGGTTTGGCGCTCGCGGAGCAAAAATACGGCTCGGGAAAATTCACGCTTGCCGAACTGATCGCGCCGGCCATCGCGATGGCGCGAGACGGGATCGCGGTTACCGACGATACGGCCGATTCACTGCCGAATGTGCGCGCGCGGCTGTCGCGCTGGCCGGCATCGGCGAACATTTTCCTTAAAAGCGACGGCAGCACGCTTGGCGCCGGCGACCGGCTGGTACAGAGCGATCTTGCCGACACACTTGAGACAATCGCCCGCGAAGGGCCGCGCGCTTTCTATCAAGGGCCGATCGCGGGAAAAATCGCCGCCGCGGTGCAGGCGGCGGGCGGCGTCATGACCGCCGATGATTTGAAGAGCTATCAGGCGATCGAACGGCCGCCGGTGCGCGGCAGCTATCGCGGCTACGACGTGATTTCGATGGCGCCGTCATCGTCCGGCGGCATCGAGCTGATCGAGATGCTCAACATTCTCGAAGGCTACGATCTTGGCAGCGTCGCGCGCGCGAACGCCGCGCAGGCGCTGCATTTGATGATCGAGGCGATGAAGCGCGCTTATGCCGACCGCGCTCTGTTTCTTGGCGATCCAGACCGGGTGGCGAACCCGGTTTCGCTGTTGACCTCGAAGAACTATGCCGCCGGCTGGCGCGCCGGCATCGATCCGGTTCACGCCACCGCGGCCGCGGATATCCGCGCCGGCGAGGTGACGCAGCCGGAGGGCCGTAACACCACGCATTTTTCCGTCGTCGATCGCTTCGGCAACGCGGTCGCCAATACCTATACGCTCAATTTCAGCTATGGCGTCGGGCTGGTCGCCGAGGGCACTGGCATCCTTCTCAACAATGAGCTCGACGATTTCGCTGCCAAAGCCTATGCGCCCAACGCCTATGGTCTCATTGGCGCCGAGGCCAATGCGCCCGGTCCCGGCAAGCGGCCGCTGTCGTCGATGACGCCGACGATCGTGCTCAAGGACGGCAAGCCGTTTCTCGTCACCGGCTCGCCCGGCGGCAGCCGCATCACCACCACGGTGCTGCAGATCATCGTCAACGTCATCGATCGCGGCATGGATATCGCCGCGGCGGTCGCGGCGCCGCGGCTGCACGAGCAATGGATGCCGGACCAGGTCTATGTCGAACCGGGAATTACCGACGACATCGTTGCCGCGCTGCAGGCGGGCGGCGACAAGGTGATGCCGCAGCGGCCGTTCACCTCGGCTAATTCGATCATGATCACGCCGGAAGCTTTCGTCGGCGCCGCCGACCCGCGCACGCGCGGCGCGCTGGCGGTCGGAAATTAGTCACTCGCATTCGCCGGATGGTCGGGGTGATTGGCGGTCGAAGCGAGCGCCATCACAACGGCAGCGCAGAGCGCCACCGGCACAAAGCTCGCGATCGGCGAGTGGGTAAAATCCCAGAGCCAGCCGCCGGCGACCGACAGCACCATGGCAATGGCGTAGCTGACTGTGAACATGCCGGCTGAAGTGCGGTGCACGTCGTCAGGCGCGCTGAGTACTGACGGCAGCGCCAGCCCCAGAACGAGAATGGCGGTGGTGACAAAGCCTAAGACGCCAGACCAGAACACGATCCAGGCGCCGCTCGCCGCCGTCATGATCCCGACTAGGCTGATCAGGGAGAGCGCGCCGGCAGCCACATAGGCCCAAGGCTGTTTCACCAATCGCCCCGCGACAGCCAGCATGATCAGCGAGGCCGGAAGCTGGCAAATATTCTCCGCGGTCAGCGCGCTCGAGATCAGGTCGGGCCGGCCCGCTGCGGTGACGAAGTCGGGCAGGAAGGCATTGGTGACAAAATACATCGAATTGACGCTGCCGAGGATCGCGCCGAGCCGCCAGATCAGCGGCCGCCGCCAATCGGGCCACCACAGCCGGCCAACTGCGGCCACGCCGTTCGTGCCTTGCGGGCGCGGCGCGCAGGCGATGATCAAGAGTGCCGTGGCAAAGGCCGGGATCGACCAGACCACGAAACTTAGGCGCCAGCTGTTATCGACCAGCGGCAGCACCAGCGGGATGGTCAGTGCCACCGCAATGGTTTCGCCGGCAAGAAGTCCGTTGGTGTAGACTGCGGTAGCAAACCCGATCCGCCGCGGAAACCAGGCGCGCACCAAAGGCGGCAGCGCCGGCTGCATGATCGCTACGCCGGCGGCCATCACGATGGTCGTCGCATAAAGCATCGCCGCGTTCGGCAGCGCTGCGCGCGCGATCGATCCGATCGCGTTGAGCAGAAGCCCGGCGAACAACGCCGGCACGATGCCAAGGCGCGCGATTAGCACCGCGCCCGGAATCGCGGCGAGCGCGAACAGCATCGGCGGCAGGCTGGAGAGCCAGCCGATGTCGGTTTCCGACAAATTGAGGTCGCGATGCAACAGCGGGATGACCGGCGGGATCGCCAGCACGGTGACGCGCAGACACACGCCGGCGAGCCACAGCAGCAGTAAGGCGAACGCGCCCTGTTCCGCCGGCGCGGGGCGGCTTTCATTGGCAGTGCTGACAGTCACGGCAAAGTCCCGGCCAACATCCGTTCCGCCCAACATCGCGGCCTTCCGGCACGCAAGGGTGACGGCCGAGCCTTCGATCAAAGGATTTTGGAGCGGGCGATGGGATTCGAACCCACGACCCCAACCTTGGCAAGGTTGTGCTCTACCCCTGAGCTACACCCGCGTCCGAAAAGGGTAAGGCGGTCATCGGCATGTCCGGCCGACGCCGCGTTAAACCTATGCCAAAGAGCGCATAGCTTTGCAACCACGCGCTTTCCAACCGCGCCCGTCCGGCACTATCAAGCGGGGGTTAAAGCGAAATCATTTTGATTAAATCGGCATTTCGCTTTAGCGTGTTGCCTGAGCATGATCTTTTCCGAAAACCGGCATCCACTTTTCGGGATCATGCTCTGATGCCCGCCACACCGGACGAACTTTTCGCCTATCTGGACACGCTCGGAATCGCGCACCAGACCGTCACCCATCCGGCGGTGTTCACGGTCGAGGAGGCGCGCGAGCTGCGTGGCGCCATCGCCGGCGGGCATACCAAGAATCTGTTTCTGCGCGACAAGAAAGGCGCGACCTATCTTGTCGTCGCGCCCGAAGATGCTGCGATCGAACTGCGTTCGCTGCATCGCCTGCTCGGCGCCTCGGGGCGGTTTTCGTTCGGCTCTGCCGAGCTGATGCAGGACGTGCTCGGCGTTCTGCCCGGCTCGGTCACGCCGTTCGCGGCGATCAATGACATGGAGCGGCGCGTGGGCGTCGTGCTCGACGCGGCGCTGCTGGCGCATGAGGCGCTCAATTTTCATCCTTTGGTGAATACGGCGACAACGACCATCTCGCGCGACGGCTTGTTGAAGTTCTTGGCGGCGACCGGCCACACCACGCGCATCGAAGTCCTCTCTGCGGCACCGGAGTAAAATCCCCGATTGCATTTGAGTGATTTTCTTCCCATTTAATCAGCCGGATAGGGTCAATTCGCCGGCCCTGCGGGAAATGCGGGCAAGAACACGAAAAGAACGCGAATAAAGGTCAGGACAGAAGACGAGCAGAACGCGACATGTTGCAACCAGCTGGAACAGCCACCGCAGAAGCGTCGGTCAAGGACACGACGACGCAGACCTTTG
>DASXJB010000218.1:0-15564 GCA_036497645.1 Xanthobacteraceae bacterium
GAAACGCAATGGACGTCGCCTGGCGCAGTCGCCTGGACCATGGATTTGCATCGGGCCGCCGGGAAACAGGCGGCGCACGTGAAAAAGGACGTGCCCGGATTCATCGGTAATCGCTTGCAGCATGCGTTGTGGCGCGAGGCCATTGCGCTGGTCGAGCATGGCATTTGCGATGCTGAGACCGTTGACGCCGTCATCAAGGCCTCGTTTGGCCGCCGGCTCGCGGTGCTCGGTCCGCTGGAGAACGCCGATTTGGTCGGAACCGATCTGGCGCTTGCGGTCCACAATGTGGTGTTGCCGGCGATCGACAGTCGGCCGGGCCCATCACCCTATCTGCAAAAGCTTGTCGCCGAGGGCAAGCTTGGGTTCAAATCGGGCGAAGGTTTCCGCAAATGGAGCCAAAACCAACAAGCCACGCTGCGCGCCAGGCTCGTGGCTCATCTGAAAACATCGCGCGATCGGGAGAATGCAAAATGACTGGCGAAACAAAAAATTTTCGACGCTTTGCCGCCATCGACCGGCGCGCCGTCGTAGCGCGAGGTCTAGGTATGCTGGCGGCGCCGGCGGTGTTGAGCGCGGTCCCGGCCGAGGCGCAGTCGAAAATCATCAAGATCGGACACGTCAGTCCGCGCACCGGTCCGCTAGCCGGGTTCGGTGAAGCCGACAGCTTCATCCTCGACCAGGTCAGGGGTATTTTGGCGAAAGGGTTGGAGAGCGGCGGCAAGACCTGTCAAGTCGAGATCGTCAGCAAGGACAGCCAGTCAAGCGGCACGCGCGCTTCGGAGGTCGCCTCCGAACTGATCTTGCGTGACAAGGTCGATCTCATTGTGGCTTCCGCCACGCCGGACACCACCAATCCGGTCGCCGATGAGGCCGAGGTCAACGAGGTGCCGTGCATCACCACGAATTGCCCGTGGCAGCCGTATTTCTTCGGCCGCAACGGCGATCCGAAGAAGGGCTTCACCTGGACCTATCATTTCTTCTGGGGCCTCGAAGACGTGATCGCGGCGTTCCTGGCGCTGTGGGAAGGCCAGCCGACAAACAAGGTGGTCGGCGGATTATTTCCGAACGATGCGGATGGTAACGCCTGGGGCGATCCGCAGCGCGGTCTGCCGCCGGCGCTGGCGCAGGCCGGTTACCGGCTTATCGATCCCGGCCGCTATCAAGTGATGAACAATGACTTCACCTCCCAGATCACGCGGTTCAAGGAAGCCGGTGCCGAGGTCGTCACCGGCAACATGATCCCGCCAGACTTCGCGACTTTCTGGTCGCAGGCAGCGCAGCAGAATTTTCATCCTAAAATCGTGACTATCGGCAAAGCGTTGTTGTTCCCGTCGGTGGTGAATTCGCTGGGGCCGCGCGGCAACGGCTTGACCAGCGAAATCTGGTGGACGCCGAATTATCCGTTCCGGTCAGGCCTGACCGGGCAAAGCGCCCAGCAACTCACCGAGGCTTATAGCAGCGCCACCAGGCGGCCGTGGTCGCAACCGATCGGTTATCAGCATGCGCTGTTCGAAGTCGCGATCGACGTACTCAAGCGCGCAAAAAGCATCGAGCCGAAATCGATCCTCGATGCGATCGTGGCGACGAATTACAGCTCCATTGTCGGCCCTGTGCATTGGACCGGGCAGCCGGTCAAGAACGTGAGCAAAACGCCTCTCGTCGCCGGCCAGTGGCAGCGCCGCAACGGCGCCTTCGAATTGGTTATCACTGCGAACAAGCCGGCGCCGGAGATCCCGGTCGGCGGCAGGCTCGAATTGCTGTCGTGAGCTTAAGCGAGACGTAGCAACGCGATCATCGCGCGGCTGTCGGGCAACTGCTCGAGCCGCAGCACGGCATCGATCAGCGCATTCTGCTGCTGTTCCGCCATGGCCGCGCGGGTGAGCTTACGGAACTTATCGATAATCTGTGCTTCGCTGGCGAAGTTTTGCTCGCTGCCGCGTGGCGCGTCGCGCGTTTCGCGCTCGACCGAGCCATCGCGGAAATGAACTTCGATGCGCACTTGGTGCCGGTGCGCCGCGCCAAGCGCAGTGATGGCCGGATCGTGGACGACCCGCACCTTGCGCGAGAGTTCAATGCGCGCGCGATCATTGACGCAGTCGGGCGTGAATTGGTCGACAAAGGCGTCGCCGGTCAGAATGAGCGTGGCAGCGCAGAACGGCAAATTTAGTTGCGCGGCGGTCAGGCCCTCCGGCCGATACGGCCAGCCGGCGTGATCGACGGTGACCTGCGACGCATGTACGACAATACGGTCGATATCCACCGCGGTGAACGGATGCCGCTTGCGGATATCGGTTAGCGCGTCGAGCGTCGTATGATTGCTGCCGACACAAGCGTAGAACTTCAGTGAAACCCGCATGGTCTCGTAGCGCTCGCCCAATCCGGCGCTAAGCGCGGCGAGATCGAAGCGGTCCTGCGAGCGGGAAAAGGTGGTGCAGAAGCCGCCATACGGCGCCTCGAACACGTCGGTAATTCCGGTGAATCCCTCACCGGCAAGAAGTGCCGCATAAAGTCCGCTCTGCGCCGCGCGTCCGGCATGCATGCGCTTGACCATGGCGCCATATTGCGCGGCCATCAGGCCGCTGGACTGAGTGCCGGCAATGCCGAGCGCGTGCACGGTTTTTTCCGCGTCGAGCGCCAGCGCGCGGGCTGCCGCGGCTGCCGCGGCAAATACGCCGACGGTCGCGCCGGAGTGCCAGCCCTGGCCGATATGTTGCGGACCCATGCACAAGCCGACGCGCGGTCCGATTTCATATCCGGCAAGTGCGGCCGTGATGAAATCCTTCCCCGAGAGCTGCGCATGCGTTTCCGCCATCGCGACGAGCGCCGGCAGCGTCACGGCGCCAACGTGCAAAATACCCTCACGGTGCACGTCGTCGAGTTCGAAACTTTGCACTTGCGTGCCATTGACCAGAGCCGCATGTGCCGACGACAGTTTCCGATCGGTGCCCCAGATCGATGCGTCTCGCGTTTTGTCGCTTTGTGCGAGGGTCTCCCGCAGGATGCGGCACCATTCCAGGTGTGCCCCGTAAATCGCACAGCCGAGCGAATCCAGAACAAGGAGTTTGAGCCGCTCGCGAACCGAGGTGGGAATCTGATCGTAGCTTAGTTGCGAAACGAATTCGGCGATCCGGCGCGTGTGGGGATTCTGATCGGTCGCAGCCATAAGCGCGCTCGCGGACCGACTACTTTTGCGCGCCGCTGCGCGACGTGAGGCCATCCCACCACGGACAGATCCCAGGCATAACCTGATAATTGCCCTCGATCACTTGGACCGGCCGGCGATAGCCGTTTGCCGCGTTGGCAAGCCGCAGTGCGCGCGCTTTGTCGTTATCCGCCGCTGACAGCCAGCGCCGATCGTGCCCCCACATGCTCGGGCCCTCTTTGCGCTCATACGCCTGCCAGCGCTCGACGTCGATCGTGCGCGCGCCCCAGCCGTATTCGACCATGAACGCCGACGGCGTCCATGTGTAAAACGATGTGATGAAGTCACTGGTGTGCCGGCCGAGCGTTACCGCAAGGCGGCCTTCCTCGGCAAGCGTGAGATCGTAACCTTGGCCGACGTCATCGAAGCTGAAGAGCTCCATCATGACGTGATGGACCGCGTTCTTTCCGGTCTGAATGAAGGCGAGGCTATGATGGCGTGGATTGACGTGGAGGAAGCGGGCAACGAAAGGTTCGGAATAATAGTCGGTGAGCCGAAAGCCGAGCGTGGCGCCATAGAACGCCATCAGGCACTCAAGCGTATCCAGCCTGTCGACGTTGAGCACGACATGCCCCAGACCCAGGGGGCCGGTGCGAAAGCCGGAAATACAGCGTCCAGGTCGGAACGGCTCCGTCGCCGTTTGCGCACCGTGAAAGAATTCCAGCCAGTTGCCGACGGGGTCGGCAAGCACGATCAGCTCCGCAACATGCCGCTCGTCGGCAAGGGCGCGACTGCCGTGCGCGACCTCTATGCCGCTATTGTCGAGATGCGCCGCCAACGCATCGAGTGCCTTGGCGTCGGCAACTTCCCAGCCGAAGAAGCCGATGCCTTCTCCGCCATCGGCATGGACGACGACCCGTTGCTTGCGGTCATCCATGCGGAAGGCGAGCGTTGAGCGTGATTGATCCACGCGTTGCAACCCGAGCAGACCGGCGCCGTAGCCTGCCCAGTCGTCCAGAGCTTTGGCGCGAATGCCGATATAACCGAGCGCTTGCGGAGCCACAGCGTGCGTCATCATGAGCGCCTCGCCGGAATGCTTTTACACCGGCCGGCGCGGCCGCGCCATCACGTGCGCCCAATCCGATTTAGTACTGTTTTCTTTATGATTTGCTGGATGCGAGCGGGCGCAGAACGCAGTCGAGTTCGAGCGCGCCTTCGGCGTCGAGCGCGGCTTGGCTCAATAGCCGCTCCAGGTTCTGCAACATCAGTTTTTGATCGCGGGTTCGCGCGTCGCGGGCCCAACGGCGACATTGATCCGCCCATTGGCTGATCTCTTCGGCGGCAGACTTGAACATTGCACGCCTCTCAAGTCGTAAGCGGTAACGTGAAGGCCGGGCCGAGCAAATGCCGGCCGCGAACGAGCGTCGCGCGCGCCGCGCGCGCATCAAGCGCGGTCTGAAACAGCGCCGGCAATTCGCGCGGCCGCTTGAGCACCGAGCGAAGCATGGCGGCGATATTGGTTGTTCCATTCGGCCGCATCGCGGCGACGGCCGAAACCGGAAGAGAGCGCTTGGCGGGGTCGGTGATGACCCGGATTGCGGCAACCGGAACCTCATGGGCGAGGCCGACGGCCGCCACAATGTGCGATTCCATATCCACAGCGATCGCGCCGGTTTTTAGATAGAGCGCACGCTTGTCGTCGGGATGGGCAATCGGAGCGGGGACGCCGAGCAACATGCCCGATACCGAATCCGGGATCGTCCGCAGCAATTTCTCTGACCATTGGTGGCTGATCGGCATTCGCGTCGATCCGGAAATCACCGCGGAGCCGACGACGCAGGTTCCAGGCCGCAGATGCGGCGCCAGCCCGCCGGCAACGCCGAAGCTGATAATGCCCGGACAGCCGTTCACCATTGTGCGGGTTTCGGCGATTGCCGCCGTGAGCTTTGCCGCCAAATTGCGGCCGTCACCGCTGCAAATGACATGCACACCGGGGCCCGCGGCAATGCGGGCTTCAAAAGCCAGACCAACAACGATGATCACGTGATCCCCACCCTCAACAGCAGACCGAACTACCAGGGCAAGCCCGACCCAGCAATAGCGGTCGAGCGAAGTTTCACGGCTGCGGCTAACCCCACAAGGCAACAGCCGTGCAGGCTGGCTTGGGCTAACCCTTGGTCACGACCGGCGGTGGAGCTTTGCCCTTGCCGACCTGTGCACACGCGGCAAGGCTCAGGATCGCGAGGATCACTGCGGTTCCAACGGCGATTTTCTTCATAGGTGCCCCCATCCAATTTTACTAGAAATCCCAAAATAAAAAGGATGCTGTGGCTTCGCTAGTGCAGAAAAGCCACAGTTTACAGTCGATTTACGGGACAATTTATGACGTCCAGCCTAGCACTTAGCCGGTAGATGCGCAGTTTCGCTGTTTTGGCCGCAATTTTTGGTGTCGCCCTGCTCACCGGGTTGACCGTTTATTATGGCTTTGACGAGGTCATGGCCGCCATAGCCAGTTCCCGCTGGGCAACTGTGCTGATCGTCGCCGCGCGGGCCGCGGCGCTGGTGGGTGCCGGCATCGGCTGGTGGGCTCTCGTGCCGGGCCGGCAGTGGGGACCTTCCGGTTTCGTGCTCCTGCGGTTTGTCCGCGAAGGAATTAATACGTTCTTTCCACTCGCGGTCGTCGGGGGCGACGTCATCGGGGCACGACTCCTCGTGCAATTTGGCGTCGCCACCAAGCTCGCCGTGGCTAGCGTTTTGGTCGACGTCTTCATTCAAGTAGTCTGCCTGATTGTCTTTGTGCTGGCTGGGGTCGGTATCGTCGCGAGCCTGGTCGGCAACCGCACCGTGACCTCGACGGCGATTGTACTATTGGCGATTGCCGTGCCGGCGGTGACCGGGTTTTTCCTCACGCTGAATTTCGGCGCGTTCGAACCGGTGGTGCGCTGGCTTACGGCGTTCGGAGAAAAACGCCAATGGCGCGTCTTCGACCATGTGGTCGATCTGGGTGCGCGGCTGCAGCAGATTTGGCGCAACTATCGCGGGCTTTCTGAATCGTTTTTGATTCATATCGTCACGATTTTTTTTGGCGCCATTGAGGTCTGGATCGCGCTTAAGTTCATGAATCACCCGGTCGGTGTCATGGAGGCAGTCGCGATCGAAAGCTTGGGCCAGGGCAGCCGCTCGGCCGCGTTTATCCTGCCCGGCGGAATGGGCGTGCAGGATGGTGCTCTGATCGCCGTCTGCGCGTTATTTGGTGTTCCGGCCGAGGTCGCATTAGCAATGGCGCTGATCAAGCGGGTTCCCGACCTGATTCTTGGAGCACCGGCCTTGATGGGGTGGCAAGCGCTTGAAGGACGGCATTATTTAGGCGCCGGCGATGAGGAAATTTCCGAGGAAATTTCCGAAACATGAACCCGGCCCGACTTTTGCCGTTTCTTTAGCGTGCATGGTCGGGGATCGGGCAATATAGTCGCCTGGGCGGCGTAGCAGGCCGGGGGCAGCGTGAGCGAATTTCTTGCCAATTCCGCCGATCAAGCATCGGTAATTTGCTATGTCATAGCCCTTCTCGGATGCCTCTATGCCCTTTTTGCCATCGTTGCGGTTCGCAGTTTCGCGCGATCGACAATCCCCGCAACCATCCAGCAGTTTCCGCCGGTCACGATCCTAAAGCCGCTGCACGGATTTGAGCCGGAGCTTTATGCCCATCTGGCGAGCTTCTGCATGCAGAACTATCCGGGTCCGGTGCAGATTGTATTTGGCGTGACCGATCCGACCGACCCCGCGGCCACTGTCCTGCGCCAGCTCATCGCAGATTTTCCTGATCGTGATCTTGTATTGGCGATCAGTCCGCGGCGGCATGGCGCCAACGGAAAAGTATCGAACCTGATCAATATGCAGCACGAGGCTCGCCACGAGCTTCTGGTCATTTCCGATAGCGACATCCTCGTTCCCGGCGATTATCTGAAAGTCGTCACGGCCAGCCTCAACCAGCCGGGCGTCGGTCTGGCAACGTGTCTGTATCGCGGCGCGGCAGCGGCAGGGACCTGGTCCCGCTTCGCAGCGGCGGCAATCGATTATCATTTCCTGCCGAACGTGCTGGTTGGGCTCAAACTCGGCCTTGCGGCTCCCTGCTTCGGTTCGACCATCGCGATTACCAAGACGACTCTTGCAAAAATTGGCGGGTTGCAATCAGTCGCTGAACAACTGGCCGACGACTACGCGCTGGGCATGGCGGTGCGCCGGGTCGGGCTGCAGGTGGCGATCCCGCCTTTCATCGTCACACATGTCTGCGCCGAGCGGTCATTGCGCGAACTCTTGCTTCACGAGATCCGCTGGGCGCGGACCATTCGCGCGATGGATTCATTAGGTTTTGCCGGCCTGGCCGTCACTTATGCTGTGCCGCTCGCTTTGCTTGGCGTCATCCTCGGCGGACTCACGCCTGCCGCCTCGGTCCTTGTCGTGGCGCTTGCTTGCCGGTTTGCGCTCCAGGCCGAACTGCATCGCCTGTTGCAGCTGCGCAATGGTATATTCTGGCTCGGCCCAATTCGCGACATATTGTCGTTCGTCGTATTTGTCGCGAGCTTTTTTGGTCGACGCGTCGAATGGCGCGGACACCGTTATGGGGTCAAGGCCGACCACACGCTGGCTTACTACGGTGAGGTAGAAACGTGATGCGTTCACTGTTCCTTCAAGCGCCTTCGTTCGAGGGCTTCGATGGCGGCGCCGGCGCACGCTACCAGATGAAACGCGAGGTGAAGTCGTTTTGGTTCCCAACCTGGCTGGCGCAGGCCGCTGCCATGGTGCCCGGCTCCAAGATCATCGACGCGCCGCCGCATGGGCTGACCTTCGAGGACATTGAAGGCGATGTGAGATCGCACGATTTCATCGTGGTCCACACCTCGACGCCGAGCTTCAAGTCCGACGTTAAAACGGCTGGCATGATCCGTGCGGTCAACCCGACGGCCAAGATCGGCTTCATCGGCGCCAAGGTCGCGGTTGAGCCGCAGGAAAGCCTGGAAGCGGCGCCGGCAATCGATTTTGTCTGCCGCAACGAATACGAGTTCACCATCAAGGAGCTTGCCGAGGGCGCCGACTGGTCGACCATCAAGGGTCTCTCCTATCGCGGACCGGACGGTAAGATTTTCCACAACCTCGAGCGCGAGGTCCTGATGGACATGGACAGGCTCCCGTCCGTGCTCCCAGTTTACAAGCAGCTCAAGGTCGAGAACTATTTCGGCGGCTATCTCAAGCACCCCTATATGAGCTGGTATACCGGCCGCGGCTGCAAATCGCGCTGCACCTTTTGCTTGTGGCCGCAGACTATCGGTGGGCACAAATACCGCGCTATGTCGATCGATCGCGTCGTCGAAGACGTGAAATACGTCATGAAGGAATTTCCGCAGGTGAAGGAGATCTTCTTCGACGACGACACTCTGACCGACGATCATCGACGCGTCGAGTCGCTCGCTCAGGCGCTTGGCTCGCTCGGCGTCACCTGGTCGTGCAACGCCAAGGCTAATGTGCCGCGCAAGACGCTCGAGGTGATGAAGGCCAATGGCCTGCGCCTGCTGCTGGTTGGATACGAATCCGGCAACCAGAAGATCCTGCACAACATCAAGAAAGGCGTGCTCGTCGAGGTGGCGCGCCGTTTCTCCAAAGACTGCCGCCAACTCGGCATCATCGTGCACGGCACGTTCATTCTGGGCTTGCCGGGTGAGACGACTGAAACGATCCAGGAGACGCTCCAGTTCGCCAAGGACGTGAACCCGCGCACCCTGCAGGTATCGCTGGCGGCGCCCTATCCGGGCACTTTCCTCTACAAGCAGGCGAAGGAGAACGGCTGGTTCGCCTCCGACGTCGACCTGCTCACGGACCAGGGCACGCAGATCGCGCCACTCAACTATTCGCATCTCGGGCACACCGAGATCTTCGATTCAGTAGAGGAATTCTACAAGAAGTTCTATTTCCGCCCTTCTAAGATTGCGGAGATCCTGGGCGAGATGCTGACCAGCCGCGAGATGATGAAGCGCCGGCTACGCGAAGGCGTCGAATTTTTTCATTTCCTGCGCGAGCGCAGCGCGGCGCACTAAGCGTCATTGCTTCGTCGCTCCGCTCCTCACAATGACGAGGGGAGTCATTTCAAATAGCCGTGCTGCCAGAACCAGGCGATCGCATCAGCGATCGCCTCGCTGTACGGCCGCGCCTGATAGGAGAGTTCGCGTTCCGCTTTGGCTGAGGTGAAGAACATGCGGTCCTTGGCGAGCCGCAGACCCGTGGTCGTGACGAACGGCTCGCGGTCGGTGAAATAGGCAACCGCCTCGGCGGCATAGGCGATCGGAAATATCAGCCGGCGAGGGAGCCGCAGCTTTGGCGGCGAGCGGCCGGTCTGGCGGGCAATTTCGCGGAGCATATCGCCAAGCAGCACATCTTGCCCGCCGAGAATGTAGCGCTCCCCGATGCGGCCCTTGGCTAAAGCAAGGAGATGCCCCGCGGCGACGTCATCGACATGGACCAGATTCAATCCGGTATCGACGTAAGCCGGCATGCGCCCGGCCGCCGCTTCGACGATGATCCGGCCGGTCGGCGTCGGCCGCACGTCGCGCGGCCCAATCGGGGTCGATGGATTGACGATCACCGCGGGCAAGTTGCGCTCCGCCGCCATGGTCTCGACCAGCCGCTCGGCGACGACTTTGCTGTATTTGTAGGCGCCGATCGCGGCGGCCGAGTCGAGCGGGAATGTTTCGTCGCTGGGCTTGCCATCCGGCCGCGCTTTGAGCGTCGCGACGCTACTGGTATAGACGATGCGCTCGACGCCGGCGCGCAGCGCCGCCTCCATCAGCGCTCGCGTGCCCTCGACATTGGTGCGTACGATGTCTTGCGGATGGCGCGCCCATAGCCGGTAATCGGCGGCGACATGAAAGACAAAACGGACGCCCGCCATCGCGCGCTTGAGCGAGTCGGGATCGCGCAGGTCGCCTTGCGCGATTTCGACCGGCAGACCGGCAAGATTGGTGTGCGCGCTGGTCGGGCGAATGAGCGCGCGGACCGCATGACCCGCCGCTAAAAGCTGCCGCACGACGGCCGCGCCGACAAAACCGCTGGCACCGGTGACGAGGATCATGCGCCGCCCTTTCTAAAGCACGCCCCACTCAAATCAACGCTCCTCGCAATGACGATAGTGATTCAATTCGACCAGAAACCGCTCTAAGCTCATTTCGCCAAGACCGAATGGGGACGCAATGAAACTGCCCAGCCGGATTATCGATCTGTCGTCGCCGCTAGAAAACGAAACGGTCTACGACCCGCCGTTCATGCGGCCCAAAATCGCCTACCGCAGCAACGCCGAAACCGCGCCGCTTATGTGCGAGCTGTTCCCCGGATTGCGGCGCGAGGACCTGCCGGACGGCGAAGCCTGGGCGATCGAAGAGATTCAGCTCACGACGCATAACGGCACGCATATGGATGCGCCGATCCATTTCCAGTCGAGGTCGATCGACGGTAAGCCAATGATGACCATCGATCAGGTTCCGCTCGACTGGTTTTTTCGCCCCGGCGTCAAGCTTGATTTCCGCAAACTGCCGGACGGTCATGTGGTCACCGCCGCTGAGGTTGAAGCCGAGCTCACACGCATCGGCCATGAGCTCAAGCCCTTCGATATCGTTCTGGTCAACACCCGCGCCGCGAGCTGCATCGGCAGCGACGAATATCTCACTGCCGGCTGCGGCATGGGCCGGGAGGCGACGCTTTATCTGACTTCGCGCGGCGTACGCGTCACCGGCATCGATGCCTGTGGCTGGGACGCGCCGTTCACGCATATGCGCAAACGCTGGCTCGAAACACATGATCCATCCATCATCTGGGAAGGCCACAAAGCCGGCCGCGAGATTCCTTATTGCCATATGGAGAAGTTGTGCAGTCTCGAACAACTTCCCAGCCACGGCTTCACGGTCGCTTGTTTCCCGTACAAGGTGAAACGCGGTTCGGCCGGCTGGACCCGTGCGGTGGCGCTGTTCGATTGAGGTATTTCGATTTAGTACACGAAGTTTGTGGGCGGAGGGGCTCGGCGCTGCCGCGACAATATTTGGCGTCGCACCGCTCACGGCAGCCGCAACCCACCTTTCTTTTCTGAAGGAGAGTGTCATGTCCGAGCAACCCCGCCCCTACGAGCCGCTCACGTCTGAAAACGCCGCGCTCATCCTCGTCGACCACCAAGTGGGCCTGATGACGGGGGTTCGCGATTATTCGACAGGAGAACTGAAGCACAACGTCGTGGCGTTAGCCAAAGCGGCCAAGGCGCTGAAATTGCCGATCGTCGTTACAACGACCGCGCGGGACAGCATGTGGGGCCCGACCTTTCCAGAACTCGTCGAGGCGCTGCCTGGCGTTCCAATCATCGATCGCTCGTCTGTGAACGCATTCGACGATCCAAAGGTGGCCCAGGCCATCACTGCGACCGGGCGGAAGAAACTGATCTTCGCGGGCATCTCCCTTGAAGTCTGCGCGGCCTTCCCTGCCATCACCGCTATTGGCAAGGGCCTCGACGCTTACGTGGCCGTCGACGCCTCCGGTACTTTCAGCGAAACTAAACGACAGGTCGGGCTTCTGCGCATGCTGCAAGCCGGCGTGATCCTCTCCGATTACGCCACGTTGATGGTGGAAATTCTTAAGGACAATGCGCGCCCCGAAGCGGGGCCCGTCTACGGCGCCATGGACATGCCCTGGGCGAAGCTCGTCGGGCAGATCGCGCAGGCTTACGGCAAATAACCGGTACGGCGGCGGAGGTCCGGTCGTAACCCATCGCTGACATGAATGCACCGCGTCTTGGGGGCAAGGCGCGGTGACGAGCATGCGATGGCGGGGTTTTCAACTGCCTGCGTGTATTCATGAGATGAAAATCAATGTCCGCTGATCGGACTCCGCGGTGACGACGGAATCGTCGTGTCGTTGGAGGTGGGAACCGCATCGCTGTCCCTCGATTGCGATCGGCCCGAGGCTGTTTACATAACAGCAATGTCGCCCCTGGCTTTTCTCTTAAATCTGCTGTGGATCGTGTTCGGCGGTCTGTGGATGGCCGTCGGCTGGGTGATCGCGGCCGTGATCATGGCGATCACCATTGTCGGCCTGCCGTGGGCGCGCTCCGCGTTCAATATTGCCTCCTACACGCTGTTACCGTTCGGCAGCAAAGCGGTGTCGCGCGCCGAACATTCCGGGCAGCATGATTTCGGCACCGGGCCGTTCGGTCTGGTCGGTAATCTCATATGGCTGGTGCTGGCCGGCTGGTGGCTCGCGCTCGGCCACCTCATCACCGCGATCCTGCTTGCCGTTACGATCATCGGCATTCCCTTCGCCTGGGCGCATCTGAAACTTGCCGGGATTGCGCTGTGGCCGATCGGTAAGGAGATCGTCGCCGCCGACGCGGTGCCGTTCAGCCGTTCGACGGCGCAGCGATAGCGCTCATCCATCGTGTCCTTCCATTGAATTGATCATGTTCCCTCCCCTTGTGGGGGGGTGGGGAGGGGGGTCTACGAAAATCACCGCCCTCTCGGCTCGCTGCGCTCACCGGCCTCGCCCGTCAAGCTTGCACTCGGGCGCGCAAGCGCGGCCCGGGGTCGGGGAGAGGCTGATTTCCGTGAGGTGTAGCTTTTTCAACACAGCGTTTAGCGTGGCAAATCGGTAAGCTCACACAGCGAACCGGATGGGTCGCCGGGGAGAGATATCCGAGATGACACGGATACTTATCGTGGCCATGGCCTTGGCGATTGCTGCAGGCCGCGCATCGGCTGCCGACCTTCCGGTGCCTGCTGGGCCGGCACCGGCGTATTACCCGGTCGCCACGGTCTACGATTGGGGCGGGGGATATATCGGCATCAACGGCGGTTACGCATTCGGCCAGAGCGAGTGGGGAAGCGATCCGCTCAATCCGTCGCACCAGAGTTCGACCGGTAACTTCAACGTCAACGGCGGTCTGGTCGGCGCGACAATGGGTGTTAGCGGCCAGTGGGGCGCTTGGGTGTTTGGTGTCGAAGGCGATTTTGATTGGCAGGATGTTAGCGGCACTAGCGGCAGCACTTTTTGCACCAGCCTAATTACTTCGACCAAAATCGGAGCGAAGGCAGCTGGCTTGAGCTGCAAGACCGCGAGCACTTGGATTGGAACGCTCCGTCCGCGCTTCGGCTATGCGTGGGATCGTGTTCTCTTCTACGGGACTGCCGGAGCCGCCGGGGCGAATATGCAAACTGGGTTGAACGGCTTGCCGCCGCAGACCAATGCTGAATTCGGCTGGACGGCCGGCGCCGGGGTCGAAGTAGCGCTCGCTGAAAACTGGACCTTCAAGGTCGAATATCTGTTTGTCGACCTAGTGAATGCATCGTGCAATCACGGGTATAGTTGCGGCTATGACGTAGCGGCCGCCAGCGCCACAAAGCCTGCGCTCAATTCGAGTTCTACCGTGCAATTCAACGAGAACATCATCCGCCTCGGCCTGAACTTTAAATACGGGCATTAGTTGCGCATCGGCAGATGCACACTTTTGTTGTCGTGAAACGCTGGCGCCGAGCAGCGAATCCTACTGCATCAGGCTCGACACAATATTCACGGTCAGTGCGAGCACGGTGACATTGAAGAAGAACGAGACGACGCCGTGCACGGTCGTCAGCCGGCGGATCGTCTTGCTGGTGATTTGAACGTCGGAGACCTGCGCCGTCATCGCGACCACGAGCGAGTAATAGAGGAAGTCCCGATAGTCCGGATCCTGGTCGCCGGGGAAAACAAGTCCGCCGATCTGTTTGTCGCGACCCGTGCCATAGAATTCGTGCGCATAGTGCAGCGCGAAAATCCAATGCATGAAAGCCCAGGACAACAGAATTGTGCCTACGCCGAGCGCGACCCGGTACTGAGCGGGCGTATGGCCGAGTTCTGCGACAACCGCGGCGAGGCTGGCGAGCGCCGCTGCCGTGGTGAGCCCCAGAAGTACGATCGCGCCCTCATCGTTGATGGCGGCCCGCTGGCGGATCGTCGTGACCGACGCATGTGCCGTGGCGCCGTAGCTCAGCACCAGATAAAGCGCGACGCCAATATCCCAGCCGACAAGAATACGCGTCGGCATGCGCCAGGGCAGCGCAACGAGCGCCAGCGCGACCGCGACGCCGACAGCGGCGGAAATATACAACCGCGCATGTAGCTTCCACTGCCGCGCGAGCAGCTTTAACTCGCTTGGCTCACGGCGACTCGTTGAACCGCTGCGCTTGGATGTGTCCAAAAGAGCGTCCCGTTGCACGGGCGCGACCGGCGAAGATTTATGCGCACGCCTTCCGCAGCCACACTTTGTTGTCGTGAAAGGCGGCGCCGCCGAATGGCGCAATGGAATCGGCGCCGGTCAAGCTATTGATGCCGTGGCCGTCGGCGTAAGCCGAGTTGGGCCACAGCGATTCGGCGATCAACACGCCACGGCGCACACCGTCGAACACTTTCGCATGGAGCCGTACCTCGCCGCGCCGATTGCCGAGCACGACTTCGTCGCCTTGCGCCACGCCGCAAGCGGCGGCGTCCAGCGGATGGATCATGACCTCGGGCCGGCCCTCATTGGCGAGCGAGGTCGGCGTCTCTGTGAAGCTCGAATTGAGAAAGCCGCGCGCCGGCGAAGTCGCGAGCCGGAACGGATGCGCGCTATCGGCCTCCTCGATCACCTCCCAATGATCCGGCAATGACGGCATCGGCGTCGTAATGGTGGTGCGGTGCCAGCGCTGGAACGGCACCGTCGGCCAATCCGGCTTGAAGCGGAATTTGCCGTCCGGATAGGCAAAGCCGTTGAGATAATGCGCGGCGGCAAAATCCGGCTGGCAATCGATCCAGCGCTTGGCCTCGAGCTCAGCGAGCGTGCCCCAGCCGGATTTGCGTAAACTCGCATCGATCAATTGACGCGGCGACATGTCGAAGCCGGGATGCTTGGCGCCAAGACGTTTCGCCAAGCCGCAGATCACTTCGTGATTGTTGCGGCACTCGCCTGGCGGTTCGACGAGCTTCGGCCCGAGCAAAATGTATTGGCTGCCGCCGGCGGTGTAGAAATCGTCGTGCTCGACGAACATCGTCGCCGGCAAGACGATGTCGGCCATCTTCGCGGTGTCGGTCATGAACTGCTCGTGCACGCAGACGAACAGGTCGTCGCGGGCAAAGCCGCGCTTGACGGTGTTCTGGTCGGGCGCGACAGAAACGGGATTGGTGTTCTGAATGAGCATCGCGGTGACCGGCGGGCCGCCGAGCAGCGCCTCCTTGTCGCCGGTGAGGATCGCGCCGATGCGCGATTGGTCGAGCATGCGGATCGACGGATCGCGCAGATCGCTGCCCTCGATCACGCTGTTGTTCAAATGGAACACGCCGCCATTGTTGTGGAAGGCGCCGCCGCCCTCGAGACGCCAGGCCCCGGT
>DASXJB010000219.1:0-3978 GCA_036497645.1 Xanthobacteraceae bacterium
CACCGCGCGCATCGCCTCGGCCTGGAAAGTCCATATCGGCACCGCGCCGCCGCCGGCCGACGACGTCACGCTGCGCCGCGAAATGATCGGCATCATCAAACAATTCGCGCCGGATCCCGACGAGGGCGAGAGTCACGACGACTACATCGAGCGCTGCACCGACGAGCTCAGCGACGACATGGACGACGACGATGCCGAGGAAGCGTGTCAGCTCGCTTGGGATGAAAACGGCGACGGTGACGACGGCGATCGCGCCGGCCCGGTGTTTCACAAGACGCACGCCCAGGCCGCCGACGGCATGGAATTTATTTTGTCCGACGCGACGCCGGATCGTTTCGGTGACATCGTCGAGGTCGACGGCTGGGAAACCGAGCAGTTCGCCCGCAACCCGATCGCCCTATTCAACCACGATAAGGGTTTCCCGATCGGCAAATGGCAGAACATCAAAATCAACAAGGGCGCCGATCTGCGCGCCGAGCTGCAGCTGGCGCCGAAAGGCACCTCGCCGCGCATCGATGAAATCCGCAAGCTGATTGAGGCCGACATTCTGCGCGCCGTGTCGGTCGGCTTTGTGCCGCGCGAAAGCGCGGAAATAAAGGGCACGTGGGGCACGCGATTTATGAAGCACGAGCTGGTCGAGGCATCGCTGGTCGCGGTGCCGGCGAATCCGAACGCCCTGGCCGTGGCCAAGAGCTTAAACATTTCTCCCGCAACCGTGCGCATGGTGTTCGGCGAGCATGCCGGCAACGACATCAAGCGACGCGATTTCGATGCGAGCCGTGGCGAGCACGCCAACAAACAACGGAGCGCTGAGACGGCGAGTAAACCCGGCGAGCATGCCACACCATCACGCGAACGAGAGAAAGGAAAACCAATGTTGCTCTCTCAGCGCATTCAGGAGTCCGAGCGCAATCTGCTTTCGCTCCAAGACAATCTCGACAAGCATCTGGAAACGATCGACGACAACGCGCCCACCGACGAGCAGATGATCAAGACCGAGGATCTGTCCGGCAAGATCGAGGCGGCGACCCGGCACTTGAAAAATCTGCGCGCCATCGAGGCCTCAAACGGTCACGGTGCGGCCGATGCCGGTGAGCTCGCCCGCAAAAGTGCGGCCAGTGGCAATGGCAAGCTGCCGGTCGAGTTCGCGCAGGCGAAAAAGAAAATCGACCCGATCGACTACATCGTGCGTGCGGCGATCGTTCAAGCCAAATCGCGCATCGACAACGTGACGATCGACGATATGCGCCGCAAGATCTACGGCGACCACGAGGTGACGCGCGTGATGACCGATCTGATGCTCAAGGCGGCATCGGCGCCGGCCAACACGACAGTGACCGGCTGGGCCGCTGAGCTCGTCCGCACGATCTGGTCCGCCTGGATGGAGGCCCTGTTGGCCGCCAGCGTTTATCCGAGGCTCGCTGCTTCGGGTCTTAGCCTGGACTTCGGTGCCAATGGCAAGATCGTCATTCCGACCCGCAGCCTGACGCCGGCGCTCTCCGGCAGTTTCGTCGGTGAGGGTGCGCCGATCCCGGTGCGCCAGGGTGCCTTCACGTCGCAGACTCTCACGCCGAAAAAAATGGCGGTGATCACGACGTGGACTCGGGAAATGAGCGAGCATTCGATCCCGGCGATCGAGGGCCTGCTGCGCCAGGCCTTGATCGAGGATACCGCGATCGCGCTCGACGCGGTGCTGCTCGGCAATGGTGCGGCAACGACAATCGCGCCGGCCGGCCTGCGTTCCTACCAGGCGGCCACAACGGGCGCCTCGGGCGGTGCCGGCCAGGGCTACGCCAACTTTGTCACCGACTATAAGGCGCTGTTTAACGCGCTGATCACGCTGACCAACGGCAACGTCCGCACGCCGGTGATGATCATCAACCCGGCACAAGGGCTGTCGCTCAGCATGTTGCAGCCGCCCGCTGCGGCCGCACCGCTCTACCCGTTCATGACGATGGTAGACGGCGGCAGGATCTTGCGCGCCGGCCTGCTCGAATCGTCAACGGTGCCAGCCGGTCAAGTGATCTTGGTCGACGCCGCGGATTTCGTTTCCGTTGGCGGCGATGGCCCGCGCCTAGAAATTTCTGATCAGGCGACTCTACATATGGAGGACACGGCACCCGCCGACATCGTGACGGGTCCGGTGGGCACGCCAGTGCCGGCAACGCCAGTCAAGAGCATGTGGCAAACTGACTCGCTCGCGCTGCGCATGATCATGCCGATGAACTTCATCATGCGAAGGCCAGTCGTGGCGTGGATCGCGAGCGTTGCCTGGGGCGTGTAATTTCGGATCAGGCAACACTGCACATCACGGACACTCTCTTGATCTGACAATCTGAAAAGGAGTCATCAGATGGCTACCAACGACCAAGACCAAAAACTTGCCGAGGACAAAAAGAAACTGGCCGCGGATCGCGAGGACCGCGAGAAACAAATGGCCGAACGGGCCAAAAATCAGGGCACGCCGACTCCGACGCAGGAGGAAGCCGACTTGCTCAAACTCGGCCACGCCGTCGAGCTCGCGCCCGACGGCTCGCCGCCGGATCCGAACACTGTGCCGGCGGAGAAAAAGGACATGGCGGCGGCGGGGCACGGCGGCGGTTATGCGACGCGCCAGGCGCAGCCAGCACACCAAACATCGCACCGGGCGAAGGAATGAGCCTCGGCGATCGGATCAAACGGACAGCCGGCCAAATCGCCAAGGCGATCGCCGGCTATCCGGCCGAGGGCGAATATCGGCCGGGGCCGTGGTATTTGCCGGTCACGCATGGCTGGCTGCCCGCGGACGTCGGCGATTCCATGAATTGGTGGCAAAATGGCCACTCGCCGCTGTTGATGTCGGCGGATCTGGCGATCATCGAGGCGTGCGTTTCGGCCTATTCGCAGACCGTAAGCATGTGCCCTGGCGATCACTGGCGCAGCAAGAGCAACGGCGGCCGCGAGCGCGTCACGACATCATCGTTGTCGCGGATCCTGCGCCGTCCGAACGACTATCAATCGATGTCGGATTTTTTGCTCAACGCGGTGCGCCAGCTCTATCTGCAGGGCAATGCCTACGCGCTGTGCCTGCGCAATTCGCGCTACGAAATCACCGATCTGCACTTGATGGACAACCGCTATTGCCGGGCGCTGATCGACGGCGACGGCGAGGTACATTATGCGCTCGGCGGCAATTGGATCGCGGAGAACAGATTCGGCCCGCTGACGACAGTGCCGCAGCGCGACGTGCTGCATTTCAAATTGCATTGCGATCAGCTGAGAAATCCGCTGCTCGGGCAAACACCGCTGCAGTCGGCCTATCTCGACACGCTCACCGAACAAAGCATCAAACAACAACAATTCATGTTTTATCAGCGCCAGGCCAAGCCGGGCTATGTGTTGTCAACCGATTTGGATCTCAAGAAAGATCAAGTGAGTACGTTGCGCGATCGTTGGACCGAGCAAACAACCGGCCGCAATGTTGGCGGTACGCCGATCTTAACCGGCGGGCTCAAGCCGTTGCAGATCCCGGTCACCAATTGGCGCGACTCGCAGCTCGCCGAACTGCTCAAACTTTCCGATCAAGACATCGCGATGGCGTTTCGCGTGCCGCCGCAGATCGTCGGCATTCCGGTGCCGCACATGACGCACGGCGGCACCGAAGCGATGATGCAGTCCTGGGTCGCCTCGGGGCTCGGCTTTTGTCTCAATCACATCGAGGAAACTTTCGGCCTGACATTCGAGCTCAAGGGTCAGCCCGACGAATACGTGGAATTCAACACCGAAGCGCTGCTGCGCTCGGCGTTCAAGGATCGCATCGAGGCGCTGAAAAACGCCGTGCAAGGCGGCATCATGTCGCCGAACGAAGCGCGCAATAAAGAAGATTTGCCCTCAGTTAAATTCGGTGATGAACCAAGAGTTCAACAGCAAGTGGTGCCCCTTTCGGCGGCATCACAGATCGAGGCGCCAGCCGCTCCGAATCCCGCGCCACCCGCCCCG
>DASXJB010000220.1:0-3870 GCA_036497645.1 Xanthobacteraceae bacterium
CCGGCGCCATAGGCGAGCGAAGCGATGCCGTTCTTCGAACGGCTATTGCCGGGCATGACGAATTAGCAGAGCTAAATCGAATTATTTAATTCCACTCGCGCACGTCGACGAAATGTCCGGCGATCGCCGCGGCGGCGGCCATAGCTGGCGAGACCAGATGGGTGCGGCCCTTGTAGCCCTGGCGGCCCTCGAAATTGCGATTCGAGGTCGAGGCGCAGCGCTCGCCGGGCGCGAGCTTGTCGGGATTCATCGCAAGACACATTGAGCAGCCGGGCTCGCGCCATTCGAATCCGGCTTTGAGGAAAATCTTGTCGAGTCCTTCCGACTCCGCCTGCACTTTGACCAGGCCCGAGCCCGGCACGATCATGGCATTGACGCTGGCGTTGACCTTTTTGCCGTCCACGACTTTGGCGACTTCGCGCAGGTCCTCGATGCGCGCATTGGTGCAGGAGCCGATGAACACGCGATCGACGGCGATCTCGGAGATCTTCTCGCCGCCCTGGAGCCCCATATATTTGAGCGCCCGCTCGACCGCTTCGCGCTTGTTGTTGTCGGCAATGTCGTCGACGTGCGGCACGCGACCGGTCACCGATGTGACCTGTTCGGGACTGGTGCCCCAAGTAACGAGCGGCGGCAGCTTTGCCGCATCGAGCCGCACCTCGCGATCGAAATGGGAGCCGTCGTCGGAGCGCAACGTCTCCCAGTAGCGCAACGCCGCATCCCAATCCTTGCCCTTCGGCGCCTTGGGACGGTCCTTCAGATAAGCGTAGGTCTTCTCGTCGGGCGCGATGAAACCGGCTTTGGCGCCGGCTTCGACTGACATGTTGCAGACCGTCATGCGGCCTTCCATCGACAGCGCGCGGATCGCCTCGCCGGCATATTCCAGCGCATAGCCGGTGCCGCCGGCAGTTCCGATCTCGCCGATGATGGCGAGAATGATGTCCTTGGCGGTGACGCCCGGCGGCAGCTTGCCGTCGACGATCGCGCGCATGTTCTTCGATTTGGTTGTGATCAGCGTCTGCGTCGCCAGAACGTGCTCGACTTCGGACGTGCCGATGCCGTAAGCGAGCGCGCCGAAAGCGCCATTGGTGGCGGTATGGCTGTCCCCGCAAACGAGCGTCACGCCAGGCAGCGTGAACCCTTGCTCCGGGCCGATGATGTGGACGATGCCCTGGCGCTTGTCGAACTCGTCGTAATATTCGAGGTCGAAGAATTTCGCGTTCTCGGCGAGATAGGCGATCTGCGCCGCGCTCTCCGGATCGGGGTTGGGCAGCTTGCGGTCAGTGGTCGGGACATTGTGATCGACCACGAGCAGCGTCTTATCCGGCGCGTGCACTTTGCGCCCCGACAGCCGCAAGCCTTCGAACGCCTGCGGGCTCGTCACTTCATGCACGATGTGGCGATCGATATAGATCAGGCAGGCGCCGTCGGACGCCTCTTCGATCAGATGATCGTCCCAGATCTTGTCGTAGAGCGTGCGGGGCTTGGCCATTTCAGAAACTCACAACTGGCGGTCGCCAACGCGCTTCAATCGCGCCGGCGAATGAATTATTCCGCCGCCTTGTCCTCGGCCGGAACCTCGTCGCCGACTTCGGCATAATCCTGGCGCTCGATGATGCGCGCGGATTTTCCGCGTCGGCCGCGCAGGTAATAAAGCTTGGCGCGGCGGACCTTGCCGCGGCGGACGACCTCGATCGAATCGATCATCGGCGAATAGAGCGGAAACACCCGCTCGACGCCTTCGCCGTAGGAGATCTTGCGCACCGTGAAGTTCTCGTTGATTCCGGAGCCGGCGCGGCCGATGCAGACGCCCTCATAGGCCTGCACACGGGCGCGCTCGCCTTCGACGATCTTGACGTTGACGATAAGCGTATCGCCCGGCTGGAAATCAGGGATGTCCTTGCCGGCGGCAAGCTTCGCCATCTGTTCTTTTTCGATTTCCTTGAGCAAGTTCATGGCGAATTCTCCATCGGCTGCGCAGGCGTCGCGCCGTTCCGACCTAAGGCCAACTTGGGGCTAAACGGGTTGGCGAGCTTCTACGCCAGTCAGCCGGTTTTGTCACCTGACGGTCACCGGTTTTTCGATCCCTTGCGCAAATGCTGCAAAAAGGCGGCCCACAGGTCCGGCCGCCGCTCGCGGGTGAGCCGTTCGGCCTCGGCGCGCCGCCAGGCGGCGATCTTGGCGTGATCGCCCGAAATCAAGACCTCCGGGATCGGCCGGCCCTCCCATAATTGCGGGCGGGTATAGTGCGGGTATTCGAGCAGTCCCTCGGCGAAGCTTTCATCGGCGGCGGAATGCGGCGCGCCCATGACGCCCGGTAATAGCCGCACGCAGGCGTCGATCAGGGTCATGGCCGCGATCTCGCCGCCGGAGAGCACGTAATCGCCGATCGACACTTCTTCGAGGCCGCGGCCGGCGATCACCCGCTCGTCGATCCCTTCGAAACGGCCGCAGACCAAGATCGCGCCCGGCCCGCGGGCGAGCGCGTCGACCCGCGCTTGCGTGAGCGGAGTGCCGCGCGGCGATAGGATAAGGCGGGGCCGCGCATCGGTCGCGACGGCGTCAATGGCGCGGGCGAGCACGTCCGGCTTCATCACCATGCCCGGCCCACCGCCCGCCGGCGTATCGTCGACGCTGCGATGCTTATCGGCGGCGTGGTCGCGAATGTCGACGATCTCGAGTGACCACAGGCCGCCCTCCAGCGCCTTGCCGGAAAGGCTGGCGCCGAGCGGCCCCGGAAAGATTTCCGGGAAAATCGTGAGAACGCTCGCGCGCCAAGTCACTACCCTCTCCCCTTGCGGGAAAGGGTGGACCGGTGCCGGCGCGAGCCGGCGGCGGTCCGGGAGGGGGAGCGTTTGCGAGCGGGACCCCTCACCCGGCTCGGCTTCGCCTCGCCGCCCTCACCCGCAAGGGGAGAGGGATTAACGACAATCGTTCCGGTTCGAAGATTGACCTCGGACACGGTTACAGAGTCGAACGGCAGCAATTCGGTCTGCGCGCCGTCCGCCGGCCGCAGCTCGATCAGGTCGCCGGCGCCAAAATTATGGACCGCAACTACCGTGCCGCATTCTCTGCCGGCGTAATCGACCGCGCGCAGTCCGATCAAATCGGCGTGGTAAAACTCATCCGCCTCCGCCGGCTCCGGCAGACGGTCGCGCGGCACATAGAGCTTGGTATTGGCAAGCCGCTCGGCGGTGTCGCGGTCGGCGACGCCGGATAGCCTGGCCACGAAAGCGTGCTTGGCCGGCCGCAAGCTCTCGATCTTGAAAACCCGGCCATCCTCGGTCTCGAGCGGACCGTAGGACGCAATCGCGGTCGGATTGGCGGTAAACGAGTGCAGGCGGACTTCGCCGCGCACGCCATGCGGGGCGCCGATTTGCCCGAGACAGATGCGCCCGCCCGCCATACCACTTAACTCGCCGACTTTAACTCGCCGGCGCGGCATCCGCCGCCGCTGGCGCGGCGCCCGCAGCCGGTGCTGGCGCGGCGCCCGCGGCCGGTGCTCCGCCGGCAGCGGCCTTCGCGGCCTCTTCTTTGGCTTTGCGTTCTTTTCGTGGGAGGGCCCTTTGCGGATTATTGCGTTTCGGCCGCTTCATGATTCCAGCAGCATCGAGAAAGCGCATGATGCGGTCGGACGGTTGCGCGCCCTTGGCCATCCAGGCTTTGGTCTTTTCCAGATCGAATTTCAGCCGCTCGGTTTTGTCTTTCGGCAATAGCGGATTGAAATAGCCCAGCCGCTCGATGAAACGGCCGTCGCGCGGTGCGCGGCTGTCGGCGACGACGATGTGATAGAACGGCCGTTTTTTGGTGCCGGCGCGCGCCATGCGAATAACAAGCATTATACAGTTTCCTTTCGTTGCAATGTTTGAA
>DASXJB010000221.1:0-2521 GCA_036497645.1 Xanthobacteraceae bacterium
CCCCGCCGGGCAGCTGCAAGGCGAAGCCGGTCTGCTCGCCGTGTGACGTCATGACCAGGACGAAGACGTCGTTGTCCTTGTCCATGACATTGCCGATGGCGTGCACCGCCGCCTTGAAATTCGGAAAATTGGCGAGCGGAACCGTAGTGACCGTGTCGCGGCGATTGATCAGGCGCACGGTGCGGCCTTTGATCGGCAAAACGCTGCCAAGCGCTTCCAATGCGCCGTCGAGTTCCTTGACAAAGACATCTTGGTCAGCCCAGCCCGCGATTGCGAGCGTGTAAATTTCAGTTTCCCCTTTGCGTGACGGCGTCAAGCGCGCGAACTGCTCCTGAAGGAGTCGCGGCTGCGATTTTTCGATTTGCGTGCCTTGGCCCGCACCTTGGCTAGTACCTTGACCCATGCGCGGTTTGCCTTCGGCGCGATGGGCCGCATACACGGTTTCCCACCAGTTGGCATTGCGCGGATCGAAATCGGGCGGCACAAACACCGGCGCATGCGGCATCGCCACATTGGCCGCGAACAGCGCGAGCCACAGGCCCGCAATCCTGCCGACGAGGCGCCAACCCGATTGCTGTTCAAGCGAGCCGACGATGCAGGTCATGGCTCCAACCCACCACACGAAAAGCAGCGTGTAGGTTGCGCCGGCGACGGGGTTATTGATTAAGGCAGGCTGTCCCGCCGCCTGCGCCACCACCGGCGTGCCGACGCTGATTGCGGTCATGACGATGTCGGCGATCACCGAGAGCACGAACATCGCCGCCAATGCCGTGGTGCGCGCGGCCGGACGCACGAACAGGGCGGCGATCGCGAGCTCAAGCGCGATCCAGGCAATCACTGCATTGAGGCCGTAGGGATTGAAGGCTTGCCAGGCGCCGGCTTCGACCAGTTGCAGCCCAGCGCGGACGGCCGCCACCGAAGCCGCGAACGCCAACAGCGATCGCAATCCGACGAGCCGCGGATCGGACGTCCTACGCCAGATCGCAGCCCGCATCGCGAGCTTTACAACGCCCCACACGCTTCTCGTTCTCCGCACCAGTTCCGAACAGGCAGTAATGGCAGGGCGGGCTCCGCTCCCGTCAATCCCGACCTTATATCAGGCAGGCATTATCGGCCACCGCTGCGCCGTTGACAGGAATGACTGTTGTGCCGGCGGGTTTCGCGTTTTACCAGTTAGCAAATGAAGTTTCTTGACCAGGCCAAGATTTACATTCGCTCCGGCGATGGCGGCAATGGCTGCGTCTCGTTCCGGCGCGAGAAGTTCATCGAATTCGGCGGTCCGAACGGTGGCGACGGCGGCAAGGGCGGTGACGTCATCGCCCAAGCGGTCGACGGTCTCAACACATTGATCGATTACCGCTACCAGCAGCATTTCACCGCGCAGAACGGCCGTGCTGGCATGGGCAAGGACCGTCATGGCGCCAACGGCGCCGATGTCGTCCTCAAAGTGCCGGTCGGCACGCAGATCTACGACGAGGACGACACAACGCTATTGGCCGATCTGACCGCAGTCGGACAACGCATCGTGCTCCTGCGCGGCGGCAATGGCGGGTTCGGCAATGCGCATTTCAAAACGTCGACCAATCGCGCACCGCGACACGCCAATCCCGGTCAAGCCGGCGCCGAGCTCACGGTGCGGCTGCGGCTTAAGCTCATCGCCGACGCCGGGATTATTGGTCTTCCGAATGCCGGCAAATCGACTTTTCTTGCTGCCGTCAGTGCGGCCAAGCCCAAGATTGCCGACTATCCGTTCACCACGCTGCATCCGCAGCTCGGTGTGGTCGAGGTCGATGGGCGCGAATTCGTGCTCGCCGATATTCCGGGCTTGATCGAAGGCGCGCATGAAGGCGTCGGTCTCGGCGACCGCTTTCTCGCGCATGTCGAACGCTGCCGTGTGCTCCTGCATCTGGTCGACGGCACCAGCGAGGACGCGGGCGCCGCCTACAAAACCGTGCGCGCAGAGCTGAAAGCATATGGTCATGAGCTTGCCGAAAAACCCGAAATCGTCGCGCTCAATAAAGCCGATGCACTCAGCGCTCAAGACATCGAGCGACAGGCGGCAAGCTTGAAACGCGTGACGAAGACGACGCCATTCGTCATTTCGGCGGTGAGTGGACAAGGTGTTGACGCGGCGTTGCGGGCGCTGTTGCAGTTCATCGACAAGGCGCGCCAGGACACGGCTGCGCCGCGCTCCGCCGACGTCGCCTGGCAGCCGTAAGCGTCAGCGTTAGCGTCAGCGTGGAGCAGTGGGATTGATGGTCCACACATTTTTGCTCGTGCACGGCGCCTGGCACGGCGGCTGGTGCTGGCAACGGGTTGCCGCTCAGCTTCGCGGCGACGGCCACGCTGTTTTCACCCCGACACTGACCGGCCTCGGCGAGCGCTCGCATCTGCTAGCGCCCGGAATCGACCTCGCCACCCACATCGCCGACATCGTGAACGTGATGAAGTGGGAACGGCTGAGCGACGTAGTTCTCTGTGGCCACTCTTATGGCGGTTTCGTTATTTCCGGCGTCGCCGA
>DASXJB010000222.1:0-4815 GCA_036497645.1 Xanthobacteraceae bacterium
GCAATCGTGCTCTGGCGTTGGCCGTGGGTCTCGCGGTCCTGCCCCAAATGGCCCATGCGGCCGAAGGCGCCGCTCGCTGCGTCGACGCCTCAGTGCCCAGGCACGCCGTCGAAGCGCACAACGGCAAATGGATCGAACTCACGTCCGATCAGTGGCAGTTCCTTCGCGGCATCTATGCGATGAATCCGCTGACCCCGCAGGGTTTACCCTACGGCGACAAGGCCGCGCTCATCAAAATCGACTGCCGCTCTGGCGGCTTGGTGTTCTTCATCGACGGCGACAAGGCCTGCACGCCCATGGCGGTTCCCGACCAGCTTCTCTCGATGATGGACGACGTGGCGACCGCCAAGATCAGCCACGAAGGAAGCGCGCTCTGACCGTTACGCGTCCAAGTTCGCCGCCCGCCTGAAGGAGGACGAAATGACCGCGACCCAATTGCGCTATCGGCGCTATCTCAAGCAGACACGCTCGGCCCTGACAATCGCTGAGATTTTCCGGGAATACCCACAGTTCATAGATTGCGAATTTTACGGATGCTATACCGGCACTTCGAAAGCTATTTCACATGACTGATGGTGTGTTTGATACCTCCCTGTTCGGGACACCCGACCAGGTAGGTGTAGTGCGCGGACTTGCGGAGATTCGAGCGCGGCGTCCGGTTCTAGTAACAGCAAACAGCGAAACACTGCTGGCGCTACCGGTAGATGGTATCGATTCAAGCCGGCTCACCGCATTCATGAATTTGTGTTCGCCCCATCGGCCAAAATTGATTCTTTCCGCGGGAAGAGCGCGTAGGCTCGGCTTTCAAACGTCGGTGCCGATGGCGCTCACAGTCGCCGCCGGGAGCAGCGTGGAGCAGCTGCTTGAGCTTGTGGTCGATTCCGAGGTCTACCATGCACCCCATGCGGAGCCTGCCGGCGTAGCCGCTGTTGCCGCGCTTCAACTTGCCAAACTCGCGCAAAGCTTGCCGGCGGTGCTGGGGGCTCACGCCAATCGTGCAAGTACTGCGATCTTCGATCCACCGCTCGTGATGATTGAGGCATCGGCGGTTCAACACTGCCGCAGAGATACCGTCCGCTCGCTCAAGATGGTGGCTGAGGCGCGCATACCGCTCAGCACAGGAACGCAAACGCGTTTCGTGGCGTTCTGCGACGCACTCGGAGAAAATTCCGTTGCGATCATCGTCGGCGATCCGGACCTTACAAGACCGGTACGCGTGCGGCTGCATTCGGCCTGCCTGACCGGCGACGTGTTCGGCTCGCGGCGATGCGATTGTGGCGATCAATTGAAAATGTCGCTTGCTTGCCTGGGCGAAACCGGCGGCGGCATCATCCTTTATCTCGCGCAAGAAGGTCGCGGGCTCGGCCTCGGCAACAAGCTGCGCACCTATCAATTGCAAGAAGCCGGACTGGACACAGTCGATGCCAACACCACGCTTGGTTTCGATGATGACGAGCGCGACTACGGCGTCGCCGCCCGCATGCTGGAAATGCTCGGAATCCAACGCATCGTGCTGCTCACCAACAATCCGACCAAGCTCGATGGCCTGGCTAGATCTGGGATTGAGATCATCGGACGCCTGCCGGTGGAGGCGCCGGTCAATTCCGATAATGCCCGCTATCTGACTGCAAAGGCCGCCCGCGCTGGACATAAGCTCGGCCACCTGATTGGCTCACTGGCAGAGGTCTCGAATGCCGCGGGACGTGCAATCGAACACGCACCCTGAGGATTGGCATCAAAGAGCGCGCTCCGCCGCCGACTTCCTAGGGCTGCGGGAGGTGCGCCGCTTCGGGGCCGCGGAACCTGCCGGGGGAATCACTCGTCGGCGCGAGTGGGCCGACTTGACCCCGCGGCGAATTGCCCCCGGCGCTGATCGCGATGGCGAGGCTCAGGCTGTTGATTCTTGGCCCGGCGTGCCTGAATTGGTCCGAACCAAAATGGTTCCCTTGCCGCCGTACTGGGACGCGATTTTTGGACCGCTGCGCGGAGATGCCGCGGACGGGCTCCTAGTAGTGGGCCAGATCGGCCAATCGCTCGACGGGCGCGTGGCGACGACCAGCGGTCATTCGCACTACATCAACGGCCCGGCGGGGCTCGCACATCTGCACAGACTGCGGGCAATCGTCGATGCCGTTGTGGTCGGTGTCGGTACCGCGCTGGCCGACGATCCGCAACTCACCGTGCGACACGTGGCCGGCCCCAATCCGGCGCGCGTGGTGATCGATCCCAGCGCGCGCCTATCGGCCGGTGCGAAGATGTTCGCGCGTGACGGTCTCCGCCGTTTGGTGATGACAGCACACGATGCAAAGGCGCAGCTCCCAGCCGATATCGAAATTGTCCGGTTGCAGTCATTCCAGCGGCGTATCGCGCCGGAGGCTATTCTCTCCGCGCTTTACGAACGCGGACTGCGGCGCATTTTGATTGAAGGCGGGGCTGAAACGATTTCGCGCTTCCTCATCGCCGGCTGTCTCGACCGACTGCACGTGGTGGTCGCGCCCATCATCATCGGCACCGGGCGGCCTAGCTTCAATCTTCCGCCGATCGAGCGCGTGCAAGAAGCGTTGCACGCACCGATGAAGATCCACCAACTGGGCGGCGAGGTGTTGTTCGATTGCGATCTGAGCGCTCAGCGCCGGGCGATCGGGGCGGCGAAGACATCGATGTGACCGACGCGAATTGACGATTTTTCATGCGACAGCGCGTCGCGGCGATGCGTGAGCCAAGTTGCGATTTCGGGCAGCGATTGTTGCCCGACCTCGCGCGCCGCACTCGCCCAGCCGTCGACTAGGGCCACCAGCATGTCCCGATCGTGTGGCTTCAACACCCAGTCGGCCGCGGCGTTCACGACGAAGTAACCCACGGCTTCGAACATCGCGATTGTTCGTTTTGCGGCATCCGGGCCGAGTGCTGGCCCAAATCCCTTGTCGCGGCGTTGGTGATTGCTAACGGCCCCGATGATCGCGGCATCGAGAGGATCGGAAGGCTCAAAAGTGATCCGGCCGTCGTAGGATAGCGCTGCATAGAACGGAAGCCTGCGCGCCGCGACTTCGGTCGCGAGCCGTTCGAGCCAGGAATCCGAAACAAGATCGAGCAGCGCGGATGTCGTGACCAGATCGAGCGGACCATCAAGCGCCGCTTCGAGATCGCGCACAAGATCAATTGACGTGGTCGTCACTCTGGCGCGGGGATGGGACGCGTTAGCGGCACGCACCAATAGGCCGGGGTCGTTGTCCACCAGCTTCCAGATTTGCTGGGCTGGCAGATGTGGCGCAACCGCGCGGAGCGTCGAGCCGGCGCCGCAGGCGAGATCGACGATCGTGAGCGCAGGCAATGCGGCTAAGGCCTCGGCAACGGCGGCGAGAACTTTGGTGCTGCGCGCGCGCAGATCGTAAGGTTCGCGCAGTGAAAGCCAGTCGGCCGAAAAGCCGCTCATTTTGTTGCCGCCTCGATTGCGCCGGCGAAAAGTGCGGCGGAGTCGCGCCAGGTCGGGAAACGTGCCGCGGCAGCACGCGCAGCGGAGGAGATCTTCTGACGTTCATTGCTGTCGGCAATCAGCCGGCGAAGCGCACGCGCGAGCGCCGCGACATCGTCGGGTTTTACTAGAATGGCGGATTCGCCTGATAGTGTATCCGGGATCGCGCCCGCCGTGGTTCCAATGGTCGGCAGGCCGTAGGCAACCGCCTCGGCATAGGCCATGCCGTAGCCTTCGAAACGCGAGGCCAGCACGAAAAGGTCGGCCGCCCGATAAAGTTCGGCGAGCCGCGCGGATGGTACAGCGCCGAGCAACGCAATTCGATCCGTCAGTTTAAAACGTGCGATGTCGCCTTCGATTTTTGCGGCGGTCACGCAGTCGCGTCCGGTGTCGCCGGCAATGATGAGTCGCCAGGGCAGATCGGCGAGCGTTGCGAGCGCCGCGATCAGCACATCGTAACCCTTGCGTGGCACAACGGAGCCAACCGCGAGTAGCCGCACGACGCCGTCGCGGCTTCCAACAGCGGGCGCAACAGGATCGTTGCCGGGGCGTACGACCATGATGTGCTCAGCTGGTACGCCGTAATCCATAGTCATAAAATTTGCGGTTGTTGCGCTGGTTGCGATCACGCGGCTCGCGAATTCGAGCGCAGTGCGTTCGCTTGCGCGAAAATTTTTCGCGTCGGCGAAGGATAGTCCCGACTCCAGCGCCAGCGGATGGTGCACAAGTGCAATTAGCGGATTGCGCTCATGGAGCGAAGCGGCCTCTACTGGCAATACTCCGAAAGCAAGTCCATCGATCGCGATCGGTTGTCCTGGCGGCATTCTTCTCAGCAACGCTAGCGCAGCAGCCCGATTCGCTGCGTCGGGACGCGGGTATCCGTCGCCAAGATCGCTCACGTCGATGGTCCAGCCGAGAGTCTTGAGTTCGGCGATTATGCGTCGGTCATAGGCGTAGCCGCCAGTCGGCGTCTCGAGATCGCCGGGCATGGCGAACGCTAGCCGTTTCACCACAACGGTGCCTCGTACCACGCCCGCGCCAGGTGCGATTCCGAAATCGTGACGCGAATCGCCGCAAGCTCTTTGTCGGCGCGTCCGAGTTTGCCCGCGCGCGCGGCCTCCGCCAACCGGTCATAGATATGGCGGGTGAGAAATTCAGTCGTCGTGTTGGCGCCCGTGAATGCGGGCGCCTCGTCGAGATTGCGGTAGTTAAGCGGCCCGAGTATGCCTTTAAGCGCCTCGTGCGCCCGGCCAATGTCGACCACCACTCCGTTGGCATCGAGCTTCTCCGACATGAAGGCCGCATCGATCACAAAAGTCGCGCCATGCAGCGCCTGCGCCGGG
>DASXJB010000223.1:0-4367 GCA_036497645.1 Xanthobacteraceae bacterium
GCAGGATCTCGATCAGGCTCAGAACGACTTTGCAACCGCGCGTGCCGATCTCGCCGAGGCGCAAGCGAATCATGCCGCGGCGGTCGCCGGCCCGACCCGGGAAGAGCGCGCGATCGCCGACGCCCAAGTCAAGGCGGCCGCACGTGCGGTCGCGGTACTCGAGCGAAGACTGGACAAGACCACTCTGCGAGCACCCGCAGACGGCATTGTTAGCGTCATCGTCGCCGAGGTGGGCGAGAACGTGACCGCCGGCCAGCCGGTACTCACGATCGCTGCAACAGGCAAACAGTGGCTGTCGTTCAACGCCCGCGAAGACATGCTGCATGGCCTCACGGTGGGCGACAAGGTCGAGGTGGCGCGAGCGGGAGGGGAACCGAGACCCGCGATGGTCACCGAGCTCGTGCCGCTTGGAGAGTTTGCGACCTGGCAGGCCGAGCGTGCAATCGGCGATCACGATCGCAACACGCTCCGTCTGCGCCTCGATCCGCAAGGCGATCCGAGTGGCCTCGAGCCAGGCATGACGGTGTGGCTCAATCGCTGAGTGAAACCTCAGTGCAACGGGCGCACTTATGTGCGTCTACCAACAACGGAAAAGCTAAGGCTTTTCAACTTGAATACTGACTGCGATATTTTCGCACTTGGAGACGTCAGATGAGCAGTTGGCGATGGACGGCGGTGACCGTTGTTGTGATAGGCACACTCCTGCTCAATTTGTCGGCCGCGCAAACGCAACCAGCGGTTCCGCAAAGCGGTGACCAGTCAGATCTGCTTTCCACGGTGTATGTTCCACCCAATAATTTCGGTTTTCAGGAGGTCTACGATCTGTTGCGACAGCACAATGTTAATTTGCCGATTTCGCCGGCTTTTTGCCGTCGACACGGTCACCAAATTGTTCGCATGAATACCAAACGCTGGTACGTGCATTCCGTCTAGAAATCCGGCCTCACATCGATCAGGAACAGGCACGGGCGGTTTTAGATACAGATTGGCTGGAACAGGTAGAGGCGAAACCGCTTCCTCAGAAGTAGCTGACTTTGTATGGCACTCGGCTCATGTCTGCTTGTGGCACAAAGCGGACATGCCAGACGCTCTAACGAATGTCTGCTTTCGGGCGTAAAGCGGATATGGCGAATTTATGGGTACACGCCCTAATTGGGGAAATGCTCGGCGTGCCAATCAGCCTCGAGATTCGGGTTGATCTTGCCGTCGATCACGAACACGCCGGAAGCGTCCTCGGCGACCCACGCTTTGAGCGGATCAAGATCGGCGAGCTTGCGCACCGTGACGCCACGCGCGCCAAAGCCGCGGGTGATCGCGGCAAAATCGGTTTCCGGAAACTGCACGATGTCGACCGAGTAGCCCTGCCGGCGGAAATAGTGGACCTCGGCCGCGTAAGAGCTGTCGTTGTAGACCAGAATGCAGAGCCGAAGTTTGAGCCGCACTGCCGTTTCCAGGTCGGCCATCGACATCAGGAATCCGCCGTCGCCGGTGCCGAGCACGGCGAGCTTGCCGGGATTGGCGATGGCGAGCCCGATCGCTGACGGCAGGCCTAGGCCGACCGACTGGAACGAATGACTCAAGCATGAGGCGCGGGCATTCGGCACCCGCAAATAGCGCGGTACCCAGCCGCAAAAATGGCCTGAGTCGGAAGCAACGACACGATCTCCCGGCAGGATCGCGTCGACGGCTTTGCTCAAGGCGCGGGGATCGATGAAGTCGCCGCTTGATTCGTCCGGATGCGGATAGTGGTGGTTGTCGCCGGCTCGAATGCGCTCGCGCGTCGCGTCATTGCGGCGGCCGGGCCTGGATTTACTTCCACGCCGGTCGATTTCGGCAAGTAAAGCTTCCGCCGTCGCCTTGGCATCGCCGAGCACCGCAATCTCGATCGGCATCTGATAGCCGAGCTTGCCCGCTTCAACATCGACTTGTGCGACCACGGCGCCAGGGGCAATGAGCTTGCCTTTCTTGGTCGTCCATTGCGTCGGGCTCGCGCCGAAAGCGACGATGCAATCGCTTTCCGCGATCAGCTCATCGGCGACCGGTGCCGAAAAACCGCCGCTGATGCCGAGCGACCACGGATTGCCGGAAAACAATCCGTGGCCGCAGACCGAGGTCGCCAAAAGCGCGCCGGTGCGCTCGGCCAATACAGTGAGCATCGCTTCGGCGTCGGAAATGACCGCGCCGCGGCCGCCAAGGATGAGCGGACGCTGCGCTTGTAACAATGCATCGGCGAGCTGTTCGACTGCACGCGGATCGGGATGAAGCCGGCCGCCGCCCAGCGGCAGCTCGAGCGGCGGCAGATGCGAGCCAAGCGGCGCATGCTGAACATCGAGCGGCAGGCTGAGCACGACAGTCTGCCGTTCGCGCAGCGCGTGACTGACCGCGCGCAACGCGTCTTCGCGCGCGGTGCCGGGCGTATGCAGCCGTTCCGGCACGGCGCCGACCGCGCGCACCATGTCGGCTTGCTCGATATAGAAATTATTCTTAACCGCGCCGTTCGGCACGTCACCTGCGAGCACCAAAAGCGGCGTCCGGCTTTTCGCCGCTTCGGCAATCCCGGTCAGCGCATTGGTGAGTCCGGGTCCCGAATGGACGCTGACCAGCGTGAGTTCGCCGCTCGCCTTGGCATAGGCGTCCGCCATGCTCGCCGCATTGCATTCGTGACGTGCGGATACGAGCTCAACGCCAGCCTGCACCAGAGCGTGCGAAATCTTGAAGTTGGCGGTGCCGAGGAGCGCAAAGCAGCGCCGCGCGCCGTAGCGGGCCAGGTCGCCAGCGATCACATCGGCGACAATAGGGTTGCTCCTGCTCATAAAACCTGCGCTCCGGTTTTCGGAAAAAGCTTTATTCTCCAATGTCATAATACACGCCCATGGCTTCTGCGAAAGCGGCAGTCGCGCCACGGCATATTCGGCCGAAAAGCTTTAATATTGAACTTTTAAGCTTGAAATAATTGCCAAGCGATGCCATGCTCAAGAGCAGTTCGGAAGGCGGCATTGACCATGAAGATCGCGTGCCTTGGCGGCGGCCCGGCAGGGCTTTATTCCGCAATCAGCATCAAGCTGCGCGACGCCGCGCACGACGTCACGGTGTTCGAGCGCAACCGGCCCGACGATACGTTCGGCTGGGGCGTCGTGTTCTCCAACGAGACCTTCGACAACATCGCCACCAACGACCCCGCGAGCGCGCAAGCGATTCGCGAGCATTTTGCTTACTGGGACGACATCGCCGTCCATTACCGCGGGCAAAGAATTGTCTCCACCGGGCACGGCTTCTCCGGTATCTCGCGCAAGACGCTGCTGTTGCTCTTGCAGGAACGGGCGAGGGAGCTCGGTGCGCGCTTACGTTTTCAAACCGAGATAGCCAGCGCCGGCGAAATCGTGAGCGAATACGATCTCGTCATCGCTGCGGACGGTCTGAATTCAAGGACACGCAACGAATTCGCGCACGTCTTCAAGCCAGCGATAGAAACGCGCAAGAACAAATTTGTCTGGCTCGGCACCCGCCAGAAATTCGACGACGCTTTTACCTTCATCTTCGAGGAGACCGAGCACGGCTGGGTGTGGGCGCATGCCTATCAGTTCGACGCCGACACGGCGACGTTCATCGTCGAATGTTCAGAAGCAACCTGGCGCAAGTTCGGGTTCGCGACGATGAGCCAGGACGAATCGTGCCGGACCTGTGAGCGGATCTTTGAGAAATATCTGGGCGACCATCGGCTGATGTCGAACGCGACGCATTTGCGCGGTTCGGCCTGGCTGAATTTTCCGCGCGTTCTGTGCGAGACATGGTCGCGTGAAAACATCGTCCTGATGGGCGATGCAGCTGCCACCGCGCACTTCTCCGTCGGCTCGGGCACCAAGCTCGCCATGGAGAGCGCGATCTCAATGGCGCAGTATCTCGCCAGCGAGCCGACGCTGGAAGCGGCGTTTGCCAAATATGAGGATGCCCGGCGCACCGAAGTCTTGCGGTTGCAATCGGCAGCGCGCAACTCGCTCGAATGGTTCGAGGACGTTGAGCGCTATCTGCATCTCGACCCGGTGCAATTCAATTATTCGCTGCTGACGCGCTCGCAGCGCATCAGTCACGAAAACTTGCGCGTGCGCGACCGTGACTGGCTGGAAGGGGCCGAGGCCTGGTTCCAGCGGCTCGCCGGCGCCGGCGACAATACCGTCCGCCGTCCGATGTTTGCGCCGTTCCAGTTGCGCGATATGCGGCTGAAAAACCGCGTCGTCGTCTCGCCGATGGCGCAATACAAAGCCGTCGACGGCTGCCCCACCGATTGGCACCTCGTGCATTACGGCGAACGCGCCAAAGGCGGCGCGGCGCTGGTCTGCACCGAAATGACCTGCGTCAGTCCGGAAGGG
>DASXJB010000224.1:0-11736 GCA_036497645.1 Xanthobacteraceae bacterium
TGACCGCGCTCGAGCTTCTGGTGGCGTTCTTGCAGGCGTATGTGTTCGCCATTCTCACTTGCATCTATCTGAATGATGCAATTCACCCGGGCCACTGACGGCCAATCATTACAACCTAAAGAAGGAGTGTTCTCATGGATCCGACCGCCGCGAAATATATCGGGGCCGGTATTGCCTGTATCGGCATGGGCGGCGCCGGCGTCGGCGTGGGTATCATTTTCGGCAGCTATCTTGCTGCGGCGCTGCGCAATCCGTCGGCGGCGCAGGGCCAGTTCGGTAACCTGATTTTCGGCTTCGCCATCACTGAGGCGCTCGGCATCTTCTCGCTGTTGATCGCGCTCTTGTTGCTGTTCGGGCTATAAGGCCGCGGCAAAATCGAACTGCCAAGTTCCAGGGCAGACATTATGGCCGAAACGACCACCCATACCGAAGCTCCCGCGGGACATGCCAAGTTCCCGCCGTTTGAATCTGAGCACTTTCCGTCACAGATCGTCTGGCTGGTGATCAGCTTCGTTCTGCTCTATGTGCTGATGTCGAGAATCGCGCTGCCCCGCATCGGCGGCATCATGGCGGCACGCAGCAAAGTCATCAGCGACGATCTCGCGGCGGCGGAGCAGTCCAAAGAGCAATCGAACGCGGCGCAAGCGGCTTACGAAAAGGCGCTTGCGGAGGCCAGGGGCCGCGCCCAGGCCATTGCCGGCGCCACGCGCGAGCAGCAGGCCCGCGAAACCGAGGCTCTGCACAAGCGGCTCGAAGCACAACTCCACGACCGGATAACCGCCGCCGAGCAATCAATCGCAAAAAGCCGCGACGCAGCAATGAGCAATGTAAAGTCAATCGCCGCCGAGACCGCTTCGGCCATCGTCGAACGCCTGATCGGGCAGCGGCCGCGCGACGAGGACATCGCCGCCGCACTCGGCGACACCGGCAAACATTAAAGGGACGGCCATGCTCGAAGCCGAAAATTGGGTAGCAGTTGGCTTTCTCTGCTTCCTCGGATTGCTCGCTTATCTCGGCGCCCATCGTAAGCTGATCGACGCCATCGACCGCCGTCAGGCCCGCATCAAATCGGAGCTGGAACAGGCGCGCCGCTTGCGCGAAGAGGCGCAGGCGCTGCTCGGCGAGTTCGAGCGCAAAGCGCGCGAGGCCGAAAGCGAGGCGCAAGCGATTATCGCCGGAGCGAAGGCCGAGGCCGAACGACTGGCGGCGGAAGCAAAATCAAAAGCGGAAGATTTCGTCGCCCGGCGCACCAAGATGGCCGAGACAAAAATCGCCCAGGCCGAAGCTCAGGCCGTCGCCGATGTGCGGTCTGCCGCGGCCGATGCCGCGGTGGCGGCTGCGGAGAAAATCATCGCGACGGCGGCCAAGGGTCAGGTCGCCGAGGATCTGCTCGCGCGCGGCATTGCCGATATCCGGCAGAAGTTCAATTAACCGAATCTGAGGTCCGGCTTCCGTCACCCTGAGGTGGCCGCGAAGCGGCCCTCGAAGGGCGACGGCCTCGGCCGCTCATCCTTCGAAGCACACTTCGTTCGCGCCTCAGGATGACGGATTGTTTGTAGTTTTGCCTAGAAAACTCACCCCGTCGGCGCATTGGGATTTGGTTTCGCGGTCGGCTTTGGCTTCTTGGCCGGCGCGGGCTTCTTCGCCTGATCCGCCGCCGCGGCGCCGAACGGGTCGAAGCCGATATAGACGAGATAGGGATCGGACGAGTTTGACGGCATCGGGAAGCTCAATCCCTCCTCGATATGGGTGAAATCGACATTGGGATCGTTGGCGCCGATCGTCACCGGAATACGGATCAGCCTGGTGACGACCGTTTTCGGCGCGGTAATCGGCGCGCTGACGACGGCGATGCGCAGCGGCACCTCGATCTGGCCCGCTCCGCCGGCAGGGCCGACAATAATGCGGCCCTGCACCCCGACCCGCATCACCATCTGGCCGTTGACGACCGCGCAGTCGCGGGCGGCGCGCACGAACATGCCCTGGTACTTCAGCGCCATCGCTTCATTGCCGCCGTCGGGCGGCGGCGGTGGAAATGTCAGCGTGGAGGCGCCTTGGCGGATGTCGAGGAGAGGACATTCGACATCCGGCTGTGCGTTGGTGACCGGCTGCGGCTCTTTCTGCGTGGCGCCGGAGAAGAAGCCTGCGATCTTGTCCTTCAAGGATGGCGTGCTCGGCGCTGCCGGCGCCGGCGGCGGGGCGCTAGTCGATGCGGGAGCCGGGGGTGCCGAGCCGGTCGATGCGGTCGTCGCCGGCGCGCCGGAGCCGCCGCCACTACATCCGGCGAGCAACACCAATGCGAGCACGGCCCCGGCCGGCGACCGATGGCGCCAGCCCGAGCTAGAAAATACGCGTTTTGTTCCCCGCGTCATCGCCAATTCGCGATCCCCGATTGCTATAGCAAACTCATGACGGCTTTCCCAAGGCGTTATGCAGCTTGGTTAAAGGCGCAAAGGGTCACGCTCTGTCGTAATCGGAACCGTTGTTCACATGCGCGTAGAGGAGGTGATCCTGCCAGATGCCGTTGATACACAGATATTCGCGGGCATAGCCCTCCCGCACGAAACCGGTCTTCTCTAGAAGCTTGATCGATCCGCTATTGCTGGGAATGCAGGCGGCTTCGAGACGGTGCAGCCGCAGGCTGGCAAAAGCAAACGGAATCACCGCGCGCACCGCCGCCGTCATGTAGCCCTGGCGCACGAACGGCAAGCCGGTCCAGTAGCCGAGACTGCCGGCCTGGGCGACGCCGCGCCGGATATTGGCCAGGGTCAGCCCGCCGACCAGCGCACCATCGGAATTGCGGGCGATGAGAAAAGCGTAGCCCTGGTCGCTGCGCAAATCCTCGGTGTAGCGTTTTATGCGACGCCGGAACGCCGCGCGCGTGAGATCGTCGACTGGCCAAGTCGGCTCCCAGGGCGTGAGAAAATCGCGGCTCGTCTCCCGCAGCGCCGCCCATTCTTCGAAGTCGGTTATCTGCGGCGTACGCAGCATGATGCCGTCGCCTTCGATGCTCGGTAGCGGCTCAGAAAAATTGATGGTGCGGAAGAAAGCCATTGGCTGGTTCGGCCGGACTCTTCATGCGGCGGCGCGGCGCGTCAGAGTCTCCGCAATCGCCGCCGCGCTTTCAAGCCCGGAACCAAGGCCCAGAACGGCGGTGGCAAGTTTGCCGCGCGCAATGAGCGCCCGGCCGGCCGCCCGCGCGCTTTCGACGGTAACCGCGTCGACCCTTGCCACCAGCTCGTCGAGCGGTACGGGACGGCCGCGGGTGATCATCTGCCGGGCCAGTTGCTCAATACGCGCGCCCGAGCTTTCCAGCGCCATCAGCAGGCCGGCTTTCATCTGCGCTTTGGCGCGTGCCACTTCCGGTTCGGAAATAGTCTCAGCGGTGGTGGCGATCTCGTCGACGATCAGCCGCATCAATTCCGAAGTGTCGGCGGCGTCGGTGCCGGCATAGAGGCCGAACATGCCGACATCGGAATACGGTACGTGGAACGTGTAGATCGAATAACACAGGCCGCGCCGCTCGCGCGCTTCCTGGAACAGCCGTGAGGACATGCCGCCGCCGAGAATATTCGTGAACACCTGTAGGCTGTAGAGCGCCGTATCGACAATCGAGACGCCCGGCAGCGCCAGCGCGATGTGCACCTGCTCGAGTTCGCGCTTCTCGACGTGAGTGCCGCCGCCGAAATTTGCCGGCTCCGGTAGCGGACCGGCCGGCCCATTGAAGCCGCCAAAGTGCTTCTCGACCTCGGCGACCACGGCGCGATGCTCGACCGCGCCCGCGGCCGCGACCACGATATCCGGGGCGCGATAATTTCTGGCGAGATAAGTGCGCAGCTTGCCGCCGTCGAACGACCGCACCGTCTTCGGCGTGCCCAGGATGGAGCGGCCGAGCGACTGATTGGGAAAAGCGACCGACTGCAGGTGCTCGAAAATGAGATCGTCGGGCGTGTCCGCGACGGCGCCGATCTCCTGAATGATTACATTTTGTTCCCGCAGCAGCTCCTCGTGATCAAAGGACGGGTCCGAGAGGATATCGGCGAGCACGTCGAGCGCCAACGGCACGTCAGATTTGAGCACGCGAGCGTAATAGGCGGTGCTTTCGGCGCCGGTCGCGGCGTTGAGATCGCCGCCCACGGCCTCGATTTCCTCAGCAATCTGCCGCGCGCTGCGCCGGCGCGTGCCTTTGAAAGCCATGTGCTCGAGGAAGTGGGAAATGCCGTGCTCGTCGTAGCGCTCGTCGCGGCTGCCGGACGCCACCCAGACCCCAAGCGAAGCTGTCTCGAGATGCGGCATCGCGTCGGTCACGACATTGAGGCCGGACTTGAGCGTGGTCACCTCGACGCTCATGCCGCCGCTCCTTCCTGGGCGGCCCGGCTCGTTGCCAAAATGAACCGCTCGACCGCCGATTGATCGGCCGGCAACGCCGTGACACGCTCGGGCCACTCATTGATATGCGCCAGCCAATCGGGAAGAGCCGGGCGAACACCGCAGGCTGCTTCCACCGCATCGGGAAATTTCGCCGCATGCGCGGTCGACAGCACGATCATCGGCACCGCCGGGTCGCGCGATTCCTTCTCCGCCACGGCGACCGCAACCGCGGTATGCGGGTCGATGCAATTGCCGGTCTCGCGTTTGACGGTGCGGATCGTGGCGGCGACTTCATCCTCGTCGGCGCGGTCCGCGGTGAACAGGCTGCGAATCGACGACAGAGCGCGCGAGGACAGGGTGAACCGCCGCGACTGCGCCAGCGAGCCCATCGCCGCGCGCACTGCGGCGGGCTCGCGGTCATACGCCTCGAACACGAGGCGTTCGAAATTCGACGCAACCTGGATGTCCATCGACGGCGAGGTCGTCGGCACGACCGCGCGCGGCTCATAGGTCCCGGTCGCGAGCGTGCGCGCCAAAATATCGTTGACGTTCGTCGCCACGATCAAGCGATCGATCGGCAGGCCCATGCGCGCCGCCACATAGCCGGCATAGACGTCGCCGAAATTGCCAGTTGGAACCGCGAAGGCGAATTTGCGCGCCGGGGCGCCGAGCGCGACTGCGGCGGTGAAATAATAGACCACCTGGGCCACGATCCTCGCCCAATTGATTGAATTGACGCCGGAGAGCCGGGCCTGCTCGCGAAAACCGTGTTGACCGAACATCCCCTTCACGATCGCTTGGCAATCGTCGAACGTGCCCTCGATCGCAACGGCGCTGACATTGCCAGCGCCGCTGGTCGTCATCATGCGGCGCTGCACGTCGGAAATGCGGCCGTGCGGGAACAGCACGACTAGGTCGACCTGCCGGCGATCGCGAAACGCTTCCACAGCCGCGCCGCCGGTGTCGCCGGAGGTAGCCACGACGATGGTGCGCCGCTCGCCGCGCGCGGCAAGCGCGTGATCCAGCAGCCGCGCCAGGAGCTGCATCGCCAGATCTTTGAAGGCGAGCGTCGGGCCATGAAAAAGTTCAAGCAGAAACGTGTTGACACCGAGCTGGCTGAGCGGCGCCACGGCCGGATGACGAAAATTACCATAAGCCTCGCGGGCAAGCCGCGCGAGATCGCCGGGTGCAACCGCGTTGTCGGTAAAAGGCCTGATAATGTCGACCGCAACCTCGGCATAGGAGCGCCCGGCGAAAGCCGCGATCGCCGCAGTATCGAGGCGCGGCCAAGCGTCCGGCACATAAAGTCCGCCGTCGCGGGCAAGGCCGGCGAGCATCGCTTCGGCAAAGCCGAGCGAGGGCGCCTCGCCTCTGGTCGAGATATATTGCACTTTACCTTTCCGCCGCCGCTAGACGCCGGCTAGAAGCTTCTAAGTAACTGATATGGCAGGCTTATCTGCCCGGCCAAACGGTCTGGCCGCCGCGTCGCCGCGCCGGAACGCGGGCCACACTAATAGCAAATCGAACGGCTTCACAAGCAAGGCAAGGCACGGAAAAGGCACCGTCAAAGGCACCGGCAAGCCACCGGGCCGGCCGGGCCTCGGGATGCGGTTTTGACGCAACCGTGAGGCTTCTACGGGCGATCAGCCAGAACGGTGCGGCGGCCGGATGAGGCCGCCCAGAAGCCGAATACAGCCGCCAAGGCCGCCGCCAACCCATACCAGGTCAGTGCATATTGCAGATGGTTGTCCGGCAAGGCGACCAGGAGCTTTCCGGGTTGCGGCAAACCTCCAGGCGGTGTCGGAGCTTCCTGTTCGACATAAAACGGCGCTACGGCACCCGTTCCAGGATCCAGACCCTTGTCCAGACCCAAACCCTTGTCCAGACCCAAACCCTTGTCCAAACCCTTGGCCGCCGCAATCGCGGCCGGGTCGCGCGCGAACCAGAGATTATGCGAAACGTCGTCCGCCGGGGTAAACCAGTGTCGCTCGTCCGGCCAGCGCAGCGCGCCGGTGATCTCGATCGCTCCGGCGATTTGGCCTTGGGGCCGCGATTTTGGATCGCGGCGTGCGTCCGGGACGAAGCCGCGATTGACAATGACGATGCTGCCGTCAGCGAGCCGCGCCGGCGTGAACACCCAATAGCCCGGGCTCGTGACATCGGGCCGGAAAGCGCTCGCCGCCGCATAGACCAGCGCCTCACGCGCGTTGTCGAAGCTCGCCGTGAATTTGACCCGGCGGTATTCGTCACCGGTGCGATCAAGCTTGGCCCAATCCTTGGCGGGCGGCAACGTTTGCGGCGCCGCCGCGAGGCGTTCGGTCAATGAGGCGATCAGAGCTTCTTTCCAGGCTTTGCGCTCGACCTGCCAAGTGCCAAGCGCGATAAGCACCGCGAAGGCCAACAGCGCGGGCAGCAACAGGCTTCGCCATGAACGACTGGGCGCCGCCGGCCGATGCGGCGCCGCTTCTCGGTGCGGCTCAGCCGTCATGGTTCTTGATGCTCTTGGTCGTATTCTGGGCGCCGTTCTGGCCGTGTTCTTGGCCGTGTTCTTGGCCGTGTTCTTGGCCCTGTTCTTGACCGAACCGACTCTCGGCCGCTTTGTGATGATATTGCAGCGCGATCATCAGGCCTTTCATCGGCCGCAGCGGGCCGAGCGTGACGAGCACGATCAGCGGCAGCCATAGCGCCGCATGCACCCAGTACGAAGGTTGAAACAGAATCTCTGTCACCAGCGCAGCGCCAACCACGATTGCGCCGGCCAGGAACATGATGAACACGGCAGGACCATCGCCGGAATCGGCAAAACCGAAATCAAGTCCGCAGCGCTCGCAGCGCGGCTGCAATTTCAAGAACCCGGCAAACAGCCGGCCTTGGCCGCAGCGCGGACAGCCACAGGACAGGCCCGCCGCGATGGCGCCTGAGAGCGTGGTGATCGTCTCGCTCACTCCAGCAATTTAGATTTCGCTTTCAGCCCGCCTGCGGACCGCCACCCCAGACATAAATGCAGGCGAACAAAAACAGCCACACGACGTCGACGAAGTGCCAGTACCAGGCCGCGAATTCAAATCCGAGATGCTGGGTCGGCTTGAACTGTCCTGCTATGGCGCGGAACAGGCAGACGATGAGAAAGATCGAGCCGATGATCACATGGGCGCCGTGGAATCCGGTCGCCATGAAGAAAGTGGCGCCATAGATGTTGCCCGAATAGTGAAACATCGCGTGCATGTATTCCCACGCCTGCACGCAGGTGAAGCTCAGCCCCAAGGCGATGGTGAGCGCCAAGCCCCACACCAGCCCCTTGCGATCGTTTTCCAAGAGCGCGTGGTGCGCCCAGGTTACCGTCGTACCCGAGGTGAGCAGAATGAGCGTGTTCAAGAGTGGAAAGTGCCACGGATCGAACGTGTCGACGCCCTTGGGCGGCCAGACGCCGCCGGTAAAGGCGATGCGGGCGACGTCGCGGAATTCGTCCGGGAACAGCGCGGTGTTGAAATAGGCCCAGAACCAGGCGACGAAAAACATCACCTCCGAAGCGATGAACAGGATCATCCCGTAGCGGTGCGAGATCTGCACCACGCGGGTGTGATCGCCTTCCACTTCGGCTTCGTAGATGACGTCGCGCCACCAGCCGACCATGGTATAGGCGATGCCGATCGCGCCGGCGCCCAGCACCAAGGGCGCGTAGGCGACCATGTGGTGCATCCACAGAATGGCGCCTACAGCCGCCAGAAAGGCCGAGGTCGCGCCGACCGCAGGCCACGGACTGGGATTGACCAGGTGGTAATCGTGATGCGGTTTGGCATGCGCAGTCGCCATCGTCTTCTCCACCTTGGCGCGATCGAAGTCTTCGCTTTCGCGCCGTCTTGGTTACGGTTCAATCGTCTCTAAATGTGCCCGGATTTATCCGAATTCACGCTCTCCACCACCGGCCGGTCGGGAACGCGCACCGGAAAGAAGGTGTAGGAGAGCGTGATGTTGTTTACGGCGCTCTGTTCCGCGTCCTTACCGAGTTTGGCATCGACGTAGAAAACCACCGCCATGTCGCGCTTCTCGCCCGGCTGCAGCGTCTGCTGGGTGAAACAGAAACAGTTGATCTTCTCAAAATAAGCGCCGACCGTCGGCGGCGTCACGTTGTAGCCGGCCTGGCCCGTCGTCACTCGCGCGGATTCGTTGCGGACTGCATAATAGACCGTGACGACCTCGCCGAGCCGCACGTCGATTGTCCTGCGTTCCGGCTCGAACGACCATGGCAAGCCGGGCGCGACGTTGGAATCGAAGCGGACCGTGACGACGCGGGCGGACACTTGATCGGGCGTGGTTTTTGCCACCTGCGTTGTGCCGCCGAACCCGGTGGTGCGGCAAAACCACGAGTACAGCGGCACTGCGGCGAAGGAAACGCCGACCATCCCGGCAACAAATCCGCAGCAGGCAAAGGCCACGACAGCATCGCGGGCCGGGCGCCGGGTCATAGCGGCCGCTCCAGCACGCCGGGCCCCTTCACCAGCGTCACGATGTAGAACAGCACCGCCAGCACGCCGAGCGATATGGCAATGGCGATCGAGCGGGCGCGGCGGGCGCGCCGCTGCTGCTCGGTCAGCCTGATGCCGGGCTCCGGTTTTGGTTCGGTGTTGCGCTCGCTCATCGCCGTCTCATGCTCCTGCCGGGAAATGGCTCCACAGCGGCGTGAACAGTCCTCCCGCCATGCGATCGACCAGCAGCATGGCGAACAACAGGAACAGATACAAAATCGAGAAGCCGAACATTTGTTTGCTGGCGGTGTGGCCGCGCGCTTCGCCGCGAACGCGAATGGCAAGCGCGATCATCGCGCCGCCGGCCAGCACGGCGGCGATTCCGTACAACGCACCGGCATAGCCGAGCAGCCACGGCGCAACGCCGACCGGCGCCAGCACCAGCGTGTAGCGGAGAATCTGCCGCCGCGTTTCGGTCGCACCGGCCACAACTGGAAGCATTGGCACGCCGGCGCGTGCGTAATCGTCGGCGCGATAAAGCGATAGCGCCCAGAAATGCGGCGGCGTCCACAGGAAAACGATCAGGAACAGAACCAGCGGCTCGATCGCGACGCCACCGGTTGCCGCAGCCCAGCCGATCACCGGCGGCAGCGCGCCGGCGGCGCCGCCGATGACGATATTCTGCGGCGTCCAGCGTTTGAGCCAGATTGTGTAGACACCGACATAGAACGCGATGGTCAAGGCCAGCAGCAGCGCGGCAAAAACATTGACCAGAAGACCGAGCACGACCACCGAGAAGCCGGCAAGCACCAGACCGAAAGCCAGCGCCTCGCCGCGCGCAAGCCGCCCGGCCGGAATCGGACGCGCCGCCGTGCGCGCCATGCGCGTGTCGATATCGGCATCGTACCACATGTTCAGCGCGCCCGCGGCGCCGGCGCCGACCGCGATGCACAGCAATGCCGTAAACGCCATCACCGGATGCATATGCACCGGCGCCAGCACCAGTCCAACCAGCGCGGTGAACACCACGAGCGACATCACTCGCGGCTTCATCAGTTCGATGTAATCGCCGACCCCAGCGATGCTCGGTTCGGCGCGCGCGAGGGTGGCGCTCATCGGATCAGCGGCAGCGTTTCATATTGATGGAACGGCGGCGGCGACGGCAGCGTCCATTCCAGCGTGGTCGCGCCGGGGCCCCACGGATTGGCCGCGGCGCGTTCTTTGCGGACGAAGGCCAGCACCATGCCGTAGAGGAATATCAGTACGCCGAAGCCGGAAATGTAGGAGCCGATCGAGGAAACGAGATTCCATCCAGCGAACGCGTCGGGATAGTCGACATAGCGGCGCGGCATGCCGGCAAGACCGAGAAAATGTTGCGGGAAGAAAACCAGATTGACGCCGATGAAGGTGAACCAAAAATGCCACTTGCCGACTGCTTCGCTGTACATGTAGCCGGTAATCTTAGGAAACCAGTAATACCAGCCGCCGAAAATCGCGAACACCGCGCCGAGCGACAGCACGTAGTGGAAATGCGCGACGACGTAATAGGTGCCGTGCAACACGCGATCGACGCCGGCATTGGCGAGCACGACGCCGGTGACGCCGCCGATGGTGAACAGGAAGATGAAGCCGATCGCCCACAGCATCGGCGTCTTGAACTCGATCGAGCCGCCCCACATCGTGGCGATCCAGGAGAAGATTTTCACGCCCGTGGGCACCGCGATCACCATCGTCGCCGCGATGAAATAAGCCTGCACGCTCGCCGACATGCCGACGTTGTACATGTGGTGCGCCCAGACGACGAAGCCGATCCCGCCGATCGCGACCATTGCATAGGCCATGCCGAGATAACCGAACACCGGCTTGCGTGAGAACGTCGCCACGATCTGGCTAACCATGCCGAAGCCGGGCAGGATGAGAATGTAAACTTCGGGGTGGCCGAAGAACCAGAACAGGTGCTGGAACAGAAGCGGATCGCCGCCGCCGTCGGGCGTGAAGAACGTCGTGCCGAAGTTACGGTCGGTCAACAGCATCGTGATCGCGCCGGCCAGCACCGGCAGTGCCAGCAACAGCAGGAACACGGTCACCAGGATCGACCAGACGAACAGCGGCATCTTGTGCATCGTCATGCCGGGCGCGCGCATATTGAAGATCGTGGTGATGAAGTTGATCGCGCCGAGAATTGAGGAAGCGCCGGCGAGATGGATCGACAGAATCACGAAATCCATCGCCGGACCGGGATGGCCATAGGTCGACAGCGGCGCATAGATCGTCCACCCGGTCCCGGCGCCATTGGTGCCGGGCTCGCCCTCGACAAACATCGAGATCAGCAACAGCGCGAACGACGCCGGCAGCAGCCAGAAGGAAATATTGTTCATGCGTGGGAACGCCATGTCCGGCGCGCCGACCATCAACGGCACCATCCAGTTGCCGAAGCCGCCGATCATCGCCGGCATGACCATGAAGAAGATCATGATCAATCCGTGCGCGGTGACGAAGACGTCGAAGGTATGGGTGTCGTGAAAGATTTGCAGGCCCGGATACATCAGCTCGGCGCGGATCGCGATCGAGAGCGCGCCGCCGATCAGCCCGGCGATGAGCGCAAACACCAGGTACATCGTGCCGATGTCCTTGTGGTTGGTCGAATAGAGAAAGCGCCGCCAGCCGTGCGGGATTTCGTGGGCTTCCTCATCGCCGTGCGCGGCGTGTGCCATCGTGTCCATTGCCAGTCCCTTCGTTTACGACCGCTCCGTGGCTGCGACCGTCATCGGATCGCAGGCGCCGTGGTCGCCGCGAGCGTATTAGGCGCGGCGTTGTTGTCGATCGCGTATTTCTGCTTGGCGCCGCTAAGCCAGGTATTGAAGTCGCCCTCGTTCACGACCCGCACCGCAATCGGCAT